>CALVVZ010000085.1 GCA_944364075.1 uncultured Clostridia bacterium
ATTCCCGGAGCTTCGCCTGGAGCAGGCGGGGCTGATCGCCCACAGCGTGCTCCAGATCGTCCAGGCCGTGAAAGTGAACGATCAGCAGCGGCACATTCCCGCGGCAAAGAGGAAGCGCGGCCTTCAGCACCGCGGCATCCACCGTTTCACCGGGGTCAGGCAGGGTAAGCAACGGCTCCTTTTCCAGGGAAAGCGGCGGGCTGTCCGCTTCCACCAACACCGCGCCCGGCACGGCCAGCAGCGAGGCGCATCGGGGGCGGTGATCACGGCGGCTCCATATACCATGCTGCGCAGGCCACTTTCCGGTAAGCATGGAGGCCATGCAGGGCTGGGTCAAGGGCGGAAAGGCCGTTTGCGCCCGGCGGCAATGGAAACGTTTTTTGATAAACGGCAGGCGGGCCCGGCAGTACAGCGTATATCCCAGGCCGTCGATATAGATCAGCAGTACCCGACCGCGGGCCAGTGCGGTCAGGGCCAGATCATGCACCTGGGTGATGGTGCGGCGCGGACGCGGGAAAAAAGCGCCCGCCGCCACTTCCTTGCTGCGGCAGACCATCAGCCCCCGGCACCAGGCCTCCGGTACGTTGGGCAAGTCCAACCAGGGCGTTACAACACGCATGACAGTCCCCCGCTTTGCTGGCTTTTCAGTGGTATTATAGCAGAATTTGCCGGGATGTAAAGGGTGTCGAAGATGCGCGCATTCCGTGGAAAGACGCCGGATTTCGTCTTGAAACGGCTTTCGCCCTGTGCTATACTGATGCGGAACGACAAGGGGGGGCTTTTTTCATGCGTTATATTGAAACCATCCATGCGCAGGGGCATGTGCTTTGCCATGATATTACGGTCATTGTCAAGGATGTCAAGAAAGGCGTGGCCTTTAAGAAAGGCCATGTGGTAACCGAGGCGGATATTCCCGAACTACTTAAGTTGGGCAAGGATCACCTCTACGTGTGGGAGAAGGACGATACCTGTTACCATGAGGACGAGGCTGCGGAGATCCTGCGGGACGTTTGCATGGGGACAAATATGCGCCCCACCGCGCCCCAGGAGGGAAAGATAGAACTGATTGCCACCTGCGACGGCCTGCTGACCATTGACAGCGCCCGCCTGCAGGCGGTTAACGCCATTGAGGAGATCATGATCGCTACCCGGCACGGTTTCACGCCGGTAAAGAGCGGGGACAAGCTGGCGGGCACCCGGGTGATCCCGCTGGTCATCAAAAAGGAAAAAATGGAGCTGGTCAAGCGTGCGGCAGGGGAAACGCCGCTTTTGCAGGTGTTGCCCTTCCGGCCCCTGCGCTGCGGCATCGTGACCACGGGAAACGAGGTGTTCTACGGCCGCATTCAGGATACCTTTACCCCTGTCATTGAGCACAAATTGCAGGAGTACGGCATGACCGTTATGGGCCATACCATGTGTCCCGACGATCCTGAGAAAATCACTGCGGCCATTCTGGCGTTGCGAGATCAGGGCGCAGAGCTGATCATGACCACGGGCGGCATGAGCGTGGATCCTGATGACCGCACGCCCGCGGCCATTCGCGCAACGGGCGCCCGTATGGTAACCTATGGCGCGCCGGTGCTGCCCGGCGCTATGATGCTGGTGGCCTACCTGCCCTCCGGGGATGGCGAGATTCCCGTACTGGGCCTGCCTGGATGTGTGATGTACGCCAAGCGCACGGTGTTCGACCTGGTGCTACCCCGAGTGGCGGCGGGCGTGGAGATCAAGCGCGAGGATCTGGTGCGCATGGGCGAGGGCGGACTGTGCCTGAACTGCCCGGTATGCACCTGGCCCAACTGCGGATTTGGAAAGTGAGGCGCCGTCATGGAAAGTCTTGAGAGCGCGCTGGCGCTGTTGATGGAGCGGGTCCATCCCGTGGAGCGGACGGAGTATGCGCCCTTGCATGCGCTGCTGGGCCGTGTGGCGGCGGAGGATGTGGCTGCGCCCATGCAGGTGCCGCCTTTTGACCGCTCTCCGCTGGACGGGTATGCGCTCCGGGGGGCGGACATCGCCGGAGCCAGCCGGGAATGCCCGGCGCGTCTGCGGGTCATCGGCGAAGCCTGCGCAGGCTGCGGGGAAAGATTTGCGCCGGGCCCGGGTGAAGCCCTGCGGGTGATGACCGGCGCGCCGGTGCCGGCCGGCTGCGATTGCGTGGTACGCCAGGAGGATACGGATCTTGGCATGGAAACGGTGGCGGTCTACACCGCCGTACCGGCCGGACGGAACGTATGCCGGGCGGGAGAGGATGTGCGGCTGGGCGACGTGCTCCTGCACCGGGGCGAGCGCATCACAGCCGCGCACATCGGCGTGCTGGCCAGCTTGGGCGTTACGGGGGCCAAGGTTTACGCGCCCGTGCGTGCGGCGCTGCTGTGTACCGGGGACGAACTGCGTCAGCCCGGGGAAACATTGCCCTTTGGAAAAATCTATGACGCCAATCGCGCCGTGCTTAGCGCGCGCCTGAGCGAACTGGGCGTATCGCTGGCTTCCCCGGAAAGCGCACAGGACGATCCCGAAACCGTTGCGCAGGCTTTGCGCAAGGCGGCGGAGCATTGCGACGTTTTGCTCACCACGGGCGGCGTGTCCGTGGGGAAAAAAGATATTTTTCACCAGGTGCTGCCCTTGCTGGGAGCGGAGCGCCTTTTCTGGAAGGTGGCTATGAAGCCAGGCAGCCCGCTGCTGTGCGGGGTATACGAAGGTAAACTGCTGATCTGCCTGTCGGGTAATCCCTTTGCGGCGCTGGCATGCTTCGAGGTTTTCGCGGTGCCGGTACTGCGCCGCCTGGCCGGAGAGACGCGGGCAGCGTTGCGCCGGACCCAGGGCACGCTGACGGGAGATTTCCCCAAAGAGAGCAAGGGACGCCGGTTGATCCGCGCGCGCATGGAAGGCGACCGGGTGACGCTGACGGGCGCCAATCATTCCAGCGGTTCCCTGGCGACTATGATCGGCTGCAACTGCTTGATTGATATTCCGGCGGGCACCGGGCCGCTCCATACGGGAGACCGGGTGGAGGTGATTCTGCTGTGATTGAGAAGCTTACCCATTTTGACGCGCAGGGGCAGGCCATTATGGTGGATGTGACCCACAAGGCAGAAACCTCCCGTACCGCGGTAGCCAAGGGGCGTATCCGCGTCAGTCCGGAAACGCTGCAGGCCATTACGGAAGGCACGGCCAAGAAAGGCGACGTGCTGGGCGTGGCCCGCGTGGCGGGTATCATGGCGGTAAAGCGCACCAGCGAGCTGATTCCCATGTGCCACCCGCTGATGCTGGGCAAATGCGCAGTGGATTTTCGCATTGACCAGGAACATTGCGAGGTGGAAGCCGTGTGTACCGCTTCCCTGAAGGGGCAGACAGGCGTGGAGATGGAGGCTCTCACAGGCGTGAGCGTTGCGCTGCTGACGATCTATGACATGTGCAAGGCCATCGACAAGCGCATGGAAATCACCGGCATCCATCTGGCCAAGAAGACCGGCGGCAAAAGCGGCTTGTTTGTGAACGATCCCGAGTTTGAGGGGGAAAGCGGCGATGCTTGACGCTTGCGGACGCACCATTGATTATGTGCGTATTTCCATTACGGACCGGTGCAATCTGCGCTGCGTGTATTGCATGCCTGAGGAAGGCGTAAGTTGCCTGCGTCATGCGGATATACTCACCTTTGAGGAGATCGAGCGGGTGGTGCGGGCGTTGCAGCGCCTGGGCGTGCGCTACGTCCGGGTAACGGGCGGCGAACCCATGGCGCGGCTGGGATGCCTGGAGCTGGTGGAGCGTATCCACTGGATTCCTGGCATTGAGGAAATCGCCATGACCACCAATGGCATCCTGCTGGACGGTCAGGTGGAACGGGCAAAACAGGCGGGACTGGATGCGCTGAACATTAGTCTGGATACGCTGGACCCCGAAGTTTATCGCCGGATTACCCGCGGCGGCGAGCTGGAGAAGGTTCTGCGCGTTATCGACGATGCGCTGGCCGCGGGGCTGCGGGTGAAAATCAACGCCGTACCCGTCCGGGGATGGAGCGAGGACGGATTGACCGGTCTGGCGGCGCTGGCCAGGGAGCGGGACATCAGCGTGCGGTTCATTGAGCTGATGCCTGTGGGCTGCGGGGCGGCGCTGTCGCCCATTCCTTCCGACGAGCTGGAGGCAAGGATGGCCGCGGCATTCGGCCCCTTGACCAAGGACGAGAGCCACCACGGCTATGGCCCGGCCAGATACGTCCGGCCGGCGGGGTTCCGGGGAAGCATCGGCTTTATCAGTCCCATGAGCCATGAGTTCTGCGATCGCTGCAACCGGGTCCGGCTTACGGCGGACGGCTTTTTGAAACTGTGCCTGAACCACCGGGCGGGGCTGGACCTGCGCGCGTTGCTGCGGGACGGCATTTCGGAGGAAGGGCTTGAGACCGCCCTGCGGGAAGCCATTGCCCGCAAGCCGCGCAGGCACGGCTTTTCGGAAGCCATTGACGACCGTGAGGAACGGCGCATGAACGAAATCGGCGGCTGAAAGCCGCGCTGTCAAGAAAGGAGGCGTCGCCCATGTACAAGGTGGCGATCATTACCCTGTCGGACAAGGGCGCCCGCGGAGAGCGGGAAGATGTAAGCGGTCAGGTGATCCGGGAAATGGTGGAGGCGGCAGGCTACCAGGTAAGCCGGCAGCTGTTGCTCAACGATGACCGGGCGGGCCTGGCGCAGGCGCTGCGGGAAATCTGCGACGGCGGTCAGGCGGAACTGGTGCTGACCACCGGAGGCACCGGATTCTCTCCCCGGGATAACGCGCCGGAAGCGACCATGGATGTGGTGGAACGCCCGGTACCCGGCATTGCGGAGGCCATGCGCTACCACAGCCTGTCCATTACGCCCCGGGGCATGCTTTCCCGGGCGGTAAGCGGCATCCGTGGCCGGACACTGATTGTGAATCTGCCAGGCAGCCCCAAAGCGGTGCGCGAAAACCTGGAATATATTCTTCCCACCCTGGACCACGGGCTGGCGATTCTTGTTGGGGATGCCGGCGAATGCGCCCGCAGCTAAGCGGCCGGGCAAGGCATTTTTCGACCTTCCCCGTGAATTTTTCTTGCGAATATACGGAAAAAATGGTAGGATAAATACGATTGAAACCCCTGTCTCCGAGCCCGGCTGTCTAAAGCGCTGCCATGACGTCCGGGCCGATGGAGGTATATCCTCCGCAGGGCCGCCGTGGAAACGCGGCGACCTTCCGTGATTGAGAAGGAGACGGAATGCCCCGGCGTTTTTTGGCGTGCGGGGAGCCTGTCTCCTTTTTCAATATTTTTGAAAAGGAGAGGTTCTCATGAAGAAACTACCGTCCCTGTTGTTGGTCCTGTGCCTGGGGGCGCTGCCCGCGCTCTCCCTGGCGGAAGCGCAGACGGAGATCATTGTTTTTGCCGCCGCTTCCATGACGGAAACGCTGACGGAAATCAAGGCGCTGTACGAAGCGGCTCATCCCGGCATCGTACTGACGTACAACTTTGACTCCTCCGGCACGCTGAAGA
The DNA here is from genome assembly GCA_944364075.1 of uncultured Clostridia bacterium. Classification (GTDB taxonomy): domain Bacteria; phylum Bacillota; class Clostridia; order Christensenellales; family Aristaeellaceae; genus Egerieenecus. Next base: position 5,498 of record CALVVZ010000085.1, read on the forward strand.
CGCAGATTCAGGAGGGCGCAGACTGTGACCTGTTCATTTCTGCCGGGCAGAAGCAGATGGACCAGCTGGATATTCAGGCCGATGCTTCCGTGAACACGGAAGGACTCGACTTTGTAGTGGCCGATTCCCGCATTGATCTATTGGAAAACAAAGTGACGCTGGTAGTGCCTGAGGGCAATCCCAAGGGAATCGAGAGCTTTGACCAGATGGCGGAAGCGCTTCAGGCGGGCGAACTGTTCATGGCCATGGGCAACAGCGATGTGCCTGTGGGACAATATACCCAGAATATCTTTGCCTACTATGGTTTGAATGAAGAAGAACTGGCCAACGCCGGCGCGCTGACCTATGGCACCAATGTGAAGGAAGTCACGACCCAGGTCAGCGAAGCCAGCGTGGATTGCGGCGTCGTATACTGCACGGACGCTTTCAGCGCGGGTCTTACCGTGGTGGATAGCGCGACCCCCGAAATGTGCGGACAGGTGATCTATCCTGCTGCGGTGCTCAAGACCGCCGCCCATGGGGAAGAGGCCCAGGCCTTCCTGGATTACCTCCAGGGAGAGGAAGCCATGGCGATTTTCGCCGCGGTGGGCTTCTCCGCGGTGACGCCCGCTGAGGCTGAACCGGAGGCGTAAGCCGCACCTCTGCCATAGAAAGGAATAACCTGGCTCCTGCGCTTTCGTCCCTGACGCTTTGCCGGGACGATGCCGCAGGCGGGAAGCGGGAGCGGCCGCATCACGGCTGCCTCCCGCCGTTCCTTTTGCCGGGAAGGAGACGGGGTATGAGCTGGTATCCATTGTGGAATTCCCTGCGCATCGCGGCGATCAGCAGCGTGCTGGTTTTTTTTCTTGGGATTCTTTGCGCGTATTACGTGGCGCGCCTGCCCCGGGTCATCAAGGGCGTTCTGGATGTGTTCCTGACCCTGCCCATGGTGCTGCCGCCTACGGTATGCGGCTATTTTTTGCTGCTGGCCTTTGGAACCAAGCGGCCGCTGGGGATATTTTTGGCACAGTTTGGCATCAAGTTTGTGATGACCTGGTACGGAGGCATCCTGGCGGCGACGGTGGTGGCTTTTCCGCTGATGTACCGCACCGCCCGTGGCGCCTTTGAGAGCTTTGACATCAATCTGGCGCACGCGGGACAGACCCTGGGGCTGAGCAACACCTTTATTTTCTGGAAAATCCGTATGCCGGCCTGCCGGCAGGGTATCCTGGCAGGCGTTGTGCTGGCCTTTGCCCGGGCGTTGGGGGAGTACGGGGCCACAAGCATGCTCATTGGCTATACGCCGGGGAAAACGGCCACCATTTCCACCACGGTCTATCAACTGTGGCGCACCAATGACGACGCGGGAGCTTTCCAGTGGGTGATGGTGAACCTGGCCATCAGCGCCGTGGTGCTGCTGGCGGTGAACATGCTGGAGACCCGGCAGAGGAAGGCGGTGCGCAGATGAGCCTGTCCGTGCATATTGAAAAGGATCTGGGGGACTTTCAGCTTCGGGCCGACCTGGAAACCGGCGGCGGAGTATTTGGCGTGCTGGGCGCGTCGGGGTGCGGGAAGAGCTATACGCTCAAGTGCATTGCCGGTATCGAGACCCCGGACCGGGGGAGGATCGTACTGGACGGCGTGGCGCTGTTCGACGCGGACAAGGGCGTGAACCTTCGGCCTCAGCAGCGCCGGGTGGGATACCTGTTCCAGAACTATGCGCTGTTTCCCAACATGAATGTGCGCAAGAACATCCTTTGCGGCATGCGCGGGGAAAAAGACCGGGCACGCCGGGAGCAGACCCTGGAGGAAGTAACGGCCATGTTTCAGCTGGAGGGGCTGATGGAGCACAAACCCTACCAGCTTTCCGGCGGGCAGGCCCAGCGGGTAGCCCTGGCGCGGATTATGGTGAATCAGCCGCGGCTGCTGATGCTGGACGAGCCTTTCTCCGCGCTGGACAGCTATTTGCGCACCAAGCTTCAGTGGGAAATGCAGGAAATGCTCGCCCGGTTTGGGCAGGATGTGCTGCTGGTGACCCATGACCGGGACGAAGCGTACCGCTTTTGTCCGAATATGGTGATTATGGATCAAGGGCATGTGGTGGCCAAGGGGAGCCGTGAGGAGGTATTCGAACATCCGCAGACGGCGGCCGCGGCGGCGATCACGGGCTGCAAAAATCTTTCCCCCGCGAGGAAAACCGGGCGCTTTACACTTTTTGCGCAGGACTGGCAGACGACGCTGACGGCTGCGGAACCCGTCGGGGAGGATGTCGCGTCGGTGGGATTGCGTGCGCACTATTTTACTCCTGCGGATGGGCCGGGGGACAATGTATTTCCGCTTACAGACCCACGGATCAACGAAGCGCCGTTTTCCGTTTCGGTGTTTTTCACAGCGGGGAACACCCGCATCCGTTGGGAGATTGACCGCACGCTGTGGCCGCAATTTTCCGGAAACCTGCCCAAGTATTTGCATATTGCGCCGGAGGGCGTTATGGCCCTGCGGTAAAGCGGTCAAAAACCCCCGAGGAGATGTCGGAGAGGCTGCGGCCTCTCCGATTTTTCATTCCCATCCCACGGCTTTGCCGGCGGAGCGGGTTGGGGGGACTGTTTGCAACAGCCCCTTCCTTTTTATATGTAAAGATTTTACCATGGGGCTTGCGCGAAAGCCGCACTTTGTTTACAATAGATGGGTACATACTAATCGGGGTGAATGGCATTGCATAAGATGTTGGTTTTTCTGTTTCTGATGATGCTGCTGTTGCTGGGCGCGTGCGCCGCGCTGGGGGAAGGCGAAGTCATCCTGGAGGATGATCCCGCCAGCGAGGAAGAAGTTGTGCTCATGGAGGAAGAGTTTGAAACCCCTGATCTGCAATTAGGCGATACGGGCGACCATGTGTCAGAACTGCAAAGACGGCTGACGGAGCTGTATTATTACTCCGGGAATATCAGCGGCAGTTTTGGGGAAAGCACGCAGGCTGCCATTAAGGCTTTCCAGGAGGATTTCGGCCTGGAAGCTACCGGTGTGGCGGATGGGGATACGCAAGCGCTGCTGTATAGCACCGAGTATCGCCCGTTGCAGTACGGCTCCTCCGGGGACGATGTGAAACAATTGCAGACGCGCTTGACGGAGCTGGGATATTTTACTAGCAAGATCAGCGGGAATTATCTGGAAAGCAGCCAGACCGCGGTGCAAGCGTTCCAGGAACGCAACGGTCTGGAAGGGACCGGCGTAGCGGATGTGGATACCCAGACGCTGATGTACAGCGGCCAGGCCGTGGGCAAGAATGACCGCACCACAGCGGCTACGCCGACGCCCACGCCGGACCCCGGCTTCCTGGTGGATGAGGACGCCCCTGCCGAAACCATGGCTACGGTGCTGGAGGAAGTGCCCTTTGAAGGCAACCTGGCCCGGGGCTCTACGGGTACGCGGGTCAAGACCCTGCAGAACCGCCTGACGGAGCTGGGGTATGATGATGGTGCGGTGAGCGGGAACTTCCTGGGCAATACCCTGGTGGCTGTAAAAGCGTTCCAGGAGCAAAATGGTCTGGAAGTGGACGGCATCGTGGGCGAACTGACCTGGAACATGCTTTTTAATGATCTGAACGTGGTTCTTCCTGGGGATACGCCTCGGCCTACGCCCACGCCTACCCCCGTTCCCTTTGCGGTGACGGTGGATGTGAACAACCAGGTGACCACTGTGTACGGCCGGGATGAAAACGGGGAATATACCGTGGTGGTACGGCAGATGCTTTGTTCAACGGGCACCAAATCCTATCCCAGTGACGTGGGCGAATGGGTGCTGAACGGGCGGACTGCCCGGTGGTGCTATTTCCCGCGCTGGGGCGGCCATGCCCAGTATTGGACGCGGATTAACAGTTCCATTGCCTTCCATTCCGTGATCTACAACTCTGTGAATACCATGGATCTTTCCGTAAGCTCATACAAAAACCTGGGCACGCGGGTTTCTCATGGATGCATTCGCCTGACGGTGGCGGATGCCAAATGGATTTATGACAACGTGGGGGAAGGCACCGTAGTGACCATACGGGAAGATCTTCCGGACGATCCCGAACTGCGGGCGTCTCTGGAGCTGCCGCCGCTGGATTACAGCCGCATGCTGCCCGAGTCCACCCCCGAACCTACGCCTACCCCTGTTTACATCAGCGGCGCTATGCCTCCCATGCCCCTGGAGCAGATGAAAAAGAACAGCTCCGGGGAGGACGTATGGTGGCTTCAGTCCAAGCTCAAGGAGCTGGGGTACTATGGCGGTACGGTGACCGGTACCTATTTGAACGGTACGGTAGAAGCGGTGAAAGCGTTCCAAAAGGCCGTGGGACTCAAGGCAAACGGTACCGCCAATACCGCAACCCTGGAGAAACTCTACGAGCAGGAACTTGCTACGCCTACGCCGCCGCCTACGCCTACGCCCACCCCTGAAGTGATCGCAACGCCGGAGGTTACGCCTACGTCCACCGCCACGCCTACCCCTACGCCCACAGCTACGGCGGCGGTTACGGACGAGGCTGCGGACGAAACCACGGATGAGGCTACGGAACCCTCCGCGGGGGTAACGACGGAAACGCCGGCCGCGGAGGAACAGGAGACGGAAAACGAAGCAGCCTAAAGCATAGGCCCGCCTGAGGAAGCAAAGCTTCCGGGCGGGCCTGCTTTATAAGACGGGGGTGGTATCCAGTGCGCGCACCAGCATAGGAAGCGCCTGCTCAAAGGCTACGCCGTAGCGTAAAGGCAGGCCGTTTTCCAGGGTATGCAGCATGCTCTGGTAGGTGAAATCCACGGCCAGGGAAGTTGCCTGCGCCAGGGAACGACCACGCATGAGCCCGGCCAGCAGCGCGCTGGCCAGTACGTCCCCAGTGCCGTAGAATACCTGCTCCAACGGCGGACAACCATGGAAAAACATCGTGTCATGGTCCGCGTCATAAGCGGCGGCGCCCAGCAGATCATCCCGAACAATGCCGGTAATGACGGCTTGACGGCAACCGTAGCGGCAGCACAGCCTACGAAGCATGCTCTCTACCTGTGAAAAGGAAGGGCGGGCGTGATAGGATTCCTCCAGGAGAATGGCGGCTTCCGTGAGATTGGGTACGATGATATCCGCTTGGTGGCACAGCCGACCCATATCCCTGGCCAACGCTTCGGTATATGTGGCATAGAGACGGCCCTGGTCCGCCATGACGGGATCCACCAGCAGCAGGGTGTCCGCATGGCGGTAATGTGCGAAAACCTCCTGTACCAGGGTCAGCTGTTCCCAGCATCCCAGAAAGCCGCTGTACAGCCCGTCAAAGCGCAAGGGCAGGGTCTGAAAATGCCCGTAGATTCGCGACATTTCCTGGGTCAGGTCCAGGTAGGTATATCCGGTGAATTCTCCCGTATGGGTGGAGAGCAGCGCTGTGGGCAACGCGGATACGTGCAGCCCGGCCGCAGATAATACGGGCAACGCTACGGTAAGGGAACAACGGCCCACGCAGCTCAGATCATGAATGGCGAGCACCTGCTTTTGCAAGAAAACACCTCCCGGCGGACAATCTGGTTCAATCACGCCTTCTATCATAGCGGCGCAGTGGGAGAAATGCAAGCCGAAATTTGACGGCGCTTGACAAACCCGCGCCGGTAGGGGTATATTGCTTGCGTAAGACAATCTCTGGGGAGGGTGGAACCTATGACCAAAGCGGTTATTTCCGTAACCGGCCTGGATGCGACGGGCATCATCGCGAAGGTAGCGACCAAGCTCAGCGAACTGAATATCAACATTCTGGATATTACCCAAACCATTCTGGGCGGCTACTTCACGATGATGATGGTGGTGGACCTGGATGGCGCACACATGACCTTTGCTGACATCGACGCCGCGCTTCAGCCTGTACGCGACGATTTGCAGATGACCATTCACATGCAGCGCATGGACATTTTTGACGCCATGCACCGGGTGTAAGGGGGGACATGCGGCGTGATCGAAACCAGTGAAATTCTGCAAACCATGCGGATGATCCAGGAAGAAAACTTCGACATCCGCACCATCACTCTGGGAATCAATCTGCTGGACTGTTCCGACCAGGACGCGGAGAAGTGTGCCCAGCGGGTGTACGACAAGGTATGCCGCACGGCGGACCGCCTGGTCAAGACCGGCGAAGACATTGAACGGGAGCTGGGGATTCCCATTGTAAACAAACGGATTTCCGTGACCCCGGTGAGCCTGATTTGTCAGGGCGATCCGCGGCCCATCGCCCGGGCGTTGGACCAGGCGGCAGAGGAAATGGGCGTGAACTTCCTGGGCGGATACAGCGCCTTGACACAGAAGGGCATGACCCAGGCGGACGAACGGCTGATTCAGTCCATTCCCGAAGTGCTTTGCACAACCCAGCGGCTGTGTTCCAGCATCAATGTGGGCAGCACCAGAGCCGGGCTGAATATGAACGCCATCCGGGAGATGGGAGAGATTATCAAAAAAACCGCGGCCCGCTCCGCAGACCAGGACGGCCTGGGCTGCGCTAAGCTGGTAGTATTTGCCAACGCGGTGGAGGATAACCCCTTTATGGCGGGCGCTTTCTGCGGCGTGGGTGAACCGGAGTGCGCCATCAACGTGGGCGTATCCGGCCCCGGCGTGGTCAAGCGTGCGCTGGAACAGGTTAAGGGGCAACCCTTCGATGTGGTTGCGGAAACCATCAAGCGCACGGCTTTC
>CALVVZ010000086.1 GCA_944364075.1 uncultured Clostridia bacterium
CTCTCGCTTGTTACCCGGCGGTCCTGATAGACGCACGGAGCGGGACGCTTCCTTCGGGAAACGTCCTGCTCGGTTTGGTTGTGCCTTACGCCTGGTACCCCAGCGTCGCCAGGAACCGCTTCATGCCGGCCAGACCGGCCTCGTCCTGCTTATAGACGCCCGCGTCCGCAAGCACCTGAGCGCAGACGGCCGCCACTTCCTCCCGGAGCATCTGCTCCGCCTGTGCTTCATCGACGCACAGGCCGCGGCGGGCTACCATGTCCTCCAGCCACTCCCAGTGCTTGCAGCAGGGATCGCTTTCCTCGGGACGCACCATGGGCTTGCTGCCGGTAAGATACGCCTCCAGAAGCTTCAGTTCCGTCTTGAGGCGTCCGGGCAGAATAAACAAGCCCATTACCTCAATCAGGCCGATATTCTCCTTTTTGATATGGTGCAGCGGCGCATGGGGATGGAAAATACCCAGGGGATGCTCGGCGCTGGTGCGGTTATTGCGCAGCACCAGCAGCAGGCGGTATTTCCCGTCCACCCGGCGCAGAATGGGCGTCACGGTATTGTGGGGCTGTCCCTCGGTTTCCGCATACACCTGGCAGGCAGGATCGCTGTACTTACGCCAGGCGCACAGCAGCTGATCCGCCAGCTCAATCATGCGCGCGGGTTCATTGCCCGTCAGCGCCAGCGCGGACATGGGCCAATCCAGAATCCCCGCCTCCACCCGAGGGTCAGGAGACTTCAGCGCGCAGCGGATGGGCGCCTTGTCCATGGGGAAGGTATAATGCCCGCCCTGGAAATGGTCGTGGTTGAGAATGGAGCCGCCAACAATGGGTAGATCCGCGTTGGAACCCAGGAAGTAATGCGGGAACTGCTCCACGAAGCTGAACAGCCGCTCAAAGGTACCCCTGGAAATCTTCATGGGCACATGCTTGCTGTTGAAGATGATGCAATGCTCTGGATAGTACAGATAAGGCGAATACTGGAAAAACCAGGGATCGCCCGCCAGCGTCACCGGAACGATGCGGTGATTCTGCCGTGCGGGAAAATTATTACGACCCGCATAGCCGGGGTTCTCCACGCAAAGCATACATTTGGGATAGCCCACGCTGGGCGCGTTCTTCAGCTTTGCAATCTCTTTGGGATCTTTTTCCGGTTTGCTAAGATTGATGGTGATCTCCAACTCGCCGCAGGGGCTGTCCGCAAAGTAGCGAATGTTCTGGGCTATGGAATCCACCTTGATGTAGTCGCAGGACCGGCACATTTCGTAAAACGCCTCGGTAGCGCCCTGCGGGTCACCCGCCGCCATATGCCCCTGGAAAACTTCCCGTACCTGCGCAGGCACGGGCGTCACACAACCCATCAGACGTGCAGAAAAGAGATCGCGAGTGGTCTGCATATCCTCAATGAGACCCTTTTCCACCGCAGCGTCACACAGACTGCGCAACAACGCGGTAGCGGTGGGAGGAATCTCCGTTGTTTCCACAGTCATTTCCGCAGGCGCGTCCATTTCCATGACGTCCAGCAGCAGGTTGCGGTAAAACGCCCGATCCTGGGGATCGATCAACCCCTTTGCCTGTGCAAAGGAAAGCAGGCCTTCCAGCGCCGCCGTAACTTTTTCAGACCATTCCATGCACTTTTCCCCTTTTCTTTGCGACACATTTCGAAAAGTGTCGTTACAATTCTTGCCTTTTCCTATTATAATGTGTTCATGAAAATGTGTCAATGAATCGCCAGCATTCCAAGCATTTTCTTCACACGGAAGGAGGAAACCACTCTTGAATCCCAACAATGAAGTCAAGCCACCCAAAAAACCACTAATTTTTTACTACATCATCGCTATCCTGATCGTGTTTCTCATCAACGCTCTGTTGATGCCCTCCATCTACAAGGCTTCCATCCGAGAGGTAACCTACAGTGATTTCCTGGATATGCTGGACGCCAGGGTCATTGAAGAGGCCCAGATAGCGGATGACGCGATTACCTTCGTAGCCACGGTAGAAGGCGTACGCGGCATTTATACCACCGGTAAAATGGACGATGCCGATCTGGTACAGCGCATGCGCGACGCCGGCGTTACCTTCGCCAAGGTCATTCCCCAGCAGAACTCCCCCCTGCTGGAGTTCCTGCTGGGCTGGATTCTGCCCATGGTGCTGTTCATCGCCGTAGGCCAGCTACTCATGCGTCAGCTGACCAAGCGTATGGGCGGAGGGCCAGGCGCCATGTCCTTTGGCAAGAGCAACGCAAAAGTCTATGTGGCAGCCCAGACCGGCATATCCTTTTCCGACGTAGCCGGCGAGGATGAGGCCAAGGCAGCCCTGGCTGAAATCGTGGATTTTCTGCATAACCCCGCCAAGTATACGTCCATCGGCGCCAAGCTGCCTAAGGGCGTCTTGCTGGTCGGCCCTCCCGGCACCGGTAAAACCTTGCTGGCCAAGGCGGTTGCCGGCGAAGCCAATGTGCCCTTTTTCTCCATCTCCGGTTCCGAATTTGTGGAAATGTTTGTAGGCATGGGCGCGGCGCGTGTCCGCGATCTGTTTAAGCAGGCTCAGGAAAAAGCGCCTTGCATCGTGTTTATTGACGAAATCGACGCCATCGGCAAAAAGCGCGACACCGGCGCCATGGGCGGCAACGACGAGCGCGAGCAGACCCTGAACCAGCTGCTCACGGAGATGGACGGCTTTGACGGCGGCAAGGGTGTGGTGATCCTGGCAGCTACCAACCGGCCTGAAAGTTTGGACAAAGCCCTGTTGCGTCCGGGCCGTTTCGACCGCCGCGTACCCGTGGAACTTCCCGACCTGCAAGGACGCGAGGCCATTCTACGGGTGCATGCCCGAAACGTGAAGATCTCGCCCCAGGTGGATTGGCGCAGTATCGCCCTGTCCACCAGCGGTACCTCCGGCGCAGAACTGGCCAACATCGTCAACGAAGCCGCACTGTTGGCCGTTAAGGACAACCGGCAACAGGTAGAGCAGCGTGACCTGGAGGAAGCCATCGAAACCGTGCTGGCCGGTTACCAGCGCAAGGGCGCAGTCATCAGCCCCGAGGAAAAGAAAATTGTCTCCTACCATGAAATCGGCCACGCGCTGGTGGCTGCGCTGCAGAAGGCCTCCGCCCCCGTGCGGAAAATCACCATTATCCCCCGCACCTCCGGCGCACTGGGCTATACCATGCAGGTGGATGAAGACGAGCATTTCCTGATGACCAAGGAAGAGTTGTTGAATAAAATTGCCACCCTGACCGCAGGACGCGCCGCAGAAGAGTTGATCTTCCACCAGGTTACCACCGGCGCCAGCAACGATATTGAGCAGGCCACCAAAATCGCCCGCACCATGATTACCCGCTACGGCATGAGCGACAACTTCGACATGACCGCGCTGGAAATCGCCACCAATCAGTATCTTACCGGCGACAGCACCCTGGTCTGCTCCGGCGACACCGCCGCGCGCATTGATAGCGAAGTGGTGGAAGTCATCCGCAACGCGCATCAAAAAGCCATGGACATTCTCAAGGCAAACGAAGGAAAGCTTCATGAACTGGCTGGCTACCTGCTGGAAAAGGAAACTATTACCGGCGAAGAATTCATGAGCATTCTGAACAAAGCTTCCTAAAAAGCAAGCAAAGCGGCCTCCACGCCGGGATCGGACCCGAGCGTGAAGGCCGCGCAGCGTGTCGAAAAAGTGGTTTTCACCACTTTTTCGAGGAAGCACCTTCGGCCAACCAAAGGTCGTCCGAAGGTGTAAGGAATTGATTTTGCAAGCAAAATCAACGACCCGCGAAGCCGGCAAAGCCGGCTTACACGAATGAAAGTCGGAGGGGCTGCGGCCCCTCCGACACCTCCCTGAGGTTTTTTGACAGTCTGAGCGGCCTCCACGCCGGGATCGCACCCGAGCGTGAAGGCCGCGGTTTTTTATGCGTTAAGCTCCTTGGACGTCAGGAAGCCGATGCCCGCCAGAATAGCGCCTAAAGCACCAACCAGTCCCGACCATCCCAGACAAGGATATAGAAAAATCAGCACGGAGCCCAACAAGCCGATCATAATCAGCGCAATGCCCAAGCCGCGCATAACATACCTCCTTCGGAACGCTTTTGCGCGCCCCGGTATCATGCTATGCGCCAGCGCTATTGGCCGTGCGTCATCGGCTCAGGTTGACCTGCCCCTGCCGCACGGCCTCCAGCAGATCATGCAGGTCGGCGATGCGCTCCTGCAGCTTCTGTCCATGATCCGTATCGGCAACCATTTTTCGCTTCTCCCAGGTTGCGAATACATAGGGTTGGGAATGAATGTCCCGGTCTTCGCTAAGGGCATCCTCCAGGTCGGTGAAGGGCTGGTGGGACACAATGCGCATTCCATGGGAGTTGGAGATCAGCGTATACCCCGCGATGCCTGTGGTTTTCTGATATGCCCTGCAAAAGCCGCCGTCAATGACGATGCATTTACCCCCTGCCTTGATGGGGCTTTCCCCGTGGGTCACCCGGATAGGCGTATGGCCGTTGATGATCCTCGCCTGAGCGTCCCGCAGGCCGAATTCCTCCAACAGGCGCACGCACGCTTCCTCCTGATTGGCAAAGGTATAGTAGGGATCCCGCGGTTCGCGCCACGCCTCTTCCCGGTCGGTGAAGTAACGCTGGAAGGTCTTGATCTTTCTCCCGCAAAGGGGCGAATAATCCGCGCACCACAGGTACCACATGAAATCCAGTGACTTTTGATCGCCTTCAAAATATGCCCGGCGCGCCATGGCATCCAGGGCATCCATCAGCGCGCGTCCGCAGCATTTGCGGCCCTCGATTTCCACCACCCGGAAGTCCCCCGCCTCGGTCATGGGCACACACCCGTGAAACAGCAGGTTATTGTTGTACTTCCGATAAAGCCGTCCGCGATCATAGAGGAAATTCACCTGACTGCGCAAGCGCATGGACTGCCGGAACGCCTCCACCAGACCGGCAACCACCTCTTCTTCGTCCTGAGAAAGCCTGTACGGGTCCTGCTGGTCCAGCCGCACGGCAGGAAGTTCCCGTATGGGCCACTGGCCTTCCTCATCGGTGAAGCTGCCCAGCTTCCTGTCCAGGCGGTGCAGCAGCCGGCGATCCTCCATGCCGAAGTCGGGATTTCTGGCAATGAGTTGCCCCTCCAGTTTGAACATCATGAGGGTGACGGCATGGAGCGCCGCCGCCTCGGGGGAGATGCCTGGATAGCTCTGCTCCGCGAAGAGCGTCAGCGGGCGCAATGGAATACCATAGCCCCGCTCCAGGATATCCATGTTGCGGTAGCTCAGGCAGTTGCGCACCACCGCGCAGCAGCATACCGGCGACCCTGCCGCCGCACCCATCCATAGGATGTCATGGTTCCCCCAGGTGATGTCCACCGCGTGATGCTTCTCCAGCAGTTCCAGCACGCTATCCGCCCGCGCTCCCCGGTCGAAGATGTCCCCCACCACGTGCAAGCGGGCTACTGCCAGATGCTTGATCAGCGTGGACACCTCCACGATAAACCGGTCCGATTCCCCCACGTCAATCAGGGATTCCAGCAGCCGGTCGTGGTAAACCACCTGGTTGTCGTCCTCGTCCGCCTGGGCATGAAGCAATTCGTCCAGTAGAAAAGCATAGGCTTCGGGCATAGCCCTGCGTACCTGCTCCCGGGTATACTTGGACGAAAGCAGCTTGCTTAGGGCGATCAGATCCTGCAAGGTGCGGCGATACCATTCCCGGGTAAGCTGCTTTTGCTTTTTCAGGCGCTTGAGCTTCTCACGGGGATAATAGATCAGCGTACACAGGCCGGAAATCTCCCGGCCGGTCATGGTACCGCTGAAAAGCATGTTCACCTTCTCCCGGATGACCCCGGAGCAGTTGTTCAGAATATGGCAAAACGCCTCGTATTCTCCATGGATATCGCTCATGAAGTGCTCTGTACCCTTGGGCAGGGCCAAGCGCGCCTCCAGGTTCACGATCTCCGTGCAAAGCGCCTGTACCGTGGGATAGCCCTCTGCCAGCAACGTTAGATACTTCAGCCGCTCCGCCGCGTATACTTTTTCCCCCATTCCGCCGCCTCCCTCGTCTTCCGTACCTGTCCGTTTAGCCTGCCTTGGCTTCCCGCCGCGCCTGTGCCGCCGCTTCCTCCGCGCTGACAGGCTGCGGTTCGCGGTAGGAGGGCAGCAGCTCATGCATGCAGGCGCGTATATCGCCCTCCTCCTCCAGGCATTCCCGTAACCGCCGGAGCATCCTTTCCACCTCCGGCCAGGCTATCTGTTCCGGCTTGGCGATGAAAATCTTCTCCTTGCTGGTAGCGGTGGAATTTTCCTCATCCCGCAGCAATTCTTCATAGAGCTTCTCCCCCGGGCGCAAGCCTGTGTAAACGATCTCCACCGGCGGACCGTTGGGGTCGGCATAAAGCTGTATCATCCGTTCCGCCAGTTCGCGGATCTTGACCGGTTTTCCCATATCCAGCACAAACAGTTCCCCGCCCTTGGCTATGGACGCCGCCTGCAATACCAGGCTGGCGGCCTCCGGGATGGTCATGAAATAGCGGATAATGTCAGGATGCGTCAGCGTCACCGGACCGCCTGCGCGAATCTGCCGCTCAAACAGAGGCACCACGCTGCCGTTGGAGCCCAGCACGTTCCCAAAGCGCACGGCGGTAAACTGCGTTTTTCCCTGAGCCTGCAGGGCTTCGATGATGATTTCCGCCATGCGTTTGGAAGCACCCATGACGTTGGTGGGGTTCACCGCCTTGTCCGTGGAGATCATCACGAAACGGCTCACCTCGTGGGTCATGGCGCACTGCGCCACGTTCAGCGTGCCAAACACATTGTTGATGACCGCCTGTTCGGGGCTGTCCTCCATCAGGGGCACATGCTTGTGCGCCGCCGCATGGATGACGATTTCCGGCTGAAATTCGGCAAACACGCGGTTCAGCGTGCCCTGGTCCCGGATGGAACCCACCCGGAGTTCCACGGTGTTGCGGGTAAGCGCTCCGTATTTTTCCTGCAACTCAAAGAACAGATCATAGATATAATTCTCGCTGATGTCATACAGCACCAGCTTGGCCGGGGTAAAGGCCATGATCTGCCGGCAGAGTTCCGAGCCGATGGAGCCGCCGCCGCCGGTAACCAGCACCCGTTTTCCGGCAAAGTACGCCTCTACCTCGGTCATGTCCAGGTGCTTTTCCGCCCGGCCCAGCAAATCGCCGATATTTACCTCCCGCACGCGGCCGATAGCCGGTGCGCCGGTATTGACGTCCCGAAGGGTGGAAACCATGCGCACATGGCAGCCCGTATCGATGCACCGATGTATCAGCTCCGACAAATCCCCGTTGGGTGTAGCGATGGCAATAATGATTTCATCAACCCGGTACTGCCGGGCATATTCCCCCACCCGCTGGGTATCCATGAGCACGGGTACGCGCCCCAGCGCCGCACCACGTTTGGCCTCGTTGTCGTCCACCGCCAGCACCGCCGCACAGTCGCCATAACGGCCCGCCTGAATCTCGCGTATCACCTGCGCGCCGGCCCAGCCGGCGCCCACCACCATGACGCGTCTGCCGCGCCGGCGCCTGCCCGGCAGGATGCCCACGCCTCCCTGGCCGATGATCCGCAAGCTGAACCTGCTGCCGCCCACCAGCAGGAGCAGCAGCAGCCAATGTACCAGGTATACGGGCCTGGGCATAAGGAAAAGGTTGGGATCCTGTTGTATGGTATAGCTCAGCAGGGAAAACAGGTACGTGGTTCCGGATGCCAGCAGCGCTCCGGTAGCGATCTGCACCAGAGCTTCCACAGTGGCATAGCGCATAAGCGTCCTGTACAGCCCCACCGCATAAAAAAAACCTACCGTAAACACAACCAGTATCGGTGCAACCTGCCACACATGCAGGATATGCGCCTGCGGCGCCTCCATATCATAGTAGACCTGCAACGCCATCATCATGGCCGCAACGGTCAGAAAAGCATCCAACAGCATAAGCAGCGCCGTATGCCATACCGGGCCATGCTTCGATTGCTTGCGTTCTCCCATACCTTCCGTACCTCCAGGCCCGCTCACGGCGGCATATCAACACGTTTATTGTAACACGTTCCGCGCACGAATTCAAACCATGAGCAGCGCTTTCCAACTTTTTACGGACGCTCCGGCCTTTTTCCGTATCCGTCCGCATCGCTTTCCGTTTGTTCCGCGCCTCTCTGAACATAACGATTCACCTGCCGGTATTCCGGCATGTCCGCTTGCCGGAAAGTCTTTCGCCACAGTCAATGCAAACATGGAGATCAAACGCGCTCGGCCCTTCCCACAGACCCGGCATATAACAGGATAACTTCCCGGCTGTTGGCACGCTTTAGCGCCGCCTCTTGTTTTTTCGCTGTACTCTGTGTATAATATAACTATTGCAATCGCATCCGCGGTTGCCTGCGCCATCAACACGCAGGAGGTGGTTCCGGCTTTGTCCGGAGATCATGCCCATGAAAGAACGAATGCTGATTACCGGCGGCAACGCCCTGGAAGGTGAGGTTCGGGTCAGCGGCGGAAAGAATACGGCGGTAGCCGTTATCCCCGCGATGCTGTTGAGCAGCGAGCCCTGCACCATTGAAAACCTGCCGGACATCGAGGACGTGCATGCTCTGGTGGATATTCTCCGCTCTCTGGGCGCGAAGGTTACCTACGTACCCGGTGAGTTTCTCACCGTAGATCCGCGTCCGGCGGAAGGGTATGAGGTTTCCTACCGGGATTCCCAGCGTCTGCGGGCCAGTTACTACCTTATCGGCGCATTGCTGGGCCGCTGCGGCAAAGCGCGGGTAGCTTCCCCCGGCGGCTGTGAAATCGGCTCCCGTCCCATCGATCAACATCTGAAAGGCTTTATGAGCTTGGGCGCGGAAGCCGAGGAACGCGGCGGCATGATCAACGCCCGGTGCGATTCCCTTACCGGCGGGGATGTTTTCTTTGATATGGTGACCGTCGGCGCCACCATCAACGTCATGCTTGCCGCCGCCAAGGCCAAGGGCACCACCATCATTTATAATGCAGCCAAGGAGCCGCATATTGTAGACCTGGCCAACTTTCTCAACAGCATGGGCGCGAAGATCAAGGGCGCCGGCACCGATGTTATCCGCATTCGCGGCCAGCAGAGCCTGCATGGCTGCACCTATGCGGTTATTCCCGACCAGATCGAAACCGGCACGCTGATGATCGCCGCCGCCGCGACCCGGGGCGATGTGATCATCCGCGGTTGCATTCCTCAGCATATGGAAGCCCTGACTGCCAAGCTTCTGGAAATGGGCGTCAAGGTATCCGACAGCGATGATGCCATTCGTGTGCGTACCTTGGGCGCCCATCGCGCCGTCAATGTAAAAACCCAGGTGTATCCCGGCTTTCCTACCGATTTGCAGCAGCCCATGAGCGCGCTGCTGACCACCGCGCATGGCACCAGCATTGTAACGGAAACCATTTTTGAGCAGCGCTTCAAGCACCTGGACGAGATCCGCCGTATGGGCGCGCGGGTCCGCGTGGTAGGGCGTATGGCCATTATCGAGGGCGTTCCGCAGCTGTACGGCGCGCCTGTGACCACCACCGACCTGCGCGCCGGCGCAGCGCTGGTGGTAGCCGGGCTGATGGCCAAGGGCGTAACGGAAATTTACGAACCCGAATATATCGACCGCGGTTACGAGCACATCGAACAAAAGCTCCGCGCCCTGGGCGCGGATATTCAGCGGGAAACCATCTAATCGGGTGCCCTGCCCCAAAAAGGAGGTGGTTTTACGAACAATCCCTTTGAAGTGCTGGGCCTTCATGGCGCTGCCGATGCGGAGGAAGTTCGTGCCGCCTATCGTGCGCTGGTGAAAAAATGTCATCCCGACCAGTTCCTGGATGCGGACGAACAGCGCGAGGCGCAGGAAAAGTTGCTGGCACTGAACCTCGCCTATGAGGAGGCCCTTCGGCTTGCCTCCCCCAAGCGCACGAATACGTATACCCATACCCTGCCCCCGCAGGACGCCAAGCATCTGGCCCAGAAAATGCTCCGCCAGAATAATCCGGAAAGCGCCCTGCGCCAGCTGCTACGGGCCGAAACCAGGGATGACGAGTGGTATTACCTGCAGGGATACATCCTCATGGCCATGCAGCAGTATGAATCCGCCCACGCCAGTTTCCGGGAGGCCGTGCGCCGCGACCCGGAAAACAACGTATACCGCCAGGGCGCCCTGGATGCGGCGCTAGCTATGAAGGAAAGCGTCACACTTCACGGGCGGCTGAAGAAAATCCTCCACTGGAAGAAATGATCGCCTTTTCCGTGGGCCGCTGATTTCTTCCGGGCTCTGTCTGAAGGCGATTTCGTATCGCTTTGCTGAGGCAATCCTTTTGATCGAACAGCAACTAAAGGGGTCCAGGGGCTAACGGAATGCTCCCTGGACCCCTTCGATTTTATGCGCAAGGGAATCCCTATGCAAATTTCAAACCGCTGGTAAGGTAGTGCAGCAAATACCGCAGCCCCGTTGAGGGCATGCCGGGCGGCATTTCCTCACCGCCACTCGACGCCTTTATAATTGCCTGATGGCGTCAGGTCATAGACCACCCGGCGCACCTGGGGCACACGCTCCCGGATGAGCTGAACCACCTTCTCCAGCAGGTCGTAGGGCAGCCGCGCCGCCATGGCTGCGCTTCCTTCGCACACCTGAACAGCCCGCAGAGTAACCACCATGTTGCGTCCATCCTCTGCCGGATTTTCCGCCAGGGTTGCAAAATATTGCCATAGCCGTTTGCTCTGGCCGGTTTCCTCGATTTCGCAACGGAAAATTGCGTCCGCTTCTCGCAGAATCTGCAGTTTTTCCTCCGTAACATCACTGAGGATGCGCAACGCAAGCCCGCTTCCCGGGAAGGGCTGACGCTGGATAATCATGGGGGGCAACCCCAGCTCTTCGCCAACCCGGCGAATCTCATCCTTGAACAGTTCGCGCACAGGCTCAATCACCTGCATACCGTGCTCCGGGGCATTCAGCGGGAACAGGTTCCCGGCGGACAGCGTGTCGCTGTAATTGGTGCCCTGCAGCAGAATACGTACATTCCCCAACTGTTTTACAACCTGATCCAATTCCTCATTGAGCAGCCGGAAAATGATTTCTTCCTTTTCCTCAGCGCGCTTTACCCCCCGCAGGGCGGATAAAAAACGTTCTCCGGCATCCACGCGCACCAGGTTCAGGCCCATGGTTTCCTTGTAGAAATTCATGACCCGGTCGCCCTCTCCCTTGCGCAGCAACCCGGTATCCACAAAGATGCAGTGCAAGCGGGAGCCTATGGCCATATGTCCCAGCAGCGCGCAAACGCCGCTGTCCACGCCGCCGGACAACGCGCAAACCGCCTCGCCCTCGCCTACGCAGCGGCGAATCTCCTCCACTGCACGCTCGGCAAATGCCTGGTTGCTCCACCAGGGTGTGCAACCGCAAATTTCCCGGCAGAAGTTTACCAGCAGCTGCACGCCATCCGGATCATTCTGCTCCACCTGGAAGGCCAATCCATACAGCTTCCGTTCCCGCTGATAAAGTCCCAGCACGCCCTCCGGCGACTGCACAATGGCTTCCATACCTTCGCACATAATCATGCATCGCGGATGCGTCAGGTATCTCTCCTCGGTTTCCACCTGATCAAACAACGAGGGGTGGCGGTCGCTTAGGGTAATCTGCGCCACGCGGGGCGTGTCTTCCCTGGATGTCAGCGTGCCTCCCAGGGTCAAGCACAATCCCAACGCGGCATCACCCATCGCCAACAGGGGCAAACCGGTTTTCGTCCAACCGCAGCCTTCCGGAAATACACTGGCCTCCCCGGTATCGCCACCGGCCAGCAGGATTCCCAGAGGTTCCTGCGCGAGAATCTCCGCCGCGGTTGCGGTCGCGGGGAGGATCTTGCAATAAATATGCTCCGCCCGCAGCTTCCGCGCCATGGAGCGGCAACAGGCGCCGTTCAGCTCCACCAGCACCACCATATCCCGCATACGAACCACCTCATCCGAAAAATCGAAGCACAAGTTTTCATAAAAAGGTTCGACAACACCGCAAAAAATCCTTCTTGCCGCCACTTTTTCGAAAAAAGCGCGGCTTTTCCCGAAGAAGTTCTCCACTTTCGCCGTTATCGTTCGTCTATTCCCTTGAAAATACCGCTCC
>CALVVZ010000087.1 GCA_944364075.1 uncultured Clostridia bacterium
CAAAGCCGTCGGATACGAATGAAAGTCGGAGGGGCTGCGGCCCCTCCGACACCTCCCTGGGGTTTTTTGACAGTCTGCGCTGCCGGGGTTTCCGGCAGCGTCATCGGTGAACAAGGATCTCAGCGGTACTGTGGGAAAGTAAAGGTATGATAGTCCTCACGGCCGTACAGCCGGCGGGCGCATAGGGGCGTTTCTTCCAGCTCTTCCACGGCGGGAATATCGCCCGCAAGCCACCGGCGCAGGGTGCGTTCCGCATCCTCCAACCGCGTAAGCAGCGCGCCCATGCGTGCACAGGGGGTTTCCCAGCCGTTGCGCTTGCGGCAGCTTTCCCACTGATCCCGCCAAAGCGCCAGGAAGCGCTGGTACAGCGCCTGAAGGGCCGGCAGGTATTCATCCACCAGGCGCTGTACGGCGGCCTTGTCCTTGCGCAGGTATGCCGGGCGCAGCGTGGAGATCCAGTCCAACTTTTTCCGTGCGATGGACAGGAGGGTCCAGGCATAATCGCAGCGCGGGTCGCTTTTCAGAGGCGCCAGCACGTCCATTCCCTGCCGCAGCATGTCGCCAAAGCCGGACAAATCCCATAGGCCTTCCAGCATGGGATACAGCGGATCAGCATAGAACAATCCCTTGCCCGGGCGGCGATCTTCCGCGTCAGGATAGAAGGCGCCCATGGCCTCATAGGCGAGGGTGGACAGTCCAGTCAGCGCATCGCCGAGGCGATCAATTTCTTCCTTGGAACAGGCTTCTCCTTTCCAACAGTGCTCGGAATAAATGGGCAGCTGGTGAAGCGCCAGACGGTAGTCTGTTTCGGCACCGTCGTCTCCCCAGCAGGTGGCAAGCACGGTTTGTACGCCGGTCTTCAGACAAGCGCGCAGGGCAGGATACGCGGTGGCGTTAGTGCGCCTGACATGAGGCAGAAGACCCGACCAGGTCCAAATGCCGCCAGCAAAAACCACTTCCTTACCCATGGCGGCATGGCCCTGAAGCATAGCGGTGTAAAACGCTTCGTCCTGATGATAGTAATCCCAGTAGCACAGGGCCACCTGGGGAATCTCAGAGATAACGCTTTCAGGTACTACGGCTTCTGTGTCGTAATAGTCGTTTTGCTTGGAACCCAGCCGGTAGAACATGTCGCTCCACATAATGGGTTTCAGGGACAGTTCCTGGCAAAGGCTGACGACTCGGTTCAGATGCCGGGTGAGCAGGGAGAAACGGTCCGAGGGCCCGTGCTGTTCATAGTACCGGCCCAGACCGATGCCATGGGCCTCGTCCATGCCGATATGCACGCGGTTGCTGCGGAAAAGGCGCTTTACCGAGCGAAGCTCCGCCGCGATGAAGTCGTACACCTTGGGATCGTCCACCAGCAGGCAGGTATCGTTATCCCGCATACCGATGCTTTCGTTCCATTGGAGAAACTGTTCCAGGTGGGCCAGGGTCTGGATGCAAGGCACCAGCTCCACGCCGCTTTCCCAGGCATAGTCATCCAGCTCCCGCAATTCCTCGGCGGAATAGCGGCCGCGGAGATACCCCAGGTAAGGGTACTCGGGTACGGGATAGGTATCCTCTGCATAGAGCATCATCAGGTTCAGACCCAGCGCCGCATGAGCGTCGATGAGTTCCTTAACGCCGGCTACAGTCATGACGCCGCCCCGGGACATATCCACCATCATGCCGCAGGAGGCGATGAGGCGCCGTTGCCCCAGTTCGGGAAGGGGCTGATGGTCCCGCAGGGCGCAGGCGCACAGATACATACCGCGGGCTGCGCCGCTCAGGTCCGGCGCCTGAATGGACAGCGTGTCCTCTGACAGGCCGGCGGTAAGCAGGGGCCCTTGCGTACAGGCGACCTTTCCGCTCCAGGCGCAATGGGCCAGGGAGAACATACGGCGGCAGAGATTTTCACAGGCATGATTCCAATCCATTACCATTCACTCCTTGTTGTGCTGTATCTACGCAGTAGATACATATAAAATAGGTAACGATACGCTGAGAACTTCTCCAGGCGTTTACGCATATATGCTGGTAATGCCGGATTCTACCAGTAAGCGGACGGCCTCGGGCAGTTCTCCCTCCTCATACATACGGTAGACCAGTTCTCCAAACATGGAGTTGGCCCAGGCAAACCAGCTGCGGGTAAACTGCGAGGGATCGTTGGGATCAAAACTCTCGTGCATGCGGGCAGTTCCTGCGTGCGTGGTCAACAGGGTACGGAGAATGCCTGCGCGCTCGTTGGCATCCACGGCGGTCATTCCCTGAATGCACAGGGCGATGGGCCATACGTATCCTTCCGGCGTATGCGGGCTGCCAACGCCGCAGGCAGCATGACCCGCGTAAAAGCAGGGGTTTTGCTTGCTGAGCACAAAGGCGCGCGTGCGCAGGTAAAGTTCGTCATCCGGTGAACAGATCTCCAGATAGGGCAGGGAAAGCAGGCTGGGGATGTTGGCGTCGTCCATAAGCAGCTGCTTGCCTAGACCATCCGCCTCGTAGGCATATATATCGCCGAAATCAGCCGTGTATGTCATACCGTAGCTGCGAACGCCCTGGCGGATTTCTTCGGCAAGGATCCGGGAACGTGTGGACAGGTCTTCGCGCCCACAGGTGCGCGCCATGGCGCACAAATGCTCCAACTCGGTAGCGGCAAAAAGATTCGCCGGAATCAGATAACCGTATCGGCAGGCATCGTCGCTGGGACGAAAACCGGACCAGGACATGCCTGTAAAGGCTACGGGTGTCCCTTTTCCCTGACAGGGGAGGGTATCGCTGGGCGGACAATCGGAACGCTGAAAGCTGTAAGGACTCTGCGCTTCATGATTTTGTTCCGTGGCGATGAGATCCAGGATGCGCTCCATGGCCGCAAAGAAGGTAGATGTCATAAAATCCGTGCGGCCGGTTATGCGGTGGAAGCGCCAGGCCAGCAGCACCACATGGCAAAGGGAGTCCAGCTCGTACTTGCGTTCCCATACCCAAGGTCCGGCGGGCGGCTGGTCCTGATAACCATGGCGGCCGTTGGGACCCAGGTTGAAGGCGTTTGCATAAGGATCGATAAGCACCAGCGCCGTTTGACGGCGGATGACCGCGCAGATCCAGTCGCTCAGTTCCGGGCAGTCCGGCGCAAAGCGCAGATAATGCAGAATCTGCTCGGTGGAATCCCGTAACCACATGGCCTGTATATCTCCGGTAATGATGAACACTTCGCTGTTTTCCAGGGTGTGGCAGGTGGTTTCCAGGGTATTCATGAAACAACGGGCGAACATATCGCCCAGCCCTTGTACTGGGGCCAGTTGGGCGCAAACGGGTTTCAGGCGGGCTTCCACTTGCGCGGCAAGACGCATGACAATACCTCACTTTTATACACCGGCCGGAACGGGGCCGTTTTCGCATACGGGCCGTGCTGCCGGGGCTGCGAAGACCCAGTGCCGGACCATTGCGAAAAATGTGTATTTATCATACACAAATTATGCTTGTGCGTCAATTGCGGGAGAAAGATATTGGGCGCGAAATTGTGAAAATAAGTTCGCTTGTGGAAAAGCATACGAAAGCATACGTATGTTTGACAAAGCAATACGGTTGCTTTATAATCAAATTTAATGATGAAAGGAGCGGCACGCAATTATGGGCCGAAATAAGGTGACCATTTACGATATTGCCCGGGAAGCCGGCGTGTCCCCGGCGACGGTTTCGCGTATTCTCAAGGGCAGCGCTACGGTCAGCGAGGAAAAGGTAGGGCGGGTCAGCGAGCTGATCCGAAAATACAATTTCCATCCCAGCGCCGTGGCCCGGGCTCTTTCCCAAACGCGCACACGGATGATCGGCATGGTGATGGCCGATACGGGTAACCCGTATTACAGCAGCGTTTATTCCGCTTGTTGTGATGAGGCGTACAAACGGGGATACATTCCCATGCTGCTCAGTACGCAGTCCCGCCCGGAGATGGAGGTATCGGCACTGACGAAACTGGCGGAACAGCGCGTGGATGCCATTGTGATCTGCGGCGGCCGGGTGGACTTGATTGAACCGGATCCTGTTTTTACGCGGCTATTAATGTCCATCCGTGAAACGACGCACATCGTGCTGGGGTCCAAAAGCCGGTATGAGCGTATTTACGGCGTGTCCGTGGATCATGAGTTGTCCATGAACTTGGCCATGGATTATCTGGTGAAACTGGGGCACCGGGAGATCGGATTTGTATATACGGGTATCCAGTACTATGGGACCAAGGAAAAACTGGAACGCTTCCGCCGCGAAATGAAAATACATGGCCTGCCGGTGAGAGAGGAATGGCTGATTCAAGTGCCCGGATATGATTGCGGTTCGGGTAGGGAGGGAATTGAACGATTGCTCACGCTGCCTCAGCAGCCAACCGCTTTAATGGGAATCAACGACATGGTTACTGCGGGCATGCTTCAGGGACTGCTGGCCCATGGGCTTCATGTGCCGGAGGACTATTCCCTGCTGAGCTTTGACGATACCTACATTACCACCCTTACAGCTCCGCAGCTTACGGCGGTGGATTATGATTACGGCCAATATGCGCATATGCTGATTGATACTGCGATGGAGGCCATGGAGGAAAAGGGAGTACCCGCAAACCGTTTTATCGTTCCTACGCTGACGGTCCGCAGCTCCTGCGCGCCTTTCAACTGCGCTTAACGGGACGAGCCATAGTACCAAATTGGAAATATCTGCGGGAGGCCGTACGGCCTTCCCGCTCAGACTGTCGAAAAACCCCGGGGAGGCGTCGGAGGGGCCACAGCCCCTCCGACTTTCATTCGTATCCGCCGGCTCTGCCGGCGGGGCGGGTCGTTGATTTTGCTTGCAAAATCAATTCCTTACACCTTCGGACGACCTCTGGTTGGCCGAAGGTGCTTCCTCAAAAAAGTGGCGACACCACTTTTTTGACACGCTGAGCCGCATTGCGATACCGCAATGCGGCTTCTTGCGTTAGGGAAAGCGCTGGCTCCTGCGCAACGGTTGACAATACCGGTATTCCATTATATGCTAAAGACAAAGGGAAAGACGCTAGCAGCATGTACGCATGGACAAAAGCACGGGGAGGAAGTTCATTGAAAAGGTGGCGACTGTATTTTCTTCTTTTGCTGTTGCTTTGCTTGACTTCCTGCGCTGCACAGCAGGAAGCGGCGGGGCTGCTGTGGATTCGGAACCTGAATGATCTGGAAGGCCTGGAAGGCCTGTTTGACTACGGGTTGTGCGCCGTGGAGGATACGCTGGTGCTGGATACGCCTGCCGGACCGGCGTCTGTTCAGCCACGCATGACGGATACGCCTGCTGTCTGTACGCTTCAGGATGAAAAGACTTACCGGCTTCTGGGTGGGGACGGGCTTTACGCCCTGGATGCGCAGAACGCTGTTTATGCCGTAGACCTAAGCGCGGGAAGCATGGCGCAGCGTCCGGTGGGGCGTATTGCCGTTTCTGAGGATGCAGCATATCTTTCCAAAGGTGTGGTTAACGGCGCACGGGTGATTGCCATGCACCTGAGCAGCATGGGCATGAGCCGCGCCGGTAGCTGCGTTGTTTATCCCCTGGACGGAGGGGAAGCCATGCTGGCGGAAGAAAACGGCGTAGTGGATCTGTGCGCTTATAGGGACGGCAAGGCGCTCCTTCTGTGCCAGAAGGAGCTGTCACTGGAACTGCGCATCCTGGACCCTGCCACCGGGCGGCAGAGCGTCCTGGCGACCCTGGAGGGGACGGAGGGCGCAGGGCTGGCTTACGAATCCGCCACGGACAGCGTATATCTGGCGCGTTCCAGCGGCATATGGCGTGTGGACCGCAATGGCAAGGCAAAGCAGGTAGGCTATCTATCCTGGATGCAGATGCCTGGAAGCGCCTGCGCCGCTGTAACCTCCGATGGGTGCTATGCGCTGTATGGCCGCAATAACCTTCTGGTTTACGATCTCCATGCGCCTGAGGGAAACGTCGCGTCCCTGACTGTTTCCTGCCCGCAGTTTGAACAGTATTGCCGGGGTACGCTGACTGCCTACCAGCTGGCAAATCCCCAGTTGAATGTTTCCCTGACCAGCTATGAAACCTCGTCGGGCGATACGTTTTTGCAACATTATTACGCCGACAGCGCTGCGGACATCATCGGCCTGGAAAATCTGGAGCTATTGGATGACATGATTGGGAAAGGCTACTGCGCCGACTTGAGCGGCAGCAGCGTGATCGCATCCCTGGTGGCGCGCATGGAACCCAGCCTGACGGAGCGCTTTTGCCGGGACGGCAAAATCTATGGCGTGCCCTATTACGCCGCCTTCTCTGAACTGATTCCCGGCATTCAGCCGGAGAACGCGGAAACGCTGGGAATCTCTCGAGAGGAATGGCCGCAGGATTGGATGTCCCTAATGGATTTCCTGGAAGAGTGGGCTGACAACCCGCGCCTGGAGGCAGAAAATATCTCCCTGCTGGGCGTATCCGCGCTCGCCCTGAACTACCGGGATGCGCTCCTGCGCGCCATTACCGAGCAACAGCTGGCCAGCTGCGCGCTGGAAGGGATTCCGGCTACCTTGGATACGCCGTTGTTCCGGGCGCTGCTGGCGCGAGTGGACGAGCTTACTCCGCTGCTGACGCAGCTGCAGGAGCAGGACTCCGCCCTTTATACCCCGGAGGGTGAGCCGCGGCGGCTGTTCGTGCTGGGGTATCAAATGCTTACCGGCGACAGGGATGCAAGGATGAACGGCGGCTGTGAACTCCTCCCGCTGGCCTGGACGGAAGAAACGGGCATGCTTTACCCCGTCCATCAGGGCATTTTGCTGGTCAATGCCGGTTCTTCCCAGCAGGCGGAAGCCATTCGGCTGCTGGAAGCGCTGCTGATGGGCCTGGAAAGCCGCAGCCGCGCGCTGCTTATGCCGGAGGCCCGCGTCCCGGTGGAAGATGCCAGTTATCATCATACCCTGGAGGAGCTGGCAGTCCAGGAGGCTGATTATCAGGCTCGCTACGACGCCTGCACCGATGAAGCGCAGCGCCGGGAAATCCAAAGCGCCTGGGAGCGGTATCGGGATTCCTTTGCATATGCTCTGGCCATGCGCTATGAAATTACCCAGGCATCCATTGACAACCTGATCCAGGCGCAAACGGGTATGGTCGGCGCTGAATATTCCAGCTTTTACAGGCAAAAGAGCGAATCCATTTATACGCTGTATCTACGCTACGTGCATGGGGAAATCGCCGCGGAACAACTGATGCAAGAGATAGAACGCGCGTTGGAAATGAGCCGCCTGGAGGAGCTATAAGGCGCCGCGCCCTATGACGCCATCCCGGGGCGACAGCCGAAGGGAGGCCTTTCCCGTGCCTGCCGGGCATAAAAAGCGCAAAACAAAAGGGACTGTGGCAATATCGCCAACCCGAAAAGGATGCACAAAAAACCGGCCGAAAAGAAGTGTTTGGGCTTCTTTTGCGGCCGGTTTTGGTTACTGGCTGCTGCTTTTTGTCCCTTCGGGGCCAGAGCAACCTTTACATGGGCAAAGGTACGCTTTCGCAGACTTCCCTGCCGGGCTCCAGGCCCTGGGGCCTGCCCAGCGCCTGATCCATGGCCTGCGCTGTGGCCTGCACGGCGTTGCGCACATCCAGCAGCTTGGCCTGATGCCGGGAGGCAAACAGGGTACACAGCAGATTGACCAGAGAAATGGCGCTGGTGATGGAGTTATAGAACACCACATCGGAGGTATCGCAGCGCAGGGCCAGGTCCGCGACCTCCGCTGCTTCGGAAGTCCCCTCGCTGACAATGGCTAGCAGCGACAGGCCCTTTTGCCGCGCTACGGTTGCCAACGCTTTCATCATGGGAAAGTGAATGGGGAAAGAAATCAGCACAAAGAGCGCCTTCGGGTCGCAGCGGCTGAGCTCCAGCATCATGTGGCTGTAATCCCCGAAGGACAGCGGTTCCGCATCCAGGCCCAGGTAGCGAAGACGGATGAGCATGAACTGCGCCACGGGAACGGAACTGTCATAGCCCACCACGTAGATTTTCGGGGAGCCTTCCAGCATGGATACCGCGCGGAACAAATCTTCCTGCCGGATGCCGCGGAAAGTGTCCCGCAGGATCTGCATTTCGTTTTCTATGCAGTCGTTGGGCTGCACGGTCATACCCTCCGACAGCTGAAAGGCGCGGCGCAGTTTGTCGCTGGGGGAGAGCAGGCTGCGCACATGCCCGCGCAGTTCTTTTTTCAGTTCCGTAAAGCCGTCCAGACCGATGCGGTGCGTGAAGTTGATCACCGTGACCTCGGTGGCGTCCACCCGCTGGGCAAAGGCTTTCAGGGACAGGAAACAGGCTTCGTCCGCGTTGGCAATCAAATAGTCCGCAATACGCTTCTGGGTGCGGCTCAGCCCGTCGTAGCTGGCTTGAATCTGTCTGACAATATCCAAGTGCTTTTCCCTCCGTGTACAGGATCTGACTTTGATACTATTGTAACATACCCGGCGCTGGGAGACAACCGCCTTAGCGCGGCGGACATGAGCGCGGCGAACACAGGAAGCGCCGGAGGGGACGCCCCTCCGGCGTATGTGCCGCAAGAACCGTTTTACTGATTGGAGCGGCGAATCTTCTCCACCATGTCCCAATCCAGGCGGCGGCAGAACTCCGTGAGCACCCGGACGGTGTCGGCAAAGTCCTTGCGGTGAATTACGCCCCGGTGGGCGTGAATGGCCCGGGCGGGAATGGATACCGTCACGGACAGCACGCCGCTGCGCAGCTTGTGAATGGCGCCGGCGTCGGTGCCGCCCCGCAGGAAGATGTCATAGGCAAAATCCACGCCCAGTTCCTTGCAGATGTCCTCCAGGGCGTAAACCAGCTCCCGGTTGCCGATAACGGAACCATCCATCAGCGACAGCGTCACGCCGGTGCCCAGGGGCTTGCCGTATTTGGCGTTGGGCACGTCGCTGGCCAGGGTGGCGTCCAGGGCGATGGCAATGTCGGGATTCACCAGATAGCCCGCGGTGGTGGCGCCGCGCAGGCCCACCTCCTCCTGCACGGTACCCACGGCGTACACATCCGCCTGATGCGGCACGCCCTTGAGCCTGCGCAGCACATCCGTGGCCACCGCCGCGCCGATGCGGTCGTCCCAGGCCTTGCCCAGGAGGTAATTAGGGTTGTTCAGCACGCGGAACTGGGTGCGCGGGGTGATGGTGTCGCCCACGCGGATGCCCAGGGCTTCCACTTCCTCCTTGTCGTTGACGCCCATATCCACATACAAGTCCTCCAAGGGGAGCACCTTGGCGCGATCCTCGGCGGACATGCCGTGGGGCGGCGGGGAGCTGATGAAGCCCACGTATTCCTTGCCCTCCCGGGTGGTAACGGTTATCTCCTGGGACAGGAGCAGGTGCGGCCACATGCCGCCCACGTTGATCAGCCGGATGAAGCCGTCGTCCTGGATCTCCTTGACCAGGAAGCCCACCTCGTCCAGGTGGCCGAAGATGGCCACCTTGGGGCCGTTGCCGCTGCCCTTTTGCAGGGCGGCGATGCTGCCCAGGGCGTCGTAGGTGATCTCATCCGCCGCGTCCTGGACGTAGCGCTTCATCACCCGGCTGGCGCCCTTCTCATGGCCGCTGATGCCGTTGGCTTCGGAGAAATCCTTGAGCATTTCCAGGTCCACGTCGCCGTAGGGCTCGGTGGGCTTGACCATCTTGCTGTCCTTGTCTGCCATGGTTTATTTCGCCTCCATCGGTATTTGTCGTGGCATCTGCCCGGCTTCATGCCGGGAACGGAGCATATTGTAGTAGCTGCTGCCCACGATCATCACCGCGCCCACGTAGGACCATACCGGCACGGACTGCTGGAAAATCAGCAGGGTGATGAGCAGGGAGTATACGTTCTGCACATAGGAGTAGGGGGAAAGCTGCGAGGCTTCCGCCCGCTGATAGGCCAGGTTCAGGAACAGCTGGCCCGCGTAAGCCGCCACGCCCATGCCCAGGAGGATCACCAGGTCCATGCCCGAGGCCAGGGGATTGCCGTCCACCGCCACTTCCTTGATGAAGAAGGGCAGGGAGCACACGCAGCTCACCAGGCCGTAGCAGAACACCACCTGGGTGGGGTTGGCATAGTCCCGCAGCTTGCGCACCACGCAGTACGCGCCGCCGCCAAAGGCCGCGCCCAGCACCGCGAACAGGCACCAGGGGTCCGTCAACAGCTCCGGGGAGGGGCGGACCGTGACCACCACGCCCCCGAAGCATATCGCGATCACCGCCACCTGGTAGGGTCGAATCTTTTCCTTGAGCCACAGGGCCGCCACGATCATGGTAAAAATGGCGGAGGTGGAAGTCAACAGGCTGATCTCAAACAGCGGGCGGCTGGTATAGGTGGTGGCAAACACCACAAACAGCGTGGAGAGGAAGCCGAAGATTCCCCGCAGGGACATGAGCCGGAGGTCAGACCCGAAGGGCCCCATGCGGTTCTTGATCAGGATGCCGCCGAAGAGCAGCACCCCCACCAGGTTGTGCCAGAACATCTTCTGGAACACGCTCACCCGGCTGCCCAGCGCCTGGGAACACGCCTGATTCAGCGCGAAGCCCAGGGCCGAGAGCAGGATGAAGACGATGCCCAGGGTCACGTCACGCTTGTTTTTTTCCATGGCAGAGCCAGATGCGATCTTGACGCTCACTGATAAATTCCGCCCCATTCTTTCCAATGTAGGTAACATCCTCCTGGCCGATTCTGCCGCGGTCCAGGTACATGTTGGCGTCCACGGTGAGCACCACACCCTCCTCCAGGAGGCGGGTGGCCGTGGTGGGTTTGCCGGGGCGGAGCTTGGCCATGCTCACGCCGCCATCATGGGTGGAACGTCCCACCTGATGGCCAAAGGAATACCGGAATTCAGGATAGCCGCGCTTGATGAGGCCATCTCGGGCGGCGCGGTCGGGCTTCCAGCCCTCGATGCCGGGCTTCATCAGGGCCATACCCTCATCGATGGCGTCCTGGAGGTTCTTCAGGTGCTGCTTGTAGATTTCGGGGATGTCCTCCTCCCCGTCCTTGAGCATGTAGTAGGTGCGCTGGATGTCGGAGCAGTAGTCGTCCACCTTCACGCCGAAGTCCAGGTTGATCAGGTCGCCAGGCTCCACCTTGCGGTCCCCGGGGCCCGCGTGACCGATGGTGGGGTTGGGACCGATGAACACGCCGGGGTTCTGCCCGGCTTCCCAGGCGTTTTCCCAGCCGTGGGCGGCGATGCGCTCCTGGCAGAAGGCATGGATGTCTTTCTGGGACTTGCCCACGTCGATGAAGTCAATGACCTCCCTCAGGATCACCATGGTGGCTTCCGCGGCGGCCTTCAGGCGGCGAACCTCCTCGGGGGTCTTGCGCCCGCGCAGCTTGCCGATGATGTTTTCGGCGGAAACCAGCTTCGTCTCGGGGCTGAAGCGCTCCATGAGGGATACCACGTACAGGTACAGTCCATGGGTCAGCCCGTCGGCGGCCACGTCCTGGGAGTAGTTCAGCGCCATGGTGCCGGGCTTGAGGCGCTCCATCATGGAAGCGAAGCCGGCCTCGAAGTCCAGGCCGTAGTCCACCACCTCGTCGTACATGCCGCCCTGGGACATGCCCAGGCTGTCCAGCTGGCTGGCCAGACAAATGCTCTCGCCCTTGGCGGTAATGAAAACGCAGGTCATGCCCCCGAAGTCCACATTAGAGATCAGCGGAATGACGGGGTCATTGTTCATGCTGGTCTCCCGGGCAATGGTCATCCACACGTCCACCTGTTCCTCGCGCACGATGTCCATGGCCTGCAATACCTTTTCCCGTTGCAGCATCATAAGTCGTTAGTCCTTTCTGATGGCCCGGTCGCAGGCGCTCCAGTGGCCGGGACGGATTTCGTTGAAGGTCATCTTGATTTCCTTGCACTTGCCCTCCGCATAGGGGCAGCGGGAGGCGAAGGGGCAGCCCAGGTCCTTCATGTTGATGGGGCTGGGAATGTCGCCCTTGAGCTCGATGATCCGGCGGGCCTTCTGCACGTCCGGGTCGGGAAGGGGCAGGGCGGAGATCAGCGCTTCGGTGTAGGGGTGGGCGGGAAGCTCATAGAGGCTGTCCGCCTGGGTCAGCTCCACCAGGCTGCCCAGATACATCACGCCGATGCGGTCGGAGATGTACTTGACC
>CALVVZ010000088.1 GCA_944364075.1 uncultured Clostridia bacterium
ACTTTGTCGACGGGCTGAAATGCCCTCGCTGCGCGTGAGCGCGGCGAGGGCATTTCAGTCTATGAAGCAAGGCAGAAAAAAAAAGCGCGTCCGCCGTGGCGGCGCGCTTTCAACGGCAAGAAAAAACTCTCGGGCCTGGAAAACCTGCGACAGTTTCCCAGCCCGAGAGACAATGCTGGTTTGCTTAGCCGGCTCAGGCCTTGCCGTTGCAGCCCAGCACATTCACGATCTTATGACGTACCATGTCACGGATGCCGGTGCGGGCATCGGTGAGATACTGCCGGGGATCGAAATGGTCGGGATGCTCCACAAAGTGCTTGCGCACCAGGGCGGTGAAGGCCAAACGCAGGTCGGAGTCGATGTTGATCTTGCACACGGCCATGGAAGCGGCCTTGCGCAGCATATCCTCGGGCACACCCTGCGCGCCGGGCATCTGTCCGCCATACTGGTTGATCATTTCCACGAATTCGGGAATGACGGAGGAAGCGCCGTGCAGCACAATGGGGAAGCCGGGCAGTCGGCGGCCCACTTCTTCCAGAATATCAAAGCGCAGCTTGGCTTCGCCCTTGAACTTGTAAGCGCCGTGGCTGGTGCCGATGGCAATGGCCAGGGAGTCGCAGCCCGTGCGGGTGACGAATTCCTCCACCTCATCGGGATGGGTATAGCTGCTGTCCTCGGCGGAGACCTTCACGTCGTCCTCTACGCCGGCCAGACGGCCCAGCTCAGCTTCCACCACCACGCCGTGATCGTGAGCGTATTCTACGACCTTCTTGGTGACGGCGATGTTCTCCTCAAAGGAGTAATGGCTGCCGTCGATCATCACGGAGGAGAATCCGCCGTCGATGCAGCTCTTGCAGGTTTCAAAATCGGGGCCGTGGTCCAGGTGTACGGCGATGGGCAGATCGGTGTCGGCTACGGCCGCTTCGATCATCTTCATCAGGTACACATGCTTGGCATACTTCCGGGCGCCGGCAGAAACCTGCAGAATCACAGGAGCATTTTCCATCTTCGCGCCTTCGGTGATGCCCTGGATGATCTCCATGTTATTCACGTTGAACGCGCCGATGGCATAGCCGCCCTCGTAAGCCTTTTTGAACATTTCCTTGGTCGTTACAATCGCCATGGGAAAAACCCCCTTCGATTTGTTTTCAACTCATTATAGCACGTTTCTTCCCCGGTGAAAAGCCGTTGTCCGCCACTTTTCGCACAAATCCGGAAAAACCGCGCGCCGGTCCCTGAACGCGGCGGCTTTTTGCGCAGGCGTAATGCCTGCGCGCCGGCTGAAACGCCTGTTTCCGGCAAAACCTTTGCTTTTCCCTGTTCCCTTTCCCGCGAAAATATGGTATGATAGCAAGCGGTGTAAAACCAAATATCGGAAGGAATATAGGAGTCAAAATGATCACAGTCAGCAACGTTTCCCTGACCTTCGGAGGACAGAAACTGTTCTCCGGCGCGGATTTGAAATTCCTGCCTGGCAACTGCTACGGCATCATCGGCGCCAATGGCGCGGGCAAGTCCACCTTCCTGCGGATACTGTCCGGGGAATTGGAACCCACCACCGGTACCGTGACCATCCCGGCCAATGAACGGTTGTCCACCCTGAAGCAGAACCAGTTCCAGTACGATGCGTTCACCGTGCTGGATACGGTGATCATGGGCAACCAGCGGCTGTATGATATTATGAAGGAAAAGGACGCCCTTTACGCCAAACCTGATTTTTCCGAAGCCGATGGCGAAAAGGCCGCCGAGCTGGAGGGCGAGTTTGCCGAGATGGACGGCTGGAACGCCGAGAGCGACGCAGCTACCCTGCTCCAGGGGTTGGGCATCGGCGAAGCGCTGCATTACACCCCCATGGGCGAATTGACCGGCGGGGAAAAGGTGAAGGTGCTGCTGGCCCAGGCGTTGTTCGGACATCCGGATATTCTGCTCCTGGACGAGCCTACCAACAACCTGGACAACAAATCCGTCAGCTGGCTGGAGGACTTCCTTATGGATTTCCCCGGTACGCTGATCGTGGTCAGCCATGACCGCTGGTTCCTGAACAACATCTGCACCCACATTGTGGACATCGACTACAACCAGGTCAAGCTCTACGTGGGCAACTATGACTTCTGGTACGAGTCCAGCAAGCTGATGCAGTCCATTATGAACGATCAGAAGAAGCGCCGCGAGGACAAGATCAAGGAGTTGCAGGCCTTTATCCAGCGCTTCTCCTCCAACAAATCCAAGGCCAAGCAGGCTACCAGCCGCAAGAAGATGCTGGACCAGCTCACCGTGGAGCAGATGCCTGCGTCCTCCCGCCGGTACCCCTGGGTGTGCTTTACGCCCGACAGGGAGGCCGGCAAGGACATCCTGAAGGTGGAGAACCTTTGCTACACCCAGGACGGCGTGCAACTGCTCAAGGACGTGTCCTTCATCGTCAACAAGGGGGAAAAGATCGCCCTGGTGGGCAGCAACGAGCAGGCGCAGACTGCCCTGTTCAAGATTCTCAACGAGGAGCTGGCCCCTGACAGCGGTTCCTTCAAGTGGGGTGTGACCATTTCCACCAGCTATTTCCCCAAGGACAACAGCAAGTTCTTTGAGGACTGCAAGCTGAATATGATGGAGTGGTTTGCCCAGTACTCCCCCGAGCAGCTGGAATCCTACATGCGGGGATTCCTGGGACGGATGCTGTTTTCCGGCGATGATGTGTACAAGCCTGTTTCCGTGCTCTCCGGCGGGGAGAAGGTGCGGGTGATGCTCTCCCGGATGATGCTTTCCGGCGCGAACTTCCTCATGCTGGACCAGCCCACCAACCATCTGGACCTGGAGTCCATTACCGCGGTGAACAACGGACTGATCAATTTCCCCGGCAACGTGCTCTTTACCAGCCAGGATCATCAGTTCATTACCACCATTGCGGACCGCATTATTGAAATCAAGCCCGATGGTACCATCGCGGACTATTACTGCAACTACGAGGAATACCTGGAAAAGACCAAGTAACCCCAAGGACGGGCCGCCTGAGAACATTTGCTTTGTCCAGGAGGCCCGCCTTTTGGCATACATTCCGGGAAACGCAAAGGAGGCGCGCGCGTGCAACGGTATCTATTCGTACATTTCAAGGAAAAAACCATGCCGGATGGCGAGCAGGTTTATTTTGGCCTGAGCGAGGATGGCTTCAACTGGGAACCGGTGAATGGAGGACAGCCCGTGCTGTGGGCCTACTACGGCGACAAGGGCGTGCGGGATCACACCATTGTGCGCAACCAGCAGGATGGCCTGTATCATATCTTTGCTACGGATCTAAGCCTGTCCTACGGGATGCGTAACCAGTACCACCGCTCCTGGGAGGAAATTTCTCGCCATGGGAGCAAATGCCTGGCGCACTGGCAGTCGGCAGACCTGGTCCACTGGACCGAACAGGAACTGATTCCCTTGGGAGATGAGCGCTTTGGCTGTCTTTGGGCGCCGGATGTAATTTTTGACATGCAGCGCCATGAATATGTGCTCCATTGGTCCTCCTCCCGGGTAGAGGATGATTTTGCTTCCAAGGCGATTTACTGCTCACGTACCACGGATTTCAAACACTTCACCGCCCCGGAGCTGCTTTACCGCAAAGAGGACGCCAGCGTGATTGACTCGGCCATCTATCAGGAGGACGGAGCCTATTACATGTTTGTCAAAAGCGACGAAAACCCGGAGCGGGTGATTTTGCTCAGCGCGTCGTCCCTTACCGGACCCTGGACGCGCGTGCATGCCTTTGACCATGAAATGGCCAAGCTGGAGGCAGGCAAGTACGAAGCGCCTACCGCCATGCGCCTGGAGGATGGACGCTGGTGCCTTTTCCTGGATTACTACGGCGTTCCCGGCGCGGGCCAGGGCTACGTGCCCTTTGTGGCGCCCAGCCTGAAGAGTGGCGATTTTGTTCGCTCCGATCGAGCGTTTTTCTTCCCCTACGGGTTCAAGCATGGAACGATTCTCACCATCGGTGAGGAAGAATACAAGCGGCTGCAAAACTTCCAGTGGCCGCAGAACTGATGGTGCGTGGATTTGAAAAGGGATGGGATGCATGCCACGATGGCCCGCATAACAAAGCAAGACGCTCCTTGCGGCCTTTTGGCGCGGTGGCGCATTGACTCTTGAAGCGAGGCGCAAGGGCGGCTTGCGGCAAGGCGCTGTAGGCTTAGGGCGCTGTGCAAGGATAGGCGGCTTGAAAAAGCAGGCTTGCATGGGGAAGCCAGTGAAAGGTACTGTACTGGAGGAATGCGGGTTTCTTCGGCTTCACTCCTGAAAACTACATCATGGCGCGGCGGAAAGCGGCTTTTCCTGGAAAGAGCTGCTTTCCGCCGCTTTTTCTATGGAAATTTTATATCTTTATTAAGCCCGATACCTTCCCAAGACGCATATTCACGAAAAATGGGAAAAAATGCCATGGGGGATTGTACATGAAAAATAGCACTGCACAACATGTTGTGGATCGTGGCGAACATTATATGAAAAAATGATGAATTTATGAATTTATTATTAAGAAATTAAAACAAAAACATGAAGATGAAAAGCCGCGAAAGACAGAAAAGACACAGGGGAAAGGCTTGCAATTCTTAAAAAAGTGGGATAAAATGGTGGCAAGATTTCAAAAAGTGGTTTTCAGGGGAGAAAGGTGGTGGCGAATATGGCGGATGAGAAGCTCTCCCCGGAAGGGAAGGAAACGGCGGCTGCGGCCGCGTCTCCTTCAACGGAAGCGGATGAGCTGCTCAAACGCTATGCCGACACCTTTATAAGCTCCTATCAGCACAGCCTGGACGCCAAGGGACGCATTATCGTTCCGGTATGCTACCGCAAGGCGCTGGGCGATACGTTTTATATCGGCCCGACCTTTGACTTCAAAGCGATTGCCCTGTACCCCAATTTGGTATGGGCGCAGATTCGGGACGGTTACGCGAAGCTGGGGCGCATGCACCGGGAACTGAACCTGTATACAGAGCAGTTCGACGCCCTGAGCTACCGGGATCAGGAGTGCGACGCCCAGGGACGGGTGCTGCTGCCTACCAAGATTCGCACACTGATTCTCAAGGATGAAAAGGACGTGGAGATCGCCGGCGCACAGGATCATGTACGTATTGTGGGACGCATGGCGGCAGAGGCGAAGACGCAGGCCTTCCTGGAGAATCTGCCGGATATTCTGGATGTTATTGGTAGGCTGTCCATTCCCTGAGCCATGGTGGACGGGATGGCAAACGGAAGTTGGTTGAGGCGAAGAAAAGCGCCGCGGGCTGTTGCCGGCGGGCGCTTTCCGGTTCGTTGGCCGGATGCGGATTACGTTGTTGTTCGGTTCTTGAACGCAGGAAAGGAGAATACAGTATGCTGCCCTTTGCTCGGACCTTCAAAAGAAAAGCGCGCTTCAAGGGAGAATGGGGCCGGGTATCCACTACCGGCATCGGTCAGGAACGCATGAGCGTTGCTTCCAGCGTGTACCTGACCGACGCGACGCTGGACCGGGATTCCTCTGTGGCGTATGAAGGTCTGGGCATGGGACGGCATCCGCGCAGCCAACGCCGGCGTCAGATCACCGCGCCCATTGGCAGCGAGAACATCACCGCGCCCATTCCGGTGGTGAGTCCTACGGGGATGCGGCGCAATGCCGGCGTGGCTACGCTGGCGGTGTTCTGCTTCCTGCTGGGGGTCATGTTCCTCATCCGCCTCAGCGACATGACGGAGGTTTCCAAATCCGTAAACAACTTGCAGGCCAGAATCGAGCAGGTGCAGCGGGAAAATATGGAGCTGGAGGGCACGTTGGCCAGTCTGACCAGCGAAGTGAACGTCGGCTACGAGGCGGCCAAGCTGGGCATGATCAGCGCCAACGGCGTGGACGTGATTTACCTGATGGCCCCGGAAACCCGCGACAGCGCCGCGCTACTGCGAACCGAGGTTGAGGTGGAGCCTGCGCACAGCGAGTTCTTTGCCACGCTGCTGGGGTTATAAATCCCCGCCGGTATGATTTTGCGACGCCCCGTCCAGGGGAGAGGGAGGAACGGGTATGCACCCGGAGCTTCTTGTTCGCAAAAGAATGATGCTGCTTACTCTGGTATTGCTGGCCCTGTTTGGGCTGGTGCTGCTGCGGGTAGGGCGGCTGACCACCGTACAATCCGAAGAGCTGACGCAGCGGGGCGTCAATCAATGGACCAAAGCAGGCACCGTCACCGCAAGACGGGGCAAGATCGTGGATCGGAACGGCAATGTACTGGTGGTAAGCGCCACCGCGTACAGCGTCTGTGCCGATCCGCGTGCTGTTTCCGATGAGGAGCTTTTCCTGGATACCATTGCGCCCGTGCTTCCACTGGAGCGGGAAACCGCGCTGAGCAAACTGCGGGATAAAACCAAAGGACAGATCATCCTCAAGCGGCAAGTCCCTCGGGAAACGGTGGACCAGCTGCGCACGCTTAAAAACGAGACGGATGAAGCTGCCGGGCTTGGCGCGCTGATCTTTGAGGAGGACGCCAGCCGGTGGTATCCCTATGGAGAGATGTTGAGCCAGGTGCTGGGCTTGACCAACGTGGACAGCGTGGGGCAGTCAGGGCTGGAATCCCGCTACGATGCCGTGCTCGCTGGCGTGGCAGGCTCCTATCTGCATCAGGTGGACGCCCGGAACCGCACCCTTGCGGACAGCGAGAGCTACTACACCGCCTCCAGCCCCGGCGCAACCCTGAAACTGACCATCGACGCGACCCTCCAGCAGATCTGCGAAAAGGTCATGCGGGAGTGCATGGAGGTCAATCAGGCGGAAAGCGTGCTCTGCTTGATCAGCGACGTGAAGACTGGAGCTATCCTGGCCATGTGCATGCGCCCGGACTACGATCCCAACGAACCGCCCCGGGATAACGTGGAGACGCTGACGGATCTCATGCGCATTACCGCCATTTCCGACGTGTATGAACCGGGGTCCACCTTCAAGATCTTGACTGCCAGCGCGGCACTGGACAGCGGGGTGACCACCCCGGAGGATTCCTTCTACTGCTCGGCGAAAATTACCGTGGATGGAGATACTATCCGCTGCTGGGGCCAGCCCCATGGCGCGGAAACCATGGCGGAGGGATTGCAGAATTCCTGCAACCCCGTGTTTGTGGAGCTGGCGCTGCGCATGGGTACGGATTCCTTCTACCGGTATCTGACGGCCTTCGGCTTGGGAAAGACCACGGGCATTGACCTGCCGGGGGAAAGCGGCGGACTGCTCATCGGCTCCCGGTACGTGAAAAACGTGGATCTGGCGCGCATCGGCTTTGGGCAGAGCGTGGCGGTGACGCCCCTGCAACTGATGATGGCGGCCAACGCCTGCATCAACGGCGGCAAATTGATGAAACCCTATCTGGTAGCGGAGATCCAGTCCGCCGACGGGGAAGTGTTGCAGCGCACCAATCCCACCGTGCGCTCGACGCCCATCAGCGCGGAAACCAGCGCCACCATGCGGGAGCTGCTGGAGCTGGTGGTAACCCAGGGAGGCGGCAAGAACGCGGCGGTTCCGGGGTACCGCATCGGCGGGAAAACGGGCACGGCTCAGGTGTATAAGGATGGGAAGATCGCCCGGGATGTGCATATTGGTTCATTTTACGGCTTTGCTCCGGTGGAGGACCCGCAGATCTCCGTGATGGTGGTGGTCAAGGAGGCCAAGGTGCCTGTGGACTACGGCAGCACGACTGCCGCGCCCTTCGCGGGGGAGATCATGGCGTCGGCCCTGAGTTATTTGAACGTGCCGCCCTCCGATCCTGATGTTACCTATGCGGAAGTGACGGTTCCTGACATCACGGGCTTGACGATTTCGGCCGCAAGGCGTACACTAGCGCAGGAGGGGCTGGAAATGATCTGCGACGATGTGGCGGATACGGTCGTTTCCCAGCTTCCGCCGGCGGGCGCTTCACTGGTGGTAGGGGGCCATGTCATGGCCTATACCGTTCAAACGGAGGAGATCAGCCCACAGGAGCTGATCTGCGTGCCGGACTTTACCGGTCTGGGCGACGTGGACGCCGTTCGCTTGGGCCGGCTGCGCGGCCTGGAAATAACCCTGACGGGCACGGGTATATGCGTGCGCCAGACGCCCGCCGCGGGAGAATATGTGACCCCCGGCGCCACGGTGGAGGTGGTGATGGACCCCCTCGCCGGGCCGGATGAGTGAGGAGAATGCCTATGAAGTTAAGCGAGCTTATCAAAGACATGCCCTATTTGCTGGATACCCGGGGGGATATGGAGATAGAGATCGGCGCGGTGAGCTGCAACAGCCGGGAAAAGACCGATCGCGGGCTGTTCTTCTGCATTGCAGGCACGCGCTTTGACGCCCATGATTTCGCGCCGGAGG
Source organism: uncultured Clostridia bacterium (assembly GCA_944364075.1). Taxonomy (GTDB): domain Bacteria; phylum Bacillota; class Clostridia; order Christensenellales; family Aristaeellaceae; genus Egerieenecus. The sequence continues at coordinate 8,330 of CALVVZ010000088.1, forward strand.
CGGTGGCCAACGGCGCGGTGGCGCTGGCGGTGGAACGGTACTTGCCGCAGCTGCCTGTGCCTCAGGTGCGCGTCAGCAACGGGCGTGGGGCGGTGAGCCGCATGGCGGCCGCATTCTATGGGCATCCTGCGGACCGGTTACGCCTGGCGGGCATTACCGGCACCAAGGGCAAAACCACCACCAGCTTTTTGCTGAAATCCATCTGTGAAACCGCGGGCCATACGTGCGGACTCATCGGGACCACGGGGAACATGATCGGCGACCGGCGGCTCAAGAGCGAGCTGACTACACCGGACCCCATCGAGCTGCAGAAAACCTTCCGCATGATGGTGGACGAGGGCGTCGAAATTGTCAGCATGGAGGTTTCCGCCCATGCCATCGATATGCTGCGCCTGGATGGCGTGACCTTTGAGGTGGGGTGCTATACCAACCTTAGCCAGGACCATCTGGACTATTTCCATACCATGGAGAACTACCTAGAAACCAAGCGGAAGTTTTTCCACAGCGGCATGGTGCGCAACGCCACCGTGAACGCCGACGAGGAAACCACCGACCGCATCCTGGAAGGGTTGGAAATCCCTGCCATGACCTATGGCATCTGCGCCAATGCGGACCTGTACGCTCGGGATATTGAAATCACGGAGAACGGCGTCAGCTTCAACATGCAGCTGGCGGGCATGCACAATCTGCCCGTGAATTTGCGCCTGACAGGAATGTTCAACGTGTATAACGCCATTGCCGCCGCGTCCATGGCCATGATTCTGGATATCTCCGCAGAGAATATCCGCGCGGGCCTGGAGCGTGTGCAATCCGTGCCCGGACGCATTGAAATGCTGCCCACCGGCACACCCTATAAGGTGATTCTGGACTATTCCCACAGCCCCGACGCGCTGGAGAACATTCTGAAAACCGTGCGGGAGTTCACCCGCGGCCGGGTCATCGCGCTGTTTGGCTGCGGCGGCGACCGGGATCACGGCAAGCGGCCCATCATGGGCGAGATCGGCGGCAAGCTGGCCGATCTGTGCATCCTTACGTCGGATAATCCCCGCACGGAGGACCCCATGGCCATTCTGGCGGCGATCGAGGCGGGCATCAAGCCCACGGGCAAGCCCTACACCATCATCGAAAACCGGCGGGAAGCCATCCGCTACGCCCTGCGCACCGGCCGGGAAGGCGACGTCATTGTGCTGGCGGGCAAGGGGCATGAGACCTATCAGGAGATCATGGGCGTCAAGCGGCCCTTCGACGAAAAGGTCGTGGTGCAGGAGCTGCTCCGGGAGCTGCGGGATGCCGGTGAAATCAGGTAAGCATCTTCAAAACAGGATGGAAGGATGAATACGCATGCAAAGGATGATCTGCGCGCTGCTCCTTTCCTTTGTGGCTATGCTGGTTGTGTCCCCTCGGGTGATTCCCGTACTGCACCGGCTCAAGTTCGGCCAGACCATTTATGATCTGGGCCCCAAGAGCCACAAGAGCAAGCAGGGAACCCCGACCATGGGCGGCATTATGATGGCGGGCGTGACGTTTGTCACCTCCCTGGTGCTGCATCCCAAGGGATGGTACGGCGTGGAAGATTTCATGCTGGCGCTGCTGGCCGTCTCCATGCTGTCCATGCTTATTGGCTTTGGGGATGACTTCATCAAGGTAGCCAAGAAACGCTCCCTGGGCCTGACCCCCTGGCAGAAGATCGCCGGGCAGGTGGTGGTGGCGGTGGGCTTCACCCTGTGGTGCTATTTCCATCCGCAGATCGGTTCCCGAATTTTTGTGCCCTTCCTGAACGTGGAATGGGATCTGGGCATCTGGTATATTCCGCTGATGAGCCTGACGGTGATCTTCATGGTAAACAGCGCTAACCTGCAGGACGGTCTGGATGGGCTGCTGTCCAGCGTGGCGTCCATTGGCAGCGCGGCCTGGGGCGTCATGGCGCTGTTCTTCCTCAGTGCGGTCAGCGGCCTGAACAATGCGGAGCTTAACAACAACTATTATGCCGTGGCGATTTTTGCCATGGGCGTGATGGGTTCCTGTCTGGGCTTCCTGCGCTTCAACCACTATCCCGCGCGCATCTTTATGGGCGACACCGGCTCCATGTTTATCGGCGGAGCTACGGTGGGCATGGCCATGGTGCTGCGCCAGCCGCTGATGCTGCTGCTCATCGCCTTTACCATGGTGGGCTCGTCCCTGAGCGTGATGATGCAGGTCACCTATTTCAAGCTGACCCACGGCAAGCGCATTTTCAAAATGTCCCCGATTCACCATCATTTTGAGCTGTGCGGGTACAGCGAAACGCAGATCGTTTCCATGTACGCGGTGGTCACGGGCATCCTTTCCTTTATCGCGGTGCTGTCCATGAACGGACTGAGACTGTACTGATAAAAACTGATGTTTTACGCCCGGGCGCATCGGATGCCTGGGCGTGTTTTCCAAGGAGGAAGTTGACATGCGGGTTGCAAATAAGCGAATTCTGGTGGTGGGTATGGCCCGCAGCGGCATTGCGGCGGCAAAGCTGCTGTGCAAGGCGGGCGCCACCCCTATCCTGAACGATTCCAAGGAGGAGGCCGCCTTCGGGGACGCGCTGGAGGAACTGCGCGGGCTGCCCTGCCAGTGGCGTTTTGGCTGCCCTGCCATGGAGTTGCTGGGAGAGGCGGAAGGTGTGGTCATCAGCCCCGGCATTCCGGATACGGCGCCCTTTGTGGTCAAGGCGCGGGAAATGGGGCTGGAGGTCATCGGTGAGCTGGAGATGGCCTACGAGTTGTCCCCGGGCGTTACTGTGGCGGTTACGGGCACCAATGGCAAAACCACCACCGTAAGCTTGCTGGGGGAGATATTCAAAAATGCCGGCAAGGTGACCCATGTGGTGGGCAACATCGGTTATCCCTATTCGGCGGCCGGGCTGGAAAGCCACGCGGAAGACATTATGGTCACCGAGGTGAGCAGCTTTCAACTGGAAACCATAGTGAATTTTCACCCTCGGGCGGCAGCGCTGCTGAACATTACCGAGGATCACCTGAACCGCCATGGGACCATGGCGGAATATACCCGCATGAAAATGCGTATTTTTGAAAACCAGACAGCGGAGGATTGCGCCGTTTTCAACGATGACGATCCGCTTTCCGCGCCCCTGGCCGCGCAGGTGAAAAGCCGGGTGCTGCGCTTCTCCCGCGCGCATCCGGTGCCCGAGGGCGCCTTCGCCCAGGGGGGGAAGGTCATGGTGCGCTTTGGCGGGGAAGACAAATACCTGTGCGACGCCGCGGAGATTCGCATTCCCGGTCCCCATAACCTGGAAAACGCCCTGGCGGCGGTGTGTATCGCCGTGTTCATGGGCGTTCCGGCACCGGTGATCC
>CALVVZ010000089.1 GCA_944364075.1 uncultured Clostridia bacterium
TGATTTTGCTTGCAAAATCAATTCCTTACACCTTCGGACGACCTCTGGTTGGCCGAAGGTGCTTCCTCAAAAAAGTGATAGAAACCGCTTTTTCGCCGTTTTCTCTACCGGCCCCAAAAGCGGTACAATTCGGTGATTGCCTGTCTTTACGTATCCGCCCCCGCGCCCATGGTCCCCTTTTCGATGGCGGCCAGAAAATCCCGGTAGATTCCGGGGGTGGAGCCGGGAATGACCTGTGCGCCCACGCATCTCTCATAAAAGGCCACGGGGCCCACGCCGCCGATGATGGCGTAGGCGTACCCTTCCTCCCGCAGGGCGTAAAGGCAGCGCAGCAGCAGCGCCTTGCCGATGCCCTTGCCCTGTTCGCTGTCCAGCACCCGGGTGGGACCGAAAAAGTCCGGCGCGGTGGCGTCGTAGCAGGCATAGCCCAGAATGTCCGCGCCCCGGGTAGCCAGGTAGCAGCTTACCGGCGTATGGGCAAAGCATACGTCGCACTCTCCGGCGGCGCTGGGGCCGGAGTGCTCCTTCACCCAGTCCACCACCCGCAGCTTGTCCGGGGCCATGGCCCGGCGGATGCGTATCCCTGCCTGGGCCAACGCGGCCAGGCCGGGCGCCTCGGGGGGAAGGTCCAGCAGATGCGCCAGCATATCCATGGCGTTATTCCTCCTTCCTTTCCAGGGCCAGGCGCGCCGCGCCAAAGGCGGCGCTGCCCCGGGGGTCGATGATTTTCATGCGCGGATGCCGGGCCAGGCAGACCCGCACAACCTCCTGGCGAATGCGCGGATAGCGTTGCAGAATGCTTCCGGTAAGGGCCAGCTCCCCGCGGTCCAGACCCAGATTTTTCCAGGCGGTGCAGGCCAGCAGGGCCAGCTCCTCCGCCGCGGCGCGGGCGATGGCCAGGGCGGCCGCGTCCTCCTGTTCCAGGGCGGGCAGCAGCAGGGGAGCCAGGGCGGCCACCTCCTTCTTGCCCGTGGCGGGGGCGTACAGCCAGGTGACGATTTCTCCCACGCCGCGCGCGTTCAATGCGGCAAGGACCGCCTCCGTCAGCGCCGTGGCCGGGCCGCGTCCGTCGGCGGCGCGTACCACCGCGGTGAGGATGTCCCGCCCCAGGGCGTAGCCGCTGCCCCCGTCGTCGATGAGGTAGCCATAGCCCCCCACCCGGACGCGGTGGCCCGCGCCGTCCCGGCCGCAGCAAATGGCCCCGGTACCCGCCACCAGCACCGCGCCTGGACCGTCAATGGCTCCCGCCAGGGCGATTTCCTGATCCCCCAGCAGGCGCAGAGGGCCGGCGTAGCCGCACTGGCGCACAGCGCGGGTTACCAGCTCCACCGCGGCGCGGTTGCTCACCCCCGCCGTGCCGATGACCAGCGCGCCGCATCCCGCCAGCCCGCCGGGCTGCCCGGCCATAAAGGCCACGCTCTCCCGGATGGTGGCGGTGATCTTCTCCTCCTCCGCGCCGTTGAGGTTCAGGGGACCGAAGGTCCCCTCCGCCAGGGCGCGGCCTTCCGGGGTCAGGCAGAGCACCTGCGTCTTGGTGCCGCCGCCGTCCCAGCCGCATACATAGGTGGTTTGCGTCATGGTTATTCTCCTTCCAGGGGTACGGGGAGCTTCCCGGCGGGGACGAAGTCCCCGGTCAGGGCCTGGGCCACGATCTCCAGGCTTTCGGTGTTGTATTCATAGGCCGCCAGGCCGTACACGTTGTCTGGAAGCCCTGCCAGGTCATAGGGGTCCCGCAGGGCCACGCAGGCCATGGGCAGGCCCAGGGCGGCCAGGGCGGAAAGCAGGCGCAGCTGCCCCTGCTTCACATGGCCGTTGTAGGTGCCCAGCACCAGGGCGCTGTGGCCCCGGGCGGCTTCCACGGCCCGGGCGATGTCCGCTTCCGCCGGGTCCGTGGGCGTGACCAGCGCTTCCCCGCCCAGGCGGCGGGCCATCCAGGGAGCAAAGGCCGCCTTGGTGTCCACGGGGCTGGAAGCCTGGGTGGTGCGGAAGGGGTTGCAGCCCAGGAACAGCGGGTTGGCGCCCAGCGCCGGCCGGGAAGCGCGCCCCACCCGGGTCAGCCCCGCCCGGCGCATGGCCCGGAAGGCCTCCCGGTGCGCTTCGCACCCCACGGTTTCGAAGCCCTCCGCCGGGGCAAGGCGCTCCTTGAGGCGGATGATCCGCTCCACGGAGGCCGCCAGCTCCCCGGCGTCCAGCCGGCCCGCCCGGGCTTCCTCCGCCAGGGCCTGGGCCGCCTGGGCCGCCAGCTCCACGCTGTGGGACACAAAGAGCAGGTCCACCCCGGCCTGGGCCGCGGCCACGCAGCCGGGCACCGTGCCGTAATACCGGGCAATGGCCCCCATCATCATGCAGTCGGAAACGATCAGCCCCGCAAAGCCCAGCTTTTCCCGCAGCAGCCCCGTGAGGATGCGCCGGGACATGGTGGCGGGCACGCCATTGGGCTCCAGGCAGGGAAAGAGAATATGCGTGGTCATGATGGCGTCCACCCCCGCGTCCATGGCGGCGCGGAAGGGAATCAGCTCGCAGGCCTCCAGCTCCCGCAGGGATTTGTCCACCCGGGGCAGGCCCAGATGGGAGTCCACCGCCGTGTCCCCGTGGCCGGGGAAATGCTTGGTGCAGCAGCGCACGCCCCCCGCCTGCAGGCCGCGAATCATGGCCGTGCCGTAGGCGCATACGTCCTCGGGGCGCGCGCCGTAGCTCCGGGCGCCAATGACCGGGTTGCGGGGGTTGGAGTTCACGTCCATCACCGGGGCCAGGTCGAAATTGACGCCCAGGGCGCGCAGCTCCCGGCCGGTGATCTCCCCGGCGCGGCAGGCGTTGGCGGGATCGCCGGTGGCGGCCACTCCCATGGCGGAGGGCGCCAGGGCGCAGTCCCCCTTGAGGCGGGAAACCACGCCCCCCTCCTGGTCGATGGCGATCAGCGGCGGCAGGCCCGTGTGCTTCTCCACCAGCTCCCGCAGCTCCCCGCACAGGCGGCGAAGCTGCGCCGCGTCCCGGACGTTTTCCTCAAAGAGGATGATGTTGCCGATTTGATATTTTGCCACCAGCTCCCGCAGCTCCGGGGGAATTTCCGCGCCGGGAAAGCCCACGGCCAGCTTCTGTCCCGCCTGCCAGCGCAGGTCACGTTCCATGGTTTTCACGCTCCTTACAGACTCAGCTTGCCCAGCACCACGGGATGGTCCGCGCCGGTAACCCGGCACACGTTGCCGCAGTGGCCGAAAAGGTATTCGTTGGCCAGCAGGGCGAAGGCCACGGCCTCCTTGGCGCTGCCGTTCAGGCCCAGGTCCTCGTTGCGAAGCACCCGGACCCCCGGCAGGCAATCCGCCAGCATGGCCATCAGGGTGGGGTTCAGGCTGCCGCCCCCGCCCACGATGAGCTTTTCGGGGCGGTGGGCGCAGTGGGTTTCGACGGCAGCCCGCACGCATTCGGCAGTGAAGCGGGTGGCGGTGGCCAGGGCGTCCAGGGGCGAAACGCCCAAGGCCCGCGCCCGGGCCTGGAGCCGGTCCACATAGGCCGCGCCGTAAACCTCCCGGCCGGAGGTCTTGGGCGGGGCCTGGTGCAGAAAGGGATCGTCCAGCAAAAAGGCCAGCAGCTCCGGGGAAACCCGGCCCCGGGCCGCCAGATGGCCGTCCCGGTCATAGGCCTGGGCCCCGCCGGTCAGGCGGAAAACCAGCTGGTCCATCACCATGTTTCCCGGCCCGGTATCGAAGGCGTAGGTATCCGCCAGCTGCCCGCCCCGGGGCAGAACGGTCAAGTTGCCGATGCCGCCCAGGTTTTGCAGCCCCACTGTGGCCGCGGGGTCCCGGTAGAGCAGGAATTCCGTGTAGGGCACCAGGGGCGCGCCCTGGCCCCCCGCGGCCATGTCCCGCACGCGGAAATCGCTGACCACCGGGCACCCCAGCGCTTCGCTGATGTAGGAAGGCTCGCCGATTTGCAGCGTGCCCGTCAGGGACGCCCCCAGGTAGTCCGCCGGGGCGGGCTGATGCCACAGGGTATGCCCATGACTGCCCACCAGGTCCACCTGGCCGGGAGCCACGCCCGCGGCCCGGCAAACCTCCTCACAGGCCACGGCAAAAAGGCGTCCCAGCAGGACGCCCATCCATAGCAATTCCCGGGAGCCGCCCGTTTCGCCTCCCGCCAGGGCCAGCAGCCGTTCCCGCACCGGAGCCTCATAGGGCCGGCACACAAAGGCCAGCTGCTCCACCCGGGTATCCGTTCCGCTGCCGTGGATGCGGCACAGGGCCGCGTCCACGCCGTCGGCGCTGGTGCCGCTCATCAGGCCGATGACCAGCCGCGCGGGCTTTGCGCAGAGGGATGCCAGTACGCGCATGGCCGTTCCTCCCTTTCCTCAGGGGGTTGCGCCCGCTTGGGCGTGCTTAAGCACCTGGGCAATGCGGCCGTCCGCCCGCTCCAGGGCCGCGGACGCTTCCTCCGGGGATACGCCCAGGAGAATGGACACAATGGCCGGCTTGCAGGCGTAGCCGCATTTCTTCAGGGCTTCCCGGGCTTCGTCTTCCCCTGCGCCGGTGGCGGTACACACAATGGACACCGCCCGCTGGTAGAGCTTTTCGTTGCTGGCCTTGACATCCACCATCAGGTTGCCGTATACCTTGCCCAGCTTGATCATGGTCACGGTGGAGAGCATGTTCAGCACCATCTTCTGGGCGGTGCCGCTCTTCATCCGGGAGGAGCCGGTAACCACCTCGGGGCCGGGAATGGGGGCCATGGTCACGTCCGCGTGGCGGGAAAGCTCGCTGTCGTGGCAGCAGGTGAGGGCCAGCACCGGCGCGCCCACCTCATGGGCGTAGTCCATGGCTCCCAGCACATAGGGCGTGCGCCCGCTGGCCGCAATGCCCACCAGCACGTCCCGGTGGGAGAAGTTCCGGTCGATCAGGTCCTGGCGGCCCAGCTCCCGGCTGTCCTCCGCGCCTTCCTTGGCGCGGACAAAGGCGGAATCCCCCCCGGCGATCAGCCCCACCACCAGCTCGGGGCTTACCCCGTAGGTGGGCGGGCATTCCACCGCGTCCAGCACCCCCAGCCGCCCGGAGGTGCCCGCGCCGCAGTAAATCAGCCGCCCGCCCCGGCGCAGCTGCCCGTAAATGATGTCCACCGACCGGGCGATCTCCGGCAGCACCTGCGCCACCGCCTCCGCCACCCGGTGATCCTCCTCGTTGATGAGCCGGACCATCTCCAGGGTGGAAAGAGTGTCAATCTGCATGGTGCGCGGGTTGCGCTGTTCCGTGTCGATTTTCCGCAGCTCTACTCCCATTCTTGTTCCTCCTTCGGGCACGACGGACCGGCCGCAGGAAAAAGCAGACGCTTTGCCTGCCCCGTGCCGGACCCTGCGCCGTGGAAAATTGTGCTATGATCCATCCTTCTCTAGCAGCAGTATAACTTTTCCAGGCGCATTTGTCAAGCACTAGTTAAGAAACGTGACCTCATATTGCTTAACTAGTTTGTAAACGTCCCCGAAGGGCGGAGGCGTTGCGTTTCGGCGGGAATTGCATTATAATCGTTGGGAAAGAAAACGGCGCGCAAAAGGAGTTTTACCGCGATGATCCTGTTATCGGCACAGCATATCCAGAAGTCCTTCGGCGGCAACACGGTGCTGCGGGACGCCAGCCTGGTGCTCCAGGACGGCCAGCGCCTGGGCCTGGTGGGCGTGAACGGCAGCGGCAAGAGCACGCTGATGAAGATCCTCGCGGGGCTGGAGAACCATGACGGGGGCACCCTGTCCATGCAGAAGGGGCTGCGCCTGGGCTACCTGGCCCAGCAGGGCGCGGTGACGCCGGGCAAAACCGTGCTGGAGGAGCTGGAAGCGGTCTTTGCGCCGGTGGTGGCCATGGAGGAAAAGCTGCGGGAGACGGAGCGGCTGATGGCCTGCGAGGCGGAAAACCCGGAACGCCTGCGGCAGCTGGGCAATCAGTATGACCAGCTGACCCGGCAGTTTGAGGAGAGCAACGGCTACGGCTGGCGCTCCACGGTGCAGGGGGTGCTGGCGGGGCTGGGCTTTCGCAAGGAGCAGCAGAGCCAACCGGCGGAATCCCTCTCCGGGGGCGAACGCACCCGGCTGTGCCTGGGCCGCCTGCTGCTCCAGCGCCCGGACGTGCTATTGCTGGACGAGCCCACCAACCACCTGGATCTGAAGTCCATCGCCTGGCTGGAAGACTACCTGCTGGGCTATGCGGGGGCGGTGCTGCTCATCAGCCACGACCGGTATTTCATGGACCATGTGTGCGACCATATGGCGGAGCTGCTGCTGGGCGAAATTGAATGCTATGACGGGAACTATACCCAGTACATGCAGCAGCGGACCCAGCGCTTTGAGATCCGCATGAAGGCCTACGAACTGCAGCAGAAGGAAATCGCCCGGCAGGAGGCCATCATCGCCCGCTACCGCGCCTTCAACCGGGAGAAGTCCATCCGCGCCGCCGAAAGCCGGGAGAAGCGCCTGGAGAAAATGGAGCGCCTGGAAAAGCCCGTGGAGGAAGGCGCCATTCACTTCCGCTTCGACATCCGCCGCCGCACCGGCGAGGATGTGCTCATGGGCGAGGAGCTGGAAAAGGGCTACGGGGACCGTGTACTGTTCGCCCATGTGAAGCTGCACCTGCGGGCCGGGGACCGGGTGGCCCTCATCGGGGACAACGGCGTGGGCAAGTCCACGCTGTTCAAGTGCATCATCGGCCAGGAACGCTTTGACCAGGGGGAGATTCGCCTGGGTACGGGGGTCGATATCGGCTACTACGACCAGCATCAGGCCCACCTCCATGAGGAAAAAACCGTGCTGGACGAGGTGTGGGACGATTTTCACCGCATGGAGCAGAGCGAGGTGCGGGGGGCCTTGGGCATGTTCCTGTTTACCGGGGACGAGGTGTTCGCGCCCATATCGACCCTCTCCGGCGGGGAAAAGGGCCGCGTGGCCCTGACCAAGCTCATGCTGCGCAAGGATAACCTGCTCCTGCTGGACGAGCCCACCAACCACCTGGACATGGACAGCCGGGAGGTGTTGGAGGCCGCCCTGGAGGACTATCCGGGCACCATCCTGGCCATCAGCCACGACCGGTATTTCATCAACCGCTTCGCCACCCGGGTGATGGTCCTGGAGCAGGGCGGCGTGAAGGAATACCTGGGCAACTATGACGACTACCTGGAAAAGATCAACCGCGGCCAGGCCCCCGACGGGGATCAGCCGCAGACCACCAAAACCGCCCAGGACAAGGAGAAGCGCCGCTCCCGGGAGGCTACCCAGCGCCTGAAAGCCCTGAGGGCTGCCGTCAGCGAGGCCGAGGCCGCCGTGGCCCGGGCCGAGCAGGAGCAGGCGGACCTGGAGGCCCTCATGGCCGCCCCGGAAACCTATCAGGACGCGGCCAAGGCCGCCGAGCTGGCCAAGCGCTACCAGCAGCAGCAGCAGGAGGTGGCCCGGCGCTACGAGGCCTGGGAAGCCGCGGAGGCTGCCCTGGCCCAGGAGGAGTGAAAACCATGGCAAACATGGCAGGAAACCCGGCGCTGTTCTTTGGCGGCGCCCCCGAGGGCTTCGCCCTGTACGCGGAGCTGGAGCGGCGCATCCTGGCCGCGCATCCCCATGTGACGGTGAAGGTGCAAAAGACGCAGATCACCTTTTCCGCCCGCTTCGGCTTCGCCTGGTTCTGGCTGCCGGACCGGCGCGTCAAGGACCGCCCGGAAACGCGCCTGATGGTCTCTTTCGGCCTGGACCACCGCCTGGACTCCCCGCGGGTCTACGCCGCGGTGGAGCCCTACCCCAACCGCTGGACCCATCATGTGCCCGTGGCCTCCCCCGGGGAGCTGGACGGGGAGCTGATGGACTGGCTGGAGCAGGCCTACGCCTTCGGCCAGCGCCCGGGCCGCAAACAAAGATGAGAAAAAAAGGAAATCAAGGGTTGACAGGCGCTTAAGGCTATGCTATAATAGCTTTCGTCGCCAAGGAGTTCCCACGGCGGCGAAAAGCAAATTGGTCGCATGGCTCAGTTGGTAGAGCACATCGTTCACATCGATGGGGTCACAGGTTCGAGTCCTGTTGCGACCACCACAAAGAACGTTCTTGCAGCGGAAGCTGCAAGAACGTTCTTTTTTGCCGCCTGCTTCCATCCTGAACGGAACGCCTTCGGCGCAGCCTGTTCCCGCGGGGAGGGGCAGGCGCTTTCCACGGCCAACAGTAACGGTGTGAATGGCAAAATGCAGAGGCATGGGCAAAACAAACGCGGTTCCCATCATCAGGAAGCCCGGCATATGCAAAATGCGGCGGTGGGAAACGGTCACACGCTGATTCGGCCGTGCTTTGCCAGCAGTTGCAGGTCCGAAACCGCTGCGATCAGGTGCCACCACAGTTCGCCCGGATGCATGGAGCGCTCGCTGTGATCACGAAGGCTGTATGCGGCCGCGCCCGCGGCGTCATAGAGAAAGCCGTCGCCGTTCCAGGCGTTGCCGTTGCTCAGCCGGTCGACGATACGGTCCAGCTCTTGCTCCGAATAGCCCGGCGTTTCAAAGCGCTTTTCCATAAGCGCCTGCACTGCCGGTATGGCATGCGCCCGGACAAGGCGCATCCATTGTTCCTTCAGCGCCCGGCAAGCCTCCGGGCTTTTGAGCCGGTACGTCTCCACGGCCTCCAACAGCTCCGCCCAGTCGTTGGCCTCGATGGATTCCTGGTGCCATTCCCCGGTAAAGGCGCAGAAATCCGCGAAGGACGCCATCCGGGAAAGGCGGTATTCCGTTACCCGCAGCGCCTTGCGATACAGCGGATGCGCCGGGTCAAAATAGCGGAAAATAAACGCGAGCCATCCGCCGTTGACATAATTCTCCGGGGGCCATCCCTCGGGAAACCAGGGCGCATTGGGAAACCTGTACCATGGCTGGCAGGGATACGCATTGTTGGAGGGAATGGACCAGTACCAGCCGTGCTCGGTAAAATACGGCGAATGCTCCACGTAGCCCATGATCGCCTGTATCATGGGCTGTTCCTTTCCGTCGCAGCCCATGGAACGTAGGCGCGTATAGGCCATATAGGTGGCGGCCGGGGAGGAAGCCGGATTGGAGCAGTCCGGCTCCAGACCATGCCCGAAGCCGCCGTCCGCATTCTGATACACGGCCAGGGCTGCCAGAGCTTCTTCCCGGCTTCCCTGCTGGAAAAGGCACCGCCACCAGGTAATTTCCACGTATCTGGCGTACCGGTACAGGCATTGCTTGATCTGACAAAATACTGCTTGGGACAGCTGCTTCATGCCGGTTCCTCCTCCGCGGCGGTCATTTCTTTTCCAGGACGACGGTGGCGTAGACCTGCCCCGCCGGGACGGGAACCTCCTGCGCCGCTTCAAAGGCGTAGCCTTCCGGCGTTTGCAGCACATGCATCACATAATCCACGCCCTCCCCAGGGAAGGCCACCTCGCCGTTGGCGTCGGAGAAGTATGCGGTACACAGGGTATCCGTACACACGTTGACGAATACCTGGGCAACGGGGGTTCCCTCCGCGTCCGTAAAACGCACCACATGCTCCACCGGCGCGTATGTCCAGGTGAAGCCCTGGCCGTCGCACAGGGCCTGCACCTGCTCCGCCGTGAAGAAAAGCAGCCAGCTCTGCGCCTCCTGTTCCGGGGCGGAGAGGGTGAGTCTCAGGGGCGCTTGCGCCACGGGAAGCTGCACGGAGCCGTTCTCGTTTTTGGGCAGGTCCACGGCTTCCCCTTCCAGGGTGGACAGAGCGGCGGTCTGCTCCGGGGCCAGGGTTAGGGTCGCCTCCGCCGTGCCCAGGAGATACGCGCCGGCGTCCGTGGAGCTCGGGGCAACTTCTTCCGTTTCCCCGTTGAGGAAGCGCAGCAGCCGCGCACCCTCCAGCCGGAGTGCCGGTGGCCGGGCCGCGTCCGGCGCCGGAACGCCCAGCGCGGGGAGCGCCTCGGCATAGGCTCCGGCACAAAGCAGCAGCGCCCACAGCAGGCACAGCGCCCACGCGGCGGATCGGATTCGTTTCATGGTCTTACACCTCCTGCAAAATTGAAAAAAAAGGAAGCGGCGCGGCCTGAAGGGTCCGCATCCGGGCGCTTTCAGGGCATGGCCGCTTCCCTTGCGTTAGGTTAATCCTCCTGCCGGAGAATTGCGATGTATCGCGCCAGGGCATCCTGCCAGGAAGGCAGGCGGCGGAATCCGGCTTCATCGAGGCTGCGCTTGCTCATGCGGGAATTCAAGGGGCGCTTGGCCACGGTGGGATACTCGCTGGTGGGAATGGGGCGCACCTTGCACTTGAGGCCCGCCCGATCCATAATGGCCTGGGCGAATTCTGCCCAGGAGCAGTAGCCTTCGTTGGTGGCGTGATACACGCCGTATTTCTCGGTTTGAATCATGTCGCACAGAAGCACCGCCAGGTCTGCGGTGTAGGTGGGTGATCCAATCTGGTCGTTGACCACGCTGACTTCCTTTTTCTCCGTGCCCAGGCGCAGCATGGTCCGCACAAAATTATGCCCGTTTTCCCCGAAAACCCAGCTGATGCGCACGATATAGTACCGCTGCATCAGGCTCAGCACCGCTTCTTCGCCCTGGGCCTTGGTCAGGCCGTAGACGCTCTGAGGCATGATGGGGTCGTTTACCTCATAGGGCTGGTCTCCCGCCCCCTCAAACACATAGTCGGTGCTGATGTACATGAGCTTGGCCTGTGCCGCCAGGGCGGCCCGAACCATGTTCAAGGTGCCCATGCCGTTGACCTCGGCGCATACCTCGGGCATGCTTTCCGCCTTGTCCACGCTGGTATAGGCGGCGCAATGGATGATAGCGTCGGGGGCGTAATCCCGCACGGCAGCCATGACCGCCTCCGCGTCGGTGAGGTCGAAGTCCTGCACGTCCACGCCCTTGTGTTCAATGCCCAGCTGCGTCAGGCGGCGGCATACGTCGTAGCCCAGCTGGCCGCCTACGCCCGTTACCAATACTTTCATGCTTTCCCCCGGCTTCCGTACATTTTTTGGTAGTAATCCTGGTAATCCCCTGCCAGGATATCCTTCCACCACTTTTCGTTGTCCAGGTACCAGCGGATGGTGTGCTGGATGCCCTCGTCAAAGGAGGTGGTGGGCAGCCACCCCAGCTCCCGGTGAATCTTGCCGGGGTTGATGGCGTAGCGCCGGTCGTGGCCCGGCCGGTCCTTCACGTAGGTGATGAGGCTTTCCGGCTTGCCCAGGGCCCGTAGGATGGTCTTGACCACCTCCAGGTTGGTGCGCTCGTTGTGCCCGCCCACGTTGTAGATTTCGCCCTCCCGGCCCTTGCGCATCACCAGGTCAATGGCGGCGCAATGGTCCTCCACGTGGAGCCAGTCCCGGACGTTTTCCCCGGCGCCGTACACGGGCAGGCTCTGGTCCGCCTGGGCGCGGGAAATCATCAGGGGAATCAGCTTCTCCGGGAACTGGTAGGGGCCGTAGTTGTTGGAGCAGCGGGTGATGCTCACAGGCAGGCCGTAGGTGCGGGCGTAGGCCA
>CALVVZ010000090.1 GCA_944364075.1 uncultured Clostridia bacterium
CGGCTCAGCGCTTCTGCCGCTGATCCGGCGGTCTCTCAGGAAGGAAGGATCCCGATGTAATTCAGCAGCGAGCAGGTGAGGGCGGCGGCCTCCTCGCGGGTGGCGGAGGCGGCGGGGTCAATTTCGTCCAGAGGGGCCCACAGCAGGCTGATGGTATTTCCCAGCAGTCCCTGCTGGCGCCGCTGCGCCCGGCGTTGCCGTTGCCGGAGCTGAGACAGATCCAGAGAAAAATCTTCCGGCCGCAGCGGATCATCCTGGAAGCGGCAGCAGGTGACATATACCAGGCGCGCACGGCCCCGACCGCCCAGGTGCAGGGAGCATCGCAGGGAGGCACAGGGATGTATGGGCGCGCCAAACAGACCCGGCTTGGCCTTTTCCCGCAGAGAACCCGGCTGCCAGGGGGAGCCGTTGCGGCCCAGGAACGCCGCGCGGTCCGTTTGCGCAAACACTTCCGCATCCATGGGCATGGCCAGAAAATGGCACAGGTAGACGGAAGGGTCTTGCGGGTTGTGACGGCGGCGGTGGGCCAGCATACCGCTTTCGCCAAAGGGCGCGGTTTCGATGAACAGATCCATATAGGTGGGATGCGCCAGCTGTTCCATCTCCGGCGCCAGCGCCAGCTCAAAATAGTCCGCAACCTCCAGGGAGCGCTCCCGGGCGGAAAGATTTTCCATTTCCAGCATGTGAATTTGACACTGATCTACCGGGTCCACAAAGCAGGTCAGGCGCATGCGGAGCTCCCGGTGTTCCCGGGTATATATCAGGCAGCCGTCCTCGGCTGCGGCGCTGCCGGACAGGCGCGGATCAAAGGGCTGCCACAAGCGGCCGGATTCCATCACATAAAACTGAATGCCTTCCCGGCGGGAAGGGTCCCGGGTGAAACGGCTGATCAGTATCTTCTCATAGCCCATCACGCCTAAACCGCCAGCGCTTTGCAGCAGAAAAGCACGTCCGCCGCCCAGCAGCGCGGCTTCCACCGGCAGGCGCAGGGGAGCGAGCTGCACGGCAGGGATTTGAGGAACGGGCGCAGCCTGACGCCGGGGCTTTGGCAAGGTCAGCGTCACCGGGCGACGCAGATCCTCGCGTTCCCGCAGCAGCAACAGGAAGGCTCGTACCTTGGGCATGCGGCAAAAGGAGCGACTCAGCGCGTCTCCGGTAAGCGCGTTGGCAACGGCGCATAGCAGCATCCCTTGATGATGGGCCATATAGCTGCGTATGACGCGGCCTTCAGACGTGCCCGTGCGGCCTGCGTCCAGGTCGATGCTTTCCAGGAAACCCTGGGGCGTATCCATGCCCATGGAGCGCATGCGTTGCAGCGCGTCCAGGGCCTGCGCCGGATAGAGAGAAAGCGCCAGCGCCACCGCATAGGGTGCGTAGACCTGCCCCTGCGCCTCCGGGTCCGCGGCCAAGGCGCTCAGGCCAAAGGCGCGGTACTGATAGTTAAGCTGCGTGTCAAAGGCATAGTAGCCGCTTTCGCTCATGCCCCACAGCCCATTCGCGCCTGCCCGGATGTGACAGCGGACGGCGGCGGCGCAGGCCTGGCGCAGCAATGTGCCGGGGGTAAGGGGAAGGAGCAGCTGGGGCATCAGGTACTCAAAGAGCGTGCCGCTCCAGCTCATGAGCGGATGCTCCCGCCCCACGGCCACACGGGTACGGCTCAGGCGGCTGAAGTGACGCAGGGGCGCCTGCCGGGTACAGACCGCCACAAAGGAAAGAAGCCGCGCTTCGCTGGCCAGCAGGTCATAATGGCTGCCCTGGGGGCATGGCTGACGGGTATCGTATCCAACGAAGAACAGCTGCGCCTGGGCGTCGTACAGGGCCGCAAGATCCACCTGTTCGGCCAGCGC
This sequence comes from uncultured Clostridia bacterium, assembly GCA_944364075.1. GTDB lineage: Bacteria > Bacillota > Clostridia > Christensenellales > Aristaeellaceae > Egerieenecus. Next base: position 1,848 of record CALVVZ010000090.1, read on the forward strand.
GTCCAGACGGGCGGGCAGCTCCCGGTCGGCGGCATCCAGCTCTGCAAGCCGCTGGCGCAGCAGCTGCGCCGTGGCCATGAGGCATGCCACATAGTTGCCGCTGTCCACGGAGGAAATATAGGGCGGGTCCAGCACGGTCAGATCCTTCAGGTCGTACCAGTTGTACGGATGCCCACGCCATTTTGGCAGCTTTTCCAGGGTCTCCAGCGTGGCACGGATGCGGGACGCAGCCTGATCGGCTTCCAGCAGATCTAGCTCCACCATGGCCATGGCGCTCAACAGATATAACCCGATATTGGTGGGTGAGGTACGCATGGCCGGGCCACGCCAGGGCTCCAGCTGTACATTGTCCGGCGGCAGGTGGCGGGTGGAGGGGCCGACATTGTTTTCAAAGAAACGCCAGGTGTTCCGTGCCAGATCCATTAACTGCTCCCGCTGTAATTCGTCAAAGGGAAAAACCGTGCTTTGGGGCGCGTCCAACCGGGGTAAAAGCAGGGGAAACGCGGCAAAAAGGGCGGTCAGGGGCAGCGGAGGCCACGGGAAAGGGGACGCCAGCAGGCAGGCGCCCAGCAGGCACAGCGCGCCGCCCCATTGCGTCCATGGGCTGACGAACAGCCCGTCGTATGGCGCGAGCTCCGCCTGGGCTGTAGGTAGCCAGTTCAGGCGCTTTTCATGGGAAACGGTCATGCGCCACAGGGCGCGCAGGGCCGCGTCCCCCTGCACGATCAGCCGGGCAGGCAATGTAGCCAGATGCGTAAGCAGGCCCGCCCAATCTCTCCAGGCGCGGCAACGCACGCCTTGCGAAAGCCAGAGCAAAAGCAGCAGCGTAAACAGGCCCGGACGCGCGGCCAGGGCAGCAAAGAGAAAGAGGCCGGCGTAGCCCAGGGGCAACAGGCTCCGGCGAAGATTATCCCAGATTTTATGCCGGGAAAACCATCCCAGGGGATTGCGGCGCACTCCCTTGGGCGTGTAGACCCAAGGCAGCAGCCAGGGAAGCAGCTGCCAGTCTCCGCGTGTCCAGCGGTGCAGCCGCTTCAACCAGCCCGCCCAGGTGGCGGGATGCCCGTCGTACAGGCGAAGGAAGCCGTCTGACACGCAGCCGGCCAGTTCGCCCTCCAGGAGGTCATGGCTGAGCACGGTATCCGGCAGAATCCATTCCTGAGTTGCCTCCAGCAACGCCTCGGGAATGTAGGCGCCTTTGCCCTGGAAGCTTCCCCGGCCGCATAGACGCTGATAAAAGGGGCATTGCGCGCTGTGATAGGGGTCTACACCGCCTCGGCCGCCTAGCAGCAGACTGATGGAGGTGCGAACAGTGGCGGGATCCGTTTCCATCAGGGGCTGTATCAGGCTGACGCCGCGCCAGCCTTCCGGTACCCGGCGGCGCTCTGTCAAGGGATGACTGAGCGCGCCGATCAGGCCGCGAACCGCATCCGGCGGCAGTTCCGTGTCCTGATCCAGGGTAACCACAAAGGCATACCGCCGGTGCAGTTCATTGGGGGCCATGCTGGCATAATCGTACAGATCGTCGCAGTTTCCATGAACGATCAGGCGGTTGAGGCTTTCCAGGTTGCCCCGCTTGCGCTCGCGTCCGATCCATGCGCGTTCTCCCTGGTCGTAGATCCGGCGGCGCTGGAAATACAGGTAGCGGTGCGCGGGGTCGCTTTCCTGGAGTGCCTCCAGGGCCGCGGAAGCGGCGCGCAGAATCAGATCGTCGGAGACCTGCTCCGCGGTAAGGCTGTCCGCAAAATCTCCCAGGAGCATGTATTCGATTTGGGGGTCCGGGTCTGCATGACAAAGCTCCGACAGTCGCCCTACCATGCTCACCGCTTGTTCCGGCGAACTCAGCAGCGTAGGAACAACTACCAGGGTACGCTGGCTTTCCTGAAGCGCCTGGATATGCAGGCGAGGCAATGTCCGGTCAGGCAACAGACGCTCCAGCATGCCCTGGCAAAGCATTCGCCAGAGCTGGGAAAAGCACAACCCCCACAGGGGCCAGAGAAGGGCGGAGAGGCCCAGCACAGGCATCAACGCCAGGCCTGCGGCCACGCCAACCCATAGCAGCGCCAAATATATCCCGCGGCTGTGCCGCCGGAAAAACAGCAGGAACGGGAAGGGATGGATGCGGCGGATGCGCAGGCTCAGGTACAGCCGGCGGATGCCGCCGTCCTCCAGAAGATAGTGCCCCACATGATTGTGAATGCCGTCATCCTCCGCTTCCTGGGCCAGACGCAGCGCTCCCAGCGCTACGCGCTCCTGAGACATGCCCATCTGCCGCGCCAGGCGCGCCAGACGGCTGACGTACATACGGCGGCTGTCGAAATCCATGGACGGATAAGTTCCGGAGGGATCTTCCTTAAGGCACCGGTGGAGAGGATCGCACTGTTCCAAAAATTCCGGCCAGGTTGTTTTATCCAGGGTACGCAGGCTGGTGATCAGGGCGGAAAGCCATTGACTGCGCTCCATTTGACGTTCCTGGGCCCGGCGCGTCAGCTCCGTGGCTTGCAGGCCCATCTGTTCCAGGCGAAGGTCCAACTCCCGCAGGAGAGCGGCGGCGCCATGGCGTTCCAGCGTCCGGGAGAGCCCCGCGAAGGCTTCGGGGGAAAGCGCTGCATGGTCCACGCCGCCTAAAGGATCGCCATGAGCCCGGAGCATGCCCCGAGCCAGGCGCTGACCGCGCTGATCCTCGCGCAAAGCCGCATAGGCATCCCCGGCAGCACGGGCCGTCAGGCGTAGCAGCGTTAGCCGCAGCGCTTGCGGCAACAGCTGTAGCTCTTCTTCGGTCATGCCAGCTGTTTCCTGCCAGCATTGCAGCAGGGAAGGCAGAGCATGGGGGCGCAGGCTGCCCCGGCAGGCCAAAAGCACATTTTCCGTAAACGCGGTCAGACGCAGGCCGCCTCCCTTGAGAGCGGGAAGCGCAGGTGTTCCGCGCAGCTCGCGCTCCATCAGATTAAGTTGCTCCTCTACCGCACGCCCATGATCCCGCAGCCAATGCAATCCAGGCTCGGCGTCGGCGGAGGGGCGCAGCGCTTCCCGAAGCTGGCGCATCAGGCTGGAACGGAGTCCCGCGGCGGGACGCATGCGCCTTCGCCCGTGAAGCGCCAATCCAAGCCCCAGCCGGGAGAGGTGACTTGTCAGCTCTCCTTCGCACAACCCAGGCGAGGAAAGCGACAGCTTGCGTTCCTCGATCAGGCGCGCATGGCCTCCGCGATAGGCCAGAAGGGTCAACAGGCAAAGGGCTCCCAGGCCCACAGCGGCAGAAATCCAAACGATCATAGGCGCTCCTTCTACTGATCACACACATTTTTCAGCTTTAATGTGTTCCAAAGCCTGGGAAAGCATACCCCCTTCGACTTTTGCCAACGGAAAGGCACAGGGGGAGCAACATGCTGGCGGGTGCCGTGGATGAGGATGAAAAAATATGGGCGCGCACCCTCTTACGGGAGTGCGCGCCCCAGGCTGCAGACAAAGTATTTTGTCTCTTTTTTGGCAAGCGAGGCAAAGCAAATTTGCGAGTGCAGAGGATTTCGCGCCCGCGGGCGCGACCAAAGGGCTTTCCGATCGCCCTTTGGAAACCTTCGGCCCCATACGTTATAGGGTTCTTACACGTTGGGAAGCCTAAAGTTTCATTCTTCTTACATCCATATGAAAAAAACAGGCCGTTCTCAATAGTTTGGGCGCGCACTCCCTACGGGAGTGCGCGCCCTTGAGACTCCATGGAATGCAAAAAGCTTATTCGTCCTCGTCCTCATCCTTCTTGGCGGAGGCGATGATCTTCTCCGCGACATTGGAAGGAACGTCTTCATAGCGGGCAAATTCCATGGTGAAGGAACCGCGAGCCTGCGTCATGGAACGAAGGTCGGTGGCGTACTTGAACATTTCGGCCATGGGAGCTTCCGCTTCCACCTGCTGCATGCCATCCGCCTGGCTCATGCCGATGATGCGGCCGCGGCGCTTGTTCATATCGCCCATGATGTCGCCCATGTACTCGTCGGGCACGGTAACGGTGACATGCATGATGGGCTCCATCAGCACGGGGCCGGCCTCCATGCAGCCCTTCTTATAGGCGATGCGGGCAGCGGTCTTGAAGGCCATTTCGGAGGAGTCCACAGGATGGTAGGAGCCGTCGTACAGCTTGGCATGGACGCCCACCATAGGGAAGCCAGCCAGCACGCCGTGTACCATGTTTTCACGCAAGCCCTTTTCCACCGAGGGAATGAAGTTGCGCGGCACTACGCCGCCCACCACGGCGTCCTCGAACTCAAACTCCTGGCTGCCGTCACGGCAGGGGGAGAACTCGATCCATACGTCGCCGAACTGGCCATGGCCGCCGGACTGCTTCTTGTGACGGCCCTGTACCTTGACCACCTTGCGGATGGTTTCACGATAGGGGACTTTGGGGTCCTGCAGGATGGCATTGGCGCCGAACTTGGCCGCCAGCTTGTTGCGTACCACATCCAGATGCATTTCACCCTGGCCGGAAAGCAGGGTTTCGGTGGTTTCCACGTTTTTCTCCAGGGTAATGGAAGGATCTTCTTCCATCAGCCGCGCCAGCCCGGAGAATACCTTATCTTCTTCGCCCTGCTTGGCGGCGTAGACGGCCTTGCTCATGCAGGGGGCCGGGAACGCCAGCACGGGATACTGGATAGGGTTGTTGTAATCGGCCAGGGTATCGCCGGTGGAGGTGAATTGCAGCTTGGCCAGGGCGCCCAGGTCGCCGGCATGCAGGGTCTGCTTGGCGATCTGCTTCTTGCCGCGGAGGATATAAATGCCGGCGCTCTTTTCCGTCTTGTCCTTGTTGACGTTGTACAGGGTGGTGGCGCTGGTCAGCGTGCCGGAGAAGATGCGGAACAGGCTCAGCTTGCCCACGAAGGGGTCGGCGATGGTCTTGTAGATAAACGCGGAGAAGGGCTGGTCGTCCTTGCAAATACGCTTCTGCGCTTCGCCCGTGCGGGGATTGAAGCCGTCGTGCTCAATGCCGTCGTGCGCGGGGGAAGGCAGATACTTGGCCATCAGATCCATCATCCGGGCGATGCCAATGCCGGTCAGCGCGGATACTGCGCATACGGGAACGATGCTGCCATCCTTCATGCCCTTGCGGAAGCCCAGCAGGATTTCGTCATAATTCAGTTCGCCCTCGTCCAGGTATTTCATCATCAGATCGTCGTCCGCGGCGGCTGCCTGCTCAGTCAGGTATTCAAAGGCCCGGTCGACCTTCTCTTTCATGAAATCGGGCATGGGCACTTCAGTGCTCTTCTTGTAGGCGCCCTCGTAGGCCTTCTTTTCCAGGACGTTGACCACGCCGCGGAAGTCCGCGCCTTCGCCGATGGGCATGAGCACGGGCACCACACAGCTGCCATGGCGGTCCCGCAGCTGCTGCGTGACCTTGTCAAAGTTCGCATGCTCCCGGTCCATCTGGTTGATGACAAACATCCGGCCTACGCCGCTCTTGACTGCGTGCTTGAAGGCCTTCTCCGCGCCCACATTGAAGCCGGTAACGCCGCTGACCACGATGCAGGCGGTTTCCACCACGCGCAGCGGGCCAACCATCTCGCCGATAAAATCAAAATAACCGGGCACGTCGATGATGTTGAGCATCTTGTCGTTCCAGTCAATGGGGGCGCAGGCAGCGCTCACGGAGCACTTGCGCCGGATCTCTTCGGGCTCAAAGTCCGTGGTGGTGGTTCCGTCCTCCACCTTGCCCTGACGGTCGATAATGCCGGCAGCGTAGAGCATCGCCTCCGTAAGGGTGGTTTTGCCCTCGCCGCCATGTCCCATGAGGGCGATATTCCGAATGTTACTGGTCAAATAATCCGCCATGATCGTTGCCTCCCTCTAGAATTGAAAAATTTTTTCATAGTCTGAGCGGACGTCCGCGGCAGGCGGAAACGTCTGCTTGCCCAATATCTGGGTAGCATTATAGCAGAAAAATCACAAAAAGAAAAGCCTTGTCTTTGGGCAAGGCGATTCTTTGGCAAGTTTTTACGAAATGCACCTGGTATATTTGGGTTTTATCGGGCCGTTTCGTCCATATCCGGCAGGTCGAGCAGTCGCTGCATTTGCGGCAGCACCGTGTCGGGGTCGCCGCTGGTATACAGTTCCACGCGGCCGGGGCATTGGGTTGCACGGAGCAATCCACGCTGTTCCAGCACCCGGTGAAGCTGGCGCACCGTGCCCGCGTTGCCGTCCAACAGGGCGGTTTCCGGGGGCAGCATCCGGCGCAGGGCGGGACGCAGGAAAACGTAGTGCGTGCAGCCCAGCACCACGGCGTCCAGGGAAGCGTTCAGATACGGTTCCAGCAGGCGGGCCAGGTAATCCTCCACCTCCGGGCCGTCCAGCTCCCCTTCCTCCACCAGCTCCATCAGCCCGGGGCAGGGCAAGGGCTGCGCTCCCTCCCCATAGCGAGCCATGAGCGCCTGGAACTTGGGCAGGCGCAGGGTCAGCGGCGTGGCCATTACCAGCACACGCCCGCCGTGCCGCAGCTGGGAGGCAGGCTTCAGCGCCGGTTCCATGCCAATAATGGGAAGCGTCAGCTCCGCGCGCAGGGTAGCGGCCGCCACGCTGGTGGCGGTGTTACAGGCGATCACCACCGCCTTGACCCCGCGGTCCATAAGCAGAGCCATCACCTGGCGGACCCGGTCCATGACTTCCGCGGGGGGTTTGGTGCCATAGGGCGCGTGGGCGGTGTCGCCAAAATAGAGCACGTCTTCCTGCGGCAGCTGGGCGCGAATCTCCCGCAGCACGCTGACGCCGCCCATACCGCTGTCAAAAACGCCCACAGGCTGATCGCCCAGGGCGGTCTGCATGCGTTCCATGTCAACCTCCGTTTTAGGTAAACATCCTTGTTATTATAGTTCCGAAGCGGGCAAAATGCAACTCAACGCGGATCGAACAGGGAGAGCTGACGGGGCATCCCGGAGAGCATCTCCTGGTTGATTTGCGAGAACGTACAGGCCAGCCCCAGCTTTCGGCACAGTTCCCGGTAGCGCCGGGCCAGCGTATCCGCGTCTCGGGCCGGGCAGGCGTAAGCATTGCCAAAGGCGCGCAGATACGCTTGCTTGACGCCGGGAAATTCCCTGTCCAGGGCGTTGAAATAGTATTCTCGATTACCGCTGCGCAGGGTCATGCCAAAAAAACACACGGCATAGCGTCCGCCCGCATCCCGGGTGCGTACCAGCAGCTCTTGAAGATTCTCCCAATAGTCCGTTAGAAAGGGGAGCACAGGATTCAGCCATATGCCCGTGTAAACGCCGGCCTGCGCCAGGATACGAATCGCTTCCAGGCGCTGCGAGGTAAGGGAGACGTTGGGTTCAATTTGCTTGCACAACTTGTCGTCGGCGCAGGTAAGCGTTAGACAGGCGCGAACCGGCGCGACGCGGGACAGCGACGCCAGCAGCTCCGCGTCCCGGGCGCATCGGGCGGCTTTGGTGGTAAAGCTGATGCCAAAACCATACCGCCGGAGCAATACCAAAGCGCCGCGGGTTGCTTCCTGCGTTTCCTCGCAGGGGTTATAGGGATCGCTCATAGCGCCCATGGAGACAATGCCGGGCCGCCGCTTGGCGTACAGTTCCCGTTCCAGCAGCGCCAATGCATTCTCCTTGATGCGCACCCGGTCAAAATCTGGCAGATGATAGCACAGGGAACGGGAGTCACAGTAGATGCAGCCATGACAACAGCCGCGGTAAATGTTCATATTATAATGCGCGTAAAAGAAGTGCTCCATGGTGGGGCGCAGCGGCGTAAGGAGCTGCCTGGCGGGGACGGTTTCCATGGCGAAACCTCCTCATCGCTTGTGATAGGGGACCAGAGCCAGCACCCTTTCCACAGCCAGGGCGCAGCCGGCGTCCAGGTCCGGCGGCGGGTCTGCGATGCCCAAGGCCACATGAAGGAAAAATTCATGGGTACCGTTGTTGCCCGTAACGGGACTGCAGGTGACCTGCCGAACGGAGGTATCCGGCTGGGCGTTCAGGTCGCGGATCAGGCCGCGCAAGGTGGGTAAATATTGTTCGGGTGACAAAACGCCTGTGCGGCGCGCTTCCATGTCCTCGGTTTCAAAGAGAGGCTTTACCAGGCATAGCAGTTCGCCGCGGTATCCCATCACCTGGGCAAACGCCGGAACGCCCTTGCGGAGGCTCAGGTAGCTGAGATCCACACTGGCCAGATCAGGCCTGGGCGTCAAATGCAGCAGCTTTTCATCGCTGATATTAGTTCTTTCAAGGTTGACTACCCTGGGATGCTGGCGCAGAGAACCCGCCAGCTGGCCAAAACCTACCTCCACCGCATAGACCAGGGCCGCGCCGTGCTTGATAAAGCAATCAGTAAACCCACCGGTGCATGCGCCAGCGTCGATGCATACCCGGTCTGCTACCGTAACCCCAAAATCATCAATGGCTCCCGCCAGCTTGAGGCCCCCCTTGCTGATATAAGGCATGTCCAGCCCGCGAACGGTCAAGGGCTGGAAAGGGTCCACCTTTGCGGCGGCGGAAGTCAGCCGTTGATTTCCCACGTAAACGTCGCCCCCCAGCAAATAGGGCGTAGCTTCCTCCTTACTGGAAAAATATCCTTCTGCCAGCAGACGTTCCAGAAGCGGGATTTTTTTCGGCTTTGCGGACATGGGATGCCTCCTTCCTGCGTACCGTGATTATATTATAACATGGGCAGGGGGGAATGCAAGGTCAATGGAACAGAGCGTAGGCTACGGTAAAAAAACAAACAACGGTACGCTATTACAAAAAAGTAAAATTCATGAATGGAAAATCTGGGAAACGCTGCGTTTTCAATGGAAAAGAAGCGCTGAACAAGAAACATATGTAAACGAATTGTCACAAAAAACAGACCGAAGTATAAGAAACTGCAAAATAAAACCCATGGGCACAATAGAGGCGCGTTGCGGTCATGTAACAATTTGTAAAATTAGACTATGGTATGCAATGAGGTCGTTTCCACGGCAGTTTTCCGCCCGTGGCAGCGAAATGCGAGCCTCTACGGAGACGCGCAAGAGAAAGACGCATTATATTATAATGAAGGAATCCAAACAAAACCAGTCATGTATGCCTATGGGAGAAAATGGTTAGCCTAGAGCCTGGGAATTTCAAAAAAAAGTGGGTGAATTTCAAAAAAATTTGAAAAAAGCCTGAAATGTAACCAGCCGCGTAACCCTGAAATGGTACAATCTAACTGTCAAAAGGCAAAAGAGTCCGATTCAAACGGATTTTATGAAAAAAGTAGGAGGTTGTATTTCATGAAAAAGATGTTCGCTCTGATGCTGGCCGCTATGATGATGTTTGGCTCCGCCGCCATGGCAGCAACCCCCACTGATCTGGTTACGGAACCGGCCCCCTCGGTCACCGAAACGCCCACGGAAGTTCCTGCGCAGGAGCCTACGGAAGCCCCTGTGGAAGTTCCTACCCAGGCTCCTACGGAAGTTCCTACCCAGGAACCCACGGAAGCCCCCACGGAAGTTCCTACCCAGGCCCCCACGGAAGTTCCTACCCAGGAACCTACGGAAGCTCCCACGGAAGCGCCTACCCAGACTCCCACGGAAGCGCCTGCTGAGGAAGCTACTCCGGCTCCCACCG
>CALVVZ010000091.1 GCA_944364075.1 uncultured Clostridia bacterium
TGCCGGCCGGGCCGGGAGCTCCGCCCCCTCCGGCCTTCGTATGTATGCGCTCCGGCCTTCCCCCATACCTCAGGGACGGGAGGCCCGGGCCAGCAGCTCCCGGAGCTGCGCAGGGGTAAAGGCATAATGATTGTGGCAAAAGTGGCACCCCAGCTCCGCCCCCTTGGGGTCGTTGCTGAGTTCCTCCAGCTCCTTGCGGCCCAGAGAGATCAGCGCCTTTTCCATGCGTTCGCGGCTGCATCCGCAGCCCCAGGCGATGGGCGTGCGTTCCAGAATCTCCGGCTCCAGTCCGCGGAACCAGCCCGCCATGAGTTCCTTGGGGTTCTCAAAGGTAAGTTCCCGGCTGATGTCCGCAAACATGGGCGTGCGCAGCTCCAGCTGCTGGAGGGTCTCCTCCTCGCAGCCGGGCAGAGGCTGGATCAGCAGCCCGCCGGCCTTGAGTACCGTTTCCCCATGGGTCAGCACCCCCAGGGAAACCAGGGAGGGCTGCTGTTCGCTGGTCGTAAAATAATTGGCAAAGTCCACGGCAAGCTCCCCGCTGACCAGTTCGCATTGGCCGATGTAGGGTTCCCGCAGGCCCAGGTCCTTCACCACGCTCATCCGCCCACGGCGGCCCACCGCCCGGCCCACGTCCAGCTTGCCGTCCTCCCGCAGGGGAAGCTCCACCCGGGGATTGTCCGCATAAGCTTTGACCGTGCCGTGATTGGCCACCGCCACCAGCGTACCCATGGGGCCGCCGCCTTTGATGGTGACCGTAACAGACTCCCGTCGGTCTTTCATCATCACGCCCATCATAGCCGTGGCGGTCATCAGCCGTCCCAGCGCCGCCGTGCATACCGGCGTGGCCCGGTGGATGTCCGACATCCGCTGGACCATCTCCGTGCTTTCGCACAGCAGCGCGCGCGCCTGGCCTTTCATGAGGGATATATGCAGCATTTCTTCCATTTCGTATGCTCCTGCCTTGGTTTTCGTTGGTTGCCCGGCCTTACGCCATGCTGGCCGGGTCCGCCCGGCGGATGGCCGCAAAGTGCCAGCGCCGCTCGCTTTCCCGGGGCGGCTCCAACCGTCCGTCCCCGAACACGGTCACGCGGTCAAATCCGCTCTGATACAGCAGGTCCGACAGGTGCCGCAGGGGATGCGCCTTTTGCTTCTGTGTCTCGTCAATGCGCTTGTAGCTCCCGTCCTCCTGCTTGACAAAGAAGCAAAGATGCATGTCCAGCACTTTGGTTTTATCGCTGAAGGAGTTCTGCCAGAAATAGGTAATCTTGGGCAGGTCCTCGCAGATAATCTGATTGCCCAGCACTTCCCGGAGCTTATGTGGCGTGGAAATATCAAAGAAAAGCCCGCCGCCGGGCCGCAACGCCCGATAGGCCGAGGAGAAAAACTCCAGCACATCCACATCATCCAGCAGGTAATTCACCCCGTCACAGGTAGCCAGCACCGCGTCCATGGGCCGGTGAAGGCGCAGCTGACGCATATCCTGGCGCACGAAGGGAATGGCCATGCCCTGGGCGCGGGCCTTTTGCGCCGCCCGCCAGAGCATATCCTGGCTCAGATCCACCCCCGTCACATGAAACCCGTGGCGAAACAGCGGCAGCGTCAGTCCGCCGGTGCCGCAGGCGCATTCCGCCAGCTTTCCCCCGCGGATGCCAAAGCCTTCCATCATTTTACAGTAAAAGTCCGCCCATGCCTCATAGTCCACGTCCGCCATCAGCTCGTCGTAGATTTCCGCAAATCCCGTGTACATCCGTATTCCTCGCGTCTTTTGATGCTTTCTCAGGAGAGCCCGTGCCCGCCTGATGCGTTTATTTGGCCTTGCCCCGGTGCAGCATGCCGCCGATCCTGCCGGTATCCTTGGCCGGCAGGCCGGCCCAGCCCTTCTTCTCCAGTTCTTCCAGCAACCCCAGGCGTTCCGCCAGAGCGTACTTGCGCTTTTCCTCCTCGGACAGCCGCCATCGCGCCATCTGCGCACCACCTCCGGTGCTAGCTTGCGTGCCTTTGGGGAAAAACATACCTGTGTTTACTGCTGGATGTTTTCCTCGTCCTCGTCTTCTTCGTCGTCATCGGTTTCCTGGCTCAGGCCCCGGTTGATCACCGCGCCTTCAATGCGGCTGTTGATAAAGCGGTCGAACACCGCATTGGTATAGCTGGCGGTAACAAAGCGGCTCAAGCCGAAGCCGAAAAGCAGGTAATACGCGAACAGTCCCATCACGGACCAGATGGGGTTGAAGAAGAAGAAAGCGCACACCAGCGCAATGGCCATGGGTACCATATGCAGCAGACGAACGCCCATGCTAAAGGGTAGCCGCGCCACCGCCAGCAGCAGTCCATTGCGCAGCAGTTCGCGCATTTTAAGCTTATAACTGACCATCAACGGGTAAAAATAGGTGACGGAAATCATCCAGATCAGGCCAATCATGGCGGTAAGCACCTGCGGAACCACCATCACCGGGTTCTCCGCCGCCATGGCGCTGTAAAAGTTCCAGCACACGTACACCACCAGCGGCAGCAGGCCCGTAATCAACGAAATCACCAGGCCCTGCTTCCAATTTTCCTTCACCGCGTCCTTGAAGTCCGACCAAATAAAGGCATGCTCATCTCGGGCCCAGTTGCGGGTCACATAGCATACGCCCGCGGTGCAGGGGCCGGTAATGGCAATGCAGGGAACCAGCAGCAGCAGCGTGGACATCACAACGCTTCCGATGGTTTCGGAAAAGCTCTGCATCATTTCTTCCGTGGTCGCGGCCTCTCCCAGCAGCGTCAGCGCGGACATGGCGGCGATCATCAGCACAATCATGGCGGGAAGCCACACAACCATGTACATCAGGTTCAAACGCATAAGCGCGGAGAAACGGATACGCAGCATTTCCCAAAACAGTTCCCAGCGGTTCTTGGGAAGATCCTCCTTGCGGTAATCTCCCTTTCCGCTTTTGCCGTAATAAAAGTTGTTCATCAGCTTGCCAAACATACGGGTTCCTCCTCATCAGTGGTGGGCTTCGGACATTATAACATACAATTGTAAAAAAGTGAAATACTCCGTTTCAGGTTCTTTCCCTGCCGGAGACCGGCACTACGGAACCGGCTTGACAAAATTCGTATCCCAGGTGTAACTTTTCATCACGCGCCGCGTATCTATAGGTGAAGGGAGGCAGCGCCATGACCAAGCGACCCGAAACGGACAACCAGCTCATGGCGCGCCTTTGCCAGGGCGATGACAGCGCCCTGGATCTGCTGATTGCACGGCACCGGGCAGGTGCGGAACAGTATGCCCGCATCCTGCTGCGGGACGCCGGCGAAGCGGAGGACGCGGTCATGGACGCATTCGCCCGCGTTTATCTGTTGCGTGACCGGTACCAACCCGCCTTTTCCTTCCAGACCTGGCTGCGGGTACTGGTACGCAGCCGTTGCCTGGACCTGCTGCGCCGCCGCGCCCGGCAGCCCATTCCCATGGACGCACCTTTCCCCCAGGGCCTTGCGGCTTCCCCCGAAGCGCTGGCCCTGCAAAAGGAAGAACGTCTGCGCCTGTGGCGGAACATGGAAGCGCTGGACGAGGCGGATCAGCGCCTGTTGCTGGGTTACGCCCTGGAAGGGCGCAGCTACCGGGAACTGGCTCAAGTGCTTCATCTGTCTTTACCCCAAGTGCGGGTGCGGCTGCACCGCATCCGCAAACGCTTACGCCGAAAGGAGGATGCAGCGGAATGAAGGCTGCCTATACCCAGGAGGTGCTGCGCCGCGCCCGGCGCCTCGCGTCGCTGGAAAAAGCCGGACAGATCCTGTGCGCCCCTGCGCCGCGCCGGGAATGGCGCGGTCTGCTTGCTGCGGCCCTGGCCGCCTCCGTAACGCTTTATCCCGCCGCCAGCGCGGCCTTGACGCTGATGCGTTAAACGGATATAATCATACCATTGTTCAGAAAGCGAGGCGTACTCCCATGTCCGAACTGGAACCCGTGACCCCTGAAAACAGCGTGCAACCCGCCAAGCGCGGAAAAAAGGAAAAGCCCAAGAAAACCCTCAAGCGTGAAATCCTTGAATGGGTGGTTACCATTGCCGCGGCGGTGCTCATCGCCTTCGTTATCCGCACCTTCCTGTTTGAACCGGTGCGGGTAGACGGCGGCTCCATGCTGGAAACCCTGCAGGATGGAGAGATCATGTTCGTCACCAAGTATGACTATCTCACCAGCGATCCCAAGCGTTTCGACGTGGTCATCTGCCATTATCCTAACCGCGGAGCCACCAACTTCGTCAAGCGTGTGGTGGGTCTTCCCGGCGATACGGTAGAGATCCGCGACGGCTACCTGTACGTCAACGGCGAACGCTATGAAGAAGATTATATCGAGCATCGTCCCTACGCGGATTTCGCCGCCTATACCGTGCCCGAAGGATATTATTTTGTCATGGGCGACAACCGGGCTAATTCCCATGACAGCCGTGCCGACGATGTGGGCCCCATTACCCGGGATCAGATCGTGGGCCATGTGCAGTCCGTGCTATTCCCTTTCAACGCTTGGAGAACCATTGAGTGACCCATGCAAAACCGCGGCGCGTCCTAGTGGACGCGCCGCGGTTCAAATTATTGACAGCGTATGCGGCTCCAGCATTTTGCAAGTTGTACATTGCGTTCTTGCAAGCGCGGAGGGATTTCGCGCCTGCGGGCGCGACCAGAGGGCTTTCCGGTCGCCCCCTGGACCCCTTCGGTCCCATACTTGTTGAAACTTTCGCAAATTATGAAACCGAATCCTTCGCTTTTTCATCAGTATGAAACAAACATGCTTTTGTCAGCAGCCTGAGCCGCGGCTTTTTGCAACAAGAAATCTCGCCGTTTGGAAAACCATCTGCAAGCGCCCGCCACGTCTGTCTCGTCTCCGGCGCGTGACGGCGCATCCTACGGATGAGCATTCGTTTTGTCCCGGAAGCAGGGGTTTTCGCTTTTCCGCCCCGGGCCCCATGGCTCAGCACGCGCTTGCCCGAACCAGCAGCATCATGGGGCGGCGGAGTTCGTCCGCCATGCCGGGTTGATCCATCATCTCCGCCGGGGGCTGTGCTTCCTCCACCGCTTCCAGGGCAAAGCCGTTGCGCAAAAGCCCCATAAGAATCTGTGTCAGGGTATGGTGCTGCTTCACCACCCGGCATCCCAGAAAATTCGTCACCCGTTCTCCCGGAGAAAAGTACCGGTCCACCGGCCAGTACAGCGGTTTGCCGTCCTCCCCGTAGACCCAGTCCTGCCCCACGCCCGCAGTGAACACCGGGTGTTCGATGTTCATCAGGAACACGCCGCCGGGCGTCAACGTGCGGTGTATCTGCCGAAAAGCCGTCTCCAGATCCGCCAGATAATGCAGCGCCAGATTGGAGATCACGCAATCCCAGGCGGCTTCCGGGAAAGCATAGTCCTGGATGGCGCACACCGCATAGGTCAAGCGCGGATCGCTGCCCCATCGTCCGGCATGCGCAATCATTCGTTCGCTTACGTCAATGCCCAGCACCTCCGCCGCGCCCTGTTCCAGGGCATAGCGGCAGTGCCAGCCGTATCCGCATCCCAGGTCCAATACCCGTTTGCCCGTCAGGGGCGGGAACATCGCGCGAAACTGCCGCCACTCTCCCGCCGCTTCCAGTCCCTCCCGGCTCCGGGCCATTTGCGCGTACTGATGAAAAAAATGTTCCTGATCGTATGGATGATCCATGGTTCGCCAACGCTCCTCCGGTTTACTTACTCCTCCAGCAGCAGGCTTTCCCGGCAGGTATGGGTCATGAAGCAGCTGCGCCACCGGCGGCGCAGCTGTTCCTGTGCCGTCCGAGCTGTCTGCGCCCGGGTAAACAGCCCGAACACCGCCGATCCGCTGCCCGTCATCCAAGCTCCCGCTGCGCCATGCTCCCGCAGCGCCGCAATGCCCTGGCCGATCTCCGGCCGAAGCTCCGCGCTGACCGCTTGCAGCACGTTGCCCAGGCTTGCGCACAGCTTCCGCCAGTCCCCCGCCGCCAAAGCCGCCATGGCTGCCAGCTGATCCGGGCGGTTTTCCCGGGCATCTAAGCGAAAGCGGCCGAACACCTCCCGGGTGCTCAGCCCGGGGCAGGGCTGGAGGATCACCAGCCAGAACATACCTGCGCATGCCTGCGGGGTGAGGATTTCCCCCACCCCTTGGGCGCGTTGCAGGCCGCCCCGCAGGCAAAAGGGGACGTCCGCACCCAGACGCAGGCCCAGCGTCTCCGTCTCCGCCTGCGTCAGTCCCGTTCCCCACAGCCGGTTCAGGCCTGCCAGCACGCCGGCTGCGTCGGCGCTGCCGCCTCCCAGCCCCGCGCCCACGGGAATACGCTTGTGCAGGCGAATGGCCGCGCCGCCCCGATAGCCAGTCTGCTCCCGCAGCATATGCGCCGCGCGCAGGGCCAGATTCTCCGGCCCTGCGCTCACCCGCGGAAAGCCGCTGACCGTCAGGGTCAGCTTTTCCTCCGCCGGCTCCAGCTCCAGCTCGTCCGCCAGTTCCACCGGCTGCATGAGCATGTCCATCAGGTGGTAACCGTCCTCCCGCTTGCCGGTAATATCCAATGTCCAGTTGATTTTTGCCCGGGCTGAAACGCGCATGGTTCTCCTCCCTTTCCTGCATGCTATGATAGCAGATTTGCCAGGGAAGCGCAACGGCGGCAGGATTTTCCACGGAAACGTCGTATGCATATATGAATGCGTTGCGCCGCCCATGCGGCCGGAAAAGGAGATGCGCTATGGCTGAAAAGATTCAGAAGCGTTGTGACATTGATGCCCGCTGGAAGTGGGACCTGACTCATATTTTCCCCAGCGACCAGGCCTGGGAGGACGCCCGCGCCGCCGTTCTGGAGACGGTGAACGCCTTTGCCGCCCGACAGGGGCACGTGACGGAAGATCCCAAGGGCGCCATCCGCGCATATTTCGCTCTTTATGAGAAATTTGCAGAAGTCTTTGACTATGCTTTTTTGCGCCAGGAAACTGATAACGGGGACACCGTGGCCCAGGAGCTCAAGAGCAAGGCCATGAGCCTGGCGGTGCAGATGGAATCCCAGAGCGCCTTCCTGCAGCCGGAGCTGCTTACCCTGCCCGCCGAACAGCTGGAAGCCCTGCAGTCCGATCCCGATATGGCGGATTACTCCGAATTCGTCCGCAACCTGATCCGGGAAAAGCCTCATATTCTCTCCCCCGAGCAGGAAAAGCTCCTGGCCATGATGGGCGAATTGCAGCAGGCTCCCGACAATATTTTCAGCATGCTCTCCAGCGTGGACATGACCTTTCCCGACGTGAAAATGCCCGATGGCACCACCGCGCCGCTGCGGGAAAGCAACCTGAGCACCTACCTGCACAGCCGTGACCAGGAAGTGCGCCGTCAGGGCTGGGAAGGCATCATGTCTTCCTATGGTAAGTTTGGCGCCACCATCGCCGCCATTTACGGTGCCAGCGTCAAAAAGGATCAGTTCAACGCCGACGCCCGGCATATGCCCTCCGCCGTGGAAGCCAGCCTGTTTCCCAACGAGATTCCCCTGAGCGTGTACGACAACCTGATCTCGGCGGTGCATGAATCCCTGCCCTCCCTGACCGATTACCTGAAGCTGCGCCGGGAGCGCATGGGGCTGTCCGAGCTGCATATGTATGACATGTATGCGCCCTTGGTGGAAAACTTCGACATGGAGCTGCCCTACCCCGAGGCGTATCAGCTGGTGCTGGAAGGTCTGGCGCCTCTGGGCGAAGATTATGTGGCCAAGCTCAAGGAGGCTTACTCCGGCGGCTGGATCGACGTTTACCCCAATGAGAACAAGTCCAGCGGCGCGTTTTCCAGCGGCGACCTGCGCCGGGTGCATCCCTACGTACTGCTGAACCACAACAACAACCTCACCAGCGCCATGACCATCGCCCATGAGTTGGGCCACGCCATGCACTCCTATTTCAGCAACACCCATCAGCCCTTCCCCAAGGCGGATTACAGCCTGTTTGTGGCGGAGGTGGCCTCCACCTGCAACGAAGCGCTGATGCTCCAAAGCCTGCAAAAGAAGTTCACCGACCCCAAGGCGCAGGCCTATCTGTTGGTGGATCTTATGGAGAAATTCCGTACCACGGTCTACCGGCAGACCATGTTCGCCGAATTTGAACGCATCAGCCACGACATGGCCGCCAAGGGCGAACCCTTGACCAAGGACGCGCTGAACGCCGCCTACTATGCCCTGAACCAGAAGTACTACGGCGGCGGCGCGGTGGTGGACCGCCTGGTGGAAAACGAGTGGATGCGCATTCCCCACTTCTACCGTGCTTTCTATGTGTTCGTCTACGCCACGGGCTTCTGCGCGGCCATGGCGCTGAGCCGCCGGATCATGCAGGAGGGCGAAAGCGCGGTGCGGGATTACCGCCGCTTCCTGTGCGCCGGTTCCAGCCTGCCGCCTCTGGAGGCCCTGAAGCTGGCAGGCGTAGACATGACCAGCCCTGAACCCGTGCGCGACGCGCTGAAAATCTTTCAGGAAACCATCGACCAGTTTCGGGCGCTCAAAGCCTGAGCCCCCGCACAAAGGAGGACCTCATCATGATGAAAGGATACGACCGTGAGGAAGCGCTGGCCTTCATTCTCAGCCGGATCAACCGCGCCGCCCACCCGGAGCTGGGCGATCAGATCGATGGGTTGATTGCTCAGGCCATCGACGCCGACATGAAATACATGCACGAAAACGGCGTGCTGGACGAAAACGGCAACGCCGGGGACTGCTACTATGAGGACGATGACGCCTTCGAGTACATGGTGGAGGCCCTGGTGGACGCCAACACCCTGACCCCCGAGCAGGCCGTGAAGGTGGCCTCGCTCATCGACGACTACATGGACATCCAACAGGCGTACCTGGAAAGCAAGGGCCTGGTGGACTGGGAATAACGGCCGGTTTCCGCGCTCCGCCGGATTGACAAATTGACTTATCCCTGCTATGATGGCAGGGAAAGGCAATGACGGGGCAAAGGCGTCCGGCGGCGCTGCAAGAGACGCGGCGGCTGGTGCAAGCCGCGAGGCGGCGGGCGCGTATACCTCACCCCCGAGCCGGCGCGTTGAACCACCGTTAGGCGCGCCCGTTGGCCGCGTTAGGGCCGCGCCTGTTTCAGGCGCGTGAGGCGGGGCGTATGCCCTGACAAGCAGGGTGGTACCGCGGAAAAGATTTTCGCCCCTGCGTCCGGCTGAACCGGGCGCAGGGTTTTTTTACGCAAGAAGGAGGTCCGCACCCGGGAGCAGGTAAAAATTCTGCACACAACCCTACGGGACGGCGGACAGACCCCGGGTGTATCCTTTCCCCTGAAGGAAAAGGTGGAAATTGCCCGCGCCCTGGAATCCCTGGGCGTGGACGTGATCGAGGCGGGTTTTGCGGCCGCCTCCAAAGGGGATTTCAAGGCCATCTCCGCCATTTCCCAGGCGGTGCGGGACAGCGTGGTATGCTCCCTGGCCCGCTGCGTGCCCGAAGACATCGAGGCAGCTCACCAAGCGCTGGCGGGCGCGGCGCAAAAACGCATTCACGTGTTTATCGCCACCAGCCCCATTCACATGGAATACAAGCTGCACATGGCCCCTGATGCGGTGCATGAGGCCGCGGTACGCTCGGTGGCCCAGGCCCGCAACCTGTGTGAGGACGTGGAGTTTTCCCTGGAGGACGCCACGCGCAGCGACCGGGATTTTATCTGCCGCATCGTGGAAGGGGCCATCCGCGCAGGAGCCACCACCATCAATCTGCCGGACACGGTGGGATATGCCGCGGTAACGGAATACGGCTCGCTAATCCGGGATGTCAGGGAGCATGTGCCCGGCGCGGACAAGGTGATCCTTTCCGTACACTGCCATAACGACCTGGGGCTGGCCGTGGCCAATTCCCTGGAGGGCATCCGCGCGGGCGCCCGCCAGGTGGAGTGTACCCTCAACGGCCTGGGCGAACGCGCCGGAAACGCGCCCCTGGAAGAAATCGTCATGAACCTGCGCACCCGGCAGCAGTTTTACGGCTGCGATACGCGCATTGAAACCCGGCACATTCACCGCGCCTCCCGGATGATCGTGGGCCTGAGCGGCATGGAACCCGCCCCCAACAAGCCTGTGGTGGGCGCCAACGCTTTCCAGCATCAGAGCGGCATTCATCAGCACGGCGTGCTGAACAATCGCGCCACCTACGAAGTCATGCGCCCGGAAGACCTGGGCATCCCCCAGGGCAGCCTGAGCCTGGGCAAGCTCAGCGGCAGCCATGCCCTGGCCGACCGCGCCCGGCAGCTGGGCTACGAGCTCAGCGGCGAGGCGCTGCAGGCGGCGTTCCTGCGCTTCAAGGAACTGGCGGACCGCAAGCGGGAAATCACGGACAAGGATGTCATGGCGCTGCTGCGCGAGCAGCGGCTGCACCGGGATGCAGGCATGCAGCTGTTTTCCTTCCAGATTTTCTCCGGGAACAAAATGACCTCCACCGCCACGGTCACCCTGGAAAAGGACGGCGAAACAAAAACCCGCGCCGCCTGCGGGGACGGCCCGGTGGAAGCCTGTTTCAACGCCGTGGACGCCATTACCGGTATGCCCTGCTCCCTGGAGAGTTACAACCTCAAGGCCGTCACCGAAGGCCAGGACGCCCTGGGCGAGGTTACCGTGCGCGTGCGACATGGGGAAGATACCATGCTGGGGCGCGGCGTTTCCACGGATATTCTGGAAGCCAGTTGTCTAAGTTATCTGAACGCGGTCAATCGCCTCATTGCGCATCGGGAAGAGCTGGCGCGGGGCGAGGACGCCTCCGGCAGGTAAGGGGGGGAAGTCCATGGACGCCTGGTGGTTGCCCCTGGCGCTGCTTGCTGTGGCGGCGTTGTCCCTGCTGCTGTTTCGCCTGCGGCGCATGCAGCGCCGTCAGCGCGACGCCGTGCGGGAGATCCGCGAAAGCAAGCTGTACGCCCATGTTTATCCCCTGCTCATACGCTGTGAAAAGCTCCATGTGGAGCAAATCGCGCTATACAGCGACGGCCTGTACATTCAGCTGTACCGCCCTGCCGGACGCATGCTGACCTACCGTTTTGAGCAGCACGGGTTTCACCCCGTACCCCCGCCCCGACTCTATCCCATGGCGCAGGCCCTGGCGGTGGACTGGAAGGCGCTGGCCGATCCGCGCAAATATACCTTCAAACCGCAGGTTCGTGTACACAGCAACGGCGACCGGGAGGAATATTTCGAATACAACATTACCACCGCCTACAAGGATCAGCTTCAACGCGCCATATACGAGCGGCAACGCGCCCGTCTCTGATGGGCGCGCTCAGATTGCTGATAAAGTAATTTGCCTCATCGCTTTTGCAAGTTCTGTATGCGTTCTTCCTGTTGCAAAAGGTTTCGCGCCTGCGGGCGCGACCAAAGGGCTTTCCG
>CALVVZ010000092.1 GCA_944364075.1 uncultured Clostridia bacterium
CAAAGCCGGCTTACACGAATGAAAGTCGGAGGGGCTACGGCCCCTCCGACACCTCCCTGAGGTTTTTTGACAGTCTGCCAGTCCGCCGTAGGCGGATTGCCTTTTCCAGTGGAAAAGGCAACCTTCCAGGCGGCTATGCCTGCCTTTCTCTTTGGAAACCTTCGGCCCCATGCGCTATGAAATGCTTGCAGGTTAGGAAAACGGAAGTTTCATTTTTGTAGCCCGATAAAGCACATATTTTTTTCAGCAGTCCGAAGCGGCGTTGCCACTTGCCGGCTGACCTCAAAAGCATGCTTTTGATGAAAATGCAGGAAAAATAGAACTTCAAGTGCCTTGTCCTGCAATAGTTTCATGAAGGATGGAAACAAAGATGCCCATGCCGGACGAAGGGCTTCACAGGTTGCCCATAGAAAGCCGCATTCTCCTTAGTCTATGGCAAAAAGCCTGATTCCACCTGCCGCGCCGTCAAATCAAAAGCGGCCCTCCGCTGCCTGTGGCAGCGGAAGGACCGCTGGACTGCGTCAACGCGCAGCAAGATTATTCGTAGGATACCGTGGTTTCCGCGGGAATGATGCTGATAAAGGTCTTGCCGCGCTGCAGGGCGATCTCGTTGCCCTGGTCATCGTAGAACACCGTACGGGAGGAGGCGTCGGGACGCTTCCAATAGCCGGCGATGTACTTGCCGCCCATGAAGATGTCCGCATTGCCCTCGCCGATATGCACGGTCACAGGCGCGTCAGAGGAACCGTTCCAGGTAACGGTGGTGTGCTGCACAATCACGTTGGAGAACGCCAGCTGTTCCTGAGTGTACTTGTCCTCATAAGGAACTTCCGTGCCGTCCTTCTGGAGCATATAACGGAAGTACTGGTTGCTGTCCACATCGTAGATCAGGCGGGAATTGTACATCGCCAGACCCCAGTCGATGGTGATCACCTCGGCATCCGTGCCGGTGGTGGGCAGCTCATCGGTGAACAGGAACGCATGGTTCGGAGGGGTAAACTCAGGATCAATCAGCCCGTAAATGGCCGCCACATTGGCATCCACATTGTGAGGAGAAGCCAGGCCGCTGACCCGGGAATAGAAAGCCTTCCAAGGCTTGTTGGTGCCATCGGTGCCGCTAAAGAGCACGCCCTTGCTCTTGGCGCCGTACTCGCTGAAGCGCTCCTCAATATTGGAGCCTTTTCGGGTCTGACCGCCGTAATACAGGAAACCGGCGTCCCACTCCTCACGCAGATCCACATGGCCCACGCGAGCGGAACGAACCGGGCCAACACTGTCCGGAATCAGGTCGGAGAACAGAAAGGAAATACGAGTGAAACCGCTGCGGTGCAGGGGCGTTTCATAAACGATGTCCGCATAGGCCGCGCCCCAGGGAGCACGGTCGCCCACGCCACCCTGGTCGTTGTCAATCTGCACCAGCATGGGCATATAACGCCCGGTAATGGCCAGGCCCGCAAAACCTTCGGGCTGGTCCAGCTCGCTCAGGGTCAAACCGGTGGTGGGGCTCACCCCGTCCACGACTTCGTTCAGGCCAACCTCTTGCAGCGTGATATTTCGATTCGCTTGACCGTCAATGACGGTTTCCGCCAGAGCGGCGGGCGTCAGGCACAGCGCCAGCGCCAACGCCAGCAGTACGCGCAGCGTCTTCTTCATGTTCTTCTTCTTCCTCCTTGCTTGGTGTTTCTTGCAATTGCTCCCGGGAAACATGCGCTTCCACAACCGTTTTGCTTCCGCGCATCGTGACCATTATACCAAGTCAAATCAGGCAAGTCAATGCTTTTTCCAGGTTGATACACTTGTCACAGCCGTACCTGACCGGCCCTTTTCTGCGCATTTTCCGTCAAAAATTCGTTTCATTTTCCGCTGGATCAGCAGCGCCTCTGAACGCTCCGCAGGCGGCAGGAATTGACGGCGGTTCCTGATATTTCTTGCAAGAGGATGCAGTACGGCCTTCATGGCTACCATAGGCCGCACGTTTTGGCCCGGTCTGGCAGAGGACATGGCCTTTTTGAACTGGTTGCTGCACCACGTCTCCTCTGTTGCTGGAAAATCTTTCCACAGCGCACCGTTTGACTGCCATGCAGGCAAAACGCAAAGGCGTTCAGCTTCTGCTTCTCCGCAGGGTTGCTTGAAATGGCGAAGCTGTTTCAAATTTATAGAGAAAAGCAGCGCTCTCACGTAATATTTTTTACAATTTTGTCATATCTTCCGGCCCTTTGGAAGGAATTTTCTCCTCCTGCGGGGAATCCCAGCCGAAAAAGCTTGCCGCTTCTTTCCCGTCCATGATATACTGGCGGTGTACAAAATGGTTTTTTCGTCCCACCTC
Source organism: uncultured Clostridia bacterium (assembly GCA_944364075.1). Taxonomy (GTDB): domain Bacteria; phylum Bacillota; class Clostridia; order Christensenellales; family Aristaeellaceae; genus Egerieenecus. Next base: position 2,327 of record CALVVZ010000092.1, read on the forward strand.
GAAAGAAAAAATGCATAGAAAGAGGGAGTGTCACATGTTGCACAAAAACCCGTTGCTGGATGAGCCTGCCCAGGGGAAACGCTTTATTACCGCGGGTGAAATCATGCTTCGCCTGACGCCCCCAAATTATGAAAAGATCCGCATGGCCAGCTCCTTTGAAGCCAGCTATGGAGGCAGCGAGGCCAATATTGCCCTGGCCCTGGCCAACCTGGGGATTGACAGCACCTTTTTTTCCGTAGTCCCCAACAACAGCCTTGGAAAAAGCGCCGTGCGCATGCTGCGCTCCAACGATGTACACTGCACGCCCATGATACTTTCCACGCCCCAGGAAACGCCCTCCCACCGGTTGGGCACCTATTATTTGGAAAACGGCTATGGCATACGCGCCAGTAAGGTCATTTATGACCGCAAGCATTCCGCTTTTGCGGAGTATGACTTTTCCCTCGTGGATCTGGATGCGCTATTGGCGGATTTTGACTGGCTGCATCTGAGCGGTATTACGCCTGCTCTGGGCCCCGGCTGTCGTGATCTGGCGCTGAACCTGCTTCAGGCCGCCCAGCATCACGGCCTCACGGTCAGCTTTGACGGAAATTTCCGCGCTTCCCTGTGGAGTTGGGAAGAGGCGCGGGATTTCTGCACCGAATGCCTGCCCTATGTGAACATCCTGCTGGGCATTGAGCCCTATCACCTGTGGCGGGATGAGGCGGATCACACCAAAGGCGATTGGAAGGACGGCGTACCCATGCAGCCCAGCTATGAGCAGCAGGACGAGATTTTTCAGGCATTCATCCGCCGTTACCCCAACCTGCGCTGCATCGCCCGGCATGTGCGCTATGTACATTCCGGCAGTGAGAACAGCCTGAAAGCCTTCATGTGGTATGAGGGACACACTTTTGAGAGCAGGCTGTACACGTTCACCATCCTGGACCGCGTAGGCGGGGGCGACGCCTTTGCCAGCGGGCTGATCTATGCCATGCTGCACAATTACCGCCCCATGGACATGCTGAACTTTGCCGTTGCTTCCAGCGTCATCAAGCATACCATTCACGGCGACGCCAATATTACCGACGACGTGCAGGGCATTCGCAATCTCATGAGCATGAACTACGACATCAAGCGTTGAGACAGCCGCTGTTACGCTCCCCCGAATGCATGGCCCGATACCGCAAGCGCCCCTCCGCATGCGAAAGGGCGCTTTATCGTGTTCAAAAAGTGGCTTCTGCCCTTTTTCGACACGCTGGAGCCTGCGCGAAGCGCAAGCCGTCTATTTCCCGCTGAGCAGGCGGTTGACCAGTCCGCGATGGACGCTGATGGCCTTGGCAGGGCACATTTCCTGGCAGCAATAGCAGCGAATGCACTTGCGATAATCATACCGCGCCTTTTTTCCCTGACCGGCATGAACCGCTTTGCCGGGGACGGGGCAGGCTTCCTGGCAGATGCCGCAGGCTACGCAGCGCTTCAGGTCCACTTGGGGCCGCGTCTGGATGAAAGGCACCAGCCGCATCAGGCGCTCGATTTTTCCGTGCGAACTGCCGGACCGGTCCACGTCAAAGCCGGGGCAGCCATAGGTTGCCGCAGCCTGCGCCACGGTCATTTCCCCTTCCTGCGTCAGCACGCAAATCTGTTCCGGCGCCATGCTCCCCACACCCGCCGCCGCACCGGCCACGCAGGTAGGCACCGCCGCGGGCGGCAGATGCACCAGCGCCGCAAAAACGCTGTCCAGCGCCACGGGGTCCGCAGAGAAAAGCAGCACCTTCATGGGCGTGGGCGAGCCGGACGACGGGCCGTTCCCCTCCATGGCCACAATGCCGTCCAGGATATGAAGCCGCGGCTTCACGCACAGGTTCAAGTCCGCCAGCATTTCGGCAAAAATCATCCGGTCGGGAAAGCTGACATGCCCCGCGGCTTTCTTCACCCCGCAGACGCAGCCATAGAGGTTTTTCACCGCGCCGGTAATCCGCTCCAGGGCATGGGTCTTCATCTTGGGCAGGTTCAGCACCGCGTCCGCCTGCTGCACGCCATGGCACAGATAGAAGCTGTGGGTCCGTTTTCCCTGGGGAAAGGAGACCATGGTTCCATGGTCAAAATCCGCGGCGGCAACGCCGTAGCGCTCCGCTACAGCCTGCAAGCCTCCCGTTTGCGCTGCCCGAGCGGGCGACACCGTGGGATTGCCGGGGCTGTCCCCGTAGGTCAGCCGCTCCATGCCCGCCTCCCGTAGCAGCCGGGCCGCTGCGCCAAACACGGCCGGATGGGTGGTCACCGCCTTCTCCGGGGACGCCTTGCTCAGCAAGTTGGGCTTGAGCAGAATACGCTCCCCTGGCTGGAAAAAGCGCTCCATACCGCCCAACAATGCCATCCCTGCCCGCACAGCCTGATAAACGGTTTCTTCCTCATAGCTTTCACAGGGCACCAGCGCCACTTCGCTCATGGGAGTTTTCCTCCTGTAACCAAACTTCGTTCACCATTGTAGCAGATCAGGCGCATCCTGAAAAGCGTTTCATGGGAGCGGCGGCCGTCACGGGCCATGGCGCGAACATTTTTGCTGCACAGCGCTTTTTCGACAAAAGCTCCCTTTCTTCGCTGTTGAAATCCTCCCGGACAGGTTGTATGCTATAAGCGAGGTACAAGCGATTGCCTCAGCTACGCAAGAACGGACAAGGAGGGATACAACATTGAAACAGCATTACAGGCCGGACCCGATCCTATTCATCCGTATACAACTGGAAAACGCCTGGGATGCAGGCGACCTGGAGGAGGCGCTGCGCATGAGCCGGCTCATGGATGACGCCATGCTGTGCCAGACTTCTCAGGACCTGTCCCTGCAAAGCCAAGCCATCTGACCCCCGGCGGCTTCACATAAGATAAAACGCTGCATATGCAGGCAGCGTCTTCCCATACCAACCTGCCCGTCCGAACCCTATGACCGGCGCGCTGCGCACTATATTCATCGGACGCAACACGGCGGAGGCTTCCACGCGCCAGACCCGGCAGCGCTAGCCTCCGCCGTTTATTATGCTACGCATCGCATGGGCCGCGGCCGTCTTACCGGCATGCCACGGCCCACTTTTTATTTGTTGTCATATCCCAGGGTACGCAGATCATCCATGCGGTTGCGCCAGTCCGGGCGCACCTTGACCCACAGCTTCAGGTTCACATGCATGCCCAATAGCGCTTCGATATCCGCCCGGGCCTCGGTGCCAATCTGCTGGAGCATGGCCCCGTGCCGGCCGATGATGATACCCTTGTGGGCGTCCCGCTCGCAATAGATGGTGGCGTGAATCTCCATGAAATCGTCGTTTTCCTTGGTCATGGCCATCATCTCCACGCCGATACCGTGGGGCACCTCATCCCGCAGATGCAGCAGCGCCTTTTCCCGGATCAGTTCCGCGCAGATCTGCCTTTCGGGCTGGTCGGTCATCATGTCGTCGGGGAAATATTTCGGTCCTTCGGGAAGGTTCTTCACCAGCTGCGCCTCCAGCTCCGGCAGGCCGTCCCCGGTCTTGGCGCTGATGGGAATGATGGCGTCGTAACCCGCCTGCGCAAAGGAGGCCATCAGTCCCAGCAGCCGTTCCTTGGGCACCAGGTCAATCTTGTTCAGGGCCAGCACCTTGGGCACCTTTCGCTGCCCCATTTCCTGGACGATCTTCCGATCCTGCTCCCCCACCTGGGTGGCGTCCACCAGAGTCAGCAGCCCGTCCATGCCGTCCATGGCGTCCTTGACGGACTGCATCATGCTCTCCCCCAGCTTGGTGCGGGGGTGATGGATACCCGGGGTGTCCAGGAACACGATTTGCCATTCCGGGCGCGTCATCACGCCCATAATGCGGTTTCGGGTAGTCTGAGGGCGGTTGGAAACAATGGCCACTTTCTCGCCCACCAGGGCGTTCATCAGCGTGGACTTGCCCACATTGGGCCGGCCTACAATGGTAATAAAGCCAGAATGAAATCCCATCTTCGTTCTTCCTCTGTTTCAATTCATTGGGGTGTTCGCCGTCAGGTTTCCGGCAGGTCTTTGGGGCCAAAGCCCTTGGGCAACAGCTCGGGCAGGAGCGCTTCTCCCCGCTGCGCGTCCCCCCAGGTAACCAGCACCCGGATATCCGGCGCGAACTCATGCAGCGCCTGGCGGCATGCGCCGCAGGGCCAGGGCGCGGAGCCTTCCGCCGCAATGGCAATGGCCGTAAACTCCCGCTCTCCTTCGCTCACCGCCTTGAACAGCGCGGTGCGCTCGGCACAGTTGGTCAGGCCAAAGGAGGCGTTTTCAATATTGCAGCCCTGGTATACCCGGCCGTCGGCGCACAGCAGCGCCGCGCCCACCGGGTAATGGGAATAGGGGGAATAGCTCCGCTCCATGGCGGCCCGGGCCAGGGCAAGCAGCGCTTCATCGCTGACCTGCGCGTTTTCCTCCCGGCCCATGCCCACGGCGCTGAGAATTTTTTCTTCCATGGCGCGCATCTCCTTTTGTTCCGCCTCCACCATATGGTCGTAACCCATCAGGTGGCACAAGCCGTGTACCAGCAGATAGGCCGCCTCCCGCTGGGGCGAATGTCCGTATTCCTCCGCCTGGGCCAGCACATGGGGAATGGACAGGATCAAATCCCCCAGCATGCAGGCGTCCAGCCCGTCGTCCAGCTCCCGCCGCAAGAGCCGTTCCGCGCTCCCGGCGGTAACCCCCTTGGGATAGTTCACCGTAGGGAAGGAAAGCACGTCCGTGGCGCGGTCCGTCTGCCTGTATTCCCGGTTGATCTCCCGGATGGCCTCATCCCCGCACAGGCGCACCCCCACCGCGCAGGGGAGGCGCACGCCTTCCGCCCACAGGGCGCAGTCTGCCGCCGTCTGCATCAGGGAGAGCAGTTCCGGCTCCACCGGCGTGTCAATCTCCCACAGCAGGATCATGCTCCTCCGTCCTTTCCGAAAGCGCGGGAATTTCCTCGTTAAACTCCACGTTCACCTTCTCCGCCTCGGGTTCCTCATAGGCCTGTTTTTCCGCCGCGTTTTGCTCCTGGGCAGGCTCCTCCTTGGGCGCTTCCTGCGGCGGCGTTTCCTGCGCAGGCCGCTGCGCCGGTTCCTGGGCGGCGGCTTTTGCCTGGCGTCCGTTTTGCTCCGCAGACTCCTGCTGCTGTTTCTCCTCCTGCTGGTTCAGGAAGAAGGGATCGCGCTTGGGCACAGGCGTAGAGGGGTATTCAATCCGCTCATGGAACACGCCGTTGAGTACCTTGGCAAAGGCGTCGCAGATGCCGTCAATATCCCGCAACGAAAGGGGCGAGTTGCTCAACTGCCCATCCTCCAGCTTTCCCCGCACCAGCCGCTCGATAAAGCGCTCGATGGCCTGAGGCGTGGGGTCAGGCATGGAGCGCACCGCCGCCTCGATGGTATCCGCCAGCATGACGATGGCTGCCTCTTTGCTGGAAGGCCGCGTGCCGTCATAGCGGAAATCCGCAATGTCCACGGGCTTGCCGTTGGCCTGTTGCAGCGCCTTGTGGTAGAAGAACATCACCGGCGTATCCCCGTGATGCTCCACGATGATCTTCTGAATCTCCATGGGCAGGCGGTATTTCTGCGCCAGCTGCAACCCGTCCCGGGTATGGGTGGTCACGATCGCCGCGGAAACATAGGGGTCCGTATGGTCGTGGGGATTCTCCCCCATTTGGTTTTCTTTGAAATACAGGGGCCGTTTCAGCTTGCCCACGTCATGGAAATAAGCGCCGGTACGGGCCAATAGCGGGTTCGCGCCGATGCGTTCCGCAGCCGCTTCGGAGAGGTTGGCTACGATGATGGAATGATGGTACGTGCCCGGCGCCTCCAGCAGCAACCGCCGCAGCAGGGGCTGATTGGGGTTGGCCAGCTCCAGCAGCTTGCTGGGCGTGGCCAGATTGAAGGTTGTCTCAAACACGGGCTGAAGCGCCAGCGCCATCAAACCGCTGACCATGCCGCCGCCCATCGCCCAGGCAGCGCTGTTGACAACGCCGTCCATGGCGCTGGAGGTCATCAGCTCCATGGCTACCAGCAGCGCCAGATTGCTCACCGCGGCCACCAGGCCGCAAACCGCCACCCGAACGCGCTGGGGTTTTTCCCGCAGGAACATCACCGACAGCGTGCCGCTGACAATGCCCATCACCAGCAGATGCACCATTTCCGTGGAGTAATTGCCGTTGCCCCCTGCGGTCACGCCGCTGACCAGCAGCGCCATGGGCACGATAGAGGCAATGCCCACCGGCACGCCCAGCAGCCCCGTAAGCAGCATCGCCGCCATGGCGATGGGCGCCAGATACGCATTCAGCCCCTTGACGCACAGCATGCACAGACCCATGGTAATGACCAGTACGGTCATCAGCACCATCAATCCCCGCAAGTCATGGAGCATCTGCCGGTCCAGCAAGCGCAACAGCGCCAGCAGCATCACCACGCAGGCCGCCACCAGCAGCAACGCCCCCGCATAGATGGAATAGTCGTAGGCATTGTCCTGCAGCATACCCAGGGAGCGAAGCATCTCCACCTGATTGCGGCTGCCGCGCTCTCCTTCCCGGATGATATTCTGCCCCTGGAGCTAGATCACCGGCTCCACCGCGTCCCGCGCTTTCTGCTCCGCCTGGGCCGTAGCTTCCTGGTCAATGACCATGTTGGGCGCGATGCAGCTCTTGAGCACCGTGGGCACGATGTTCTGGAACAGGGAGGTTTCCACCCGGTAGCCCACGATCTGTAGGATATTGTTGATGGACTGGGCGACCTGTCCCTCCCGGATGGTGGTGTTCAGGGTGTTTTGCACGGCGGTGGTCACCGTGGAGATCATTTCCTCCATGGTATCCGTATCCGTGCGCAGCAGCGTCTCGATCTGATAATCCGAAAGGGAGACAGTGGTAATCAATCCCCGGGCGTATTCCAGCTCCGTTTCAGTGAACTCCCGATTGCGGAACTGCGCGTCCGTCTCCCCTTCCCGCCGCAGGGTCAACCCGTACTGCTGGGTAGTGCGCAGCTCGTCAAAAATGGCAGCCAGGTCGCTGAGCACCTGCTCCGACGCACCCTCCTGGAAGTGATAGGTAGGCTCCACGGCGTCCGCCGCGGCTTCGCGACGGCTCGCCGTGGTAATTTCGTCCACCACATCCTTGGTGGCGGTAATGGTCTGATGGGAGATGGTTCCCACCGTCAGGCTGTAACGCTCCGGGGCGCAGACAGCGCAAAACAGCCCGAACATGAGCAGTGCGCCCACCAGCACCACCAGCGCGCACTTGGCGTCCGCGCTGCGCAGCCACTGGCCCAGACTTCTGTGTCCCCATTTTTTTCGGAGCTTCTCTCCTCGCTTTTTCGGCCGCATCAGGCATTCTCCTTTGCACGACGGTCATATGCCGCATAGGCGTCCACGATCTGCTGCACCAGCTCATGGCGCACCACGTCCTGGCTGGTCAGGTACGCCATGCCAATGGCGGGAATATCTCGGAGCACTTCAATGGCTTCGCTGAGGCCGGACCGCCGCGCGCCGGGCAGGTCGGTCTGGGTCAGGTCGCCGGTCACCACCGCCTTGGAATGAAATCCCAGGCGGGTGAGAAACATCTTCATCTGTTCCGTAGTCGTGTTCTGGGCTTCATCCAGAATAATAAAGGAGTCCGAAAGGGTTCGTCCGCGCATATAGGCCAGGGGAGCCACCTCCACTACCCCGCGTTCCACCAGCTTCTGGTAGCTATCCACGCCCATGAAATCATATAGCGCATCATAGAGGGGGCGCAGATAGGGGTCCACCTTCTGCGTCAGGTCGCCGGGCAGGAAACCCAGCTTTTCTCCGGCTTCTACCGCGGGCCTGGTAAGCACGATGCGTTCCACTTCTTTGTTTTTCAACGCCACCACGGCCAGTGCCATGGCCAAATAGGTCTTTCCCGTGCCCGCCGGCCCCACCGCAAAGGTCAGGTCGTGATCCCGGATGGTCTGCACGTAGGTCTGTTGGCCCAGGGTTTTGCAGCGGATCTGCTTGCCCCGGTGGGTAATGGCCACCACGCTTTTGAGTATATCGTCGATCATGTCCACCTTGCCGTCCCTGGCCAGCGCAATGGCATAGCGGATGCGGGCCCGGTCCATCTGCTCGTGGCGGCGGAGCATTTCCAGCAGCTTTTCCATAACCGAAGCCGCCAGCTCCACATCCTCCACCTCGCCGGAAACCGTAAGTTCATTGCCCCGCAGGGCCACGGTCACGTTGCATTCCTGCTCGATCAAGGCCACGTTCTGATCGTTAAGTCCAAACAGCGACATGTACGCATCCATGGATTCCATGGACAGCATCATCTGTTTTACCTGTGCCAAATATGCGTCCTCCATTCTTCTCGCCGCAAACTCACGTCAGAAACGCGCTCCCTTCGCGTCCGGTCCGTGCCCGTGCGGCCATGCGGGCTATACGCCGCCGCCGGACGGACAGCCGATATCAATCCGCCTTTCGCCCATAGCGACAGCCTCTAGTATCTCACCTTCTATCATACAATAATCTACCCATTTGTCAACGAAAACCTCATTTCGGCCCACCTTTTCCCCCAGAGCGCGCAGGGCGGCGAGGCCGGCCTCCGCCTGGGCCTCTTCCATGCTGCGCCAGGCGGTGGTCGCCTGCGCCTCCAGGCAGGTTTCCCGGCGTACCCACAGTGGCAAAAACAGGCCGCCCAGGGGCATGACCTCCGCATGGATATCCTGCTGGGCAAAGCCCGAATCCGCCGGGGACCACAGGTTGAACCACGGGGTGCGCACCATTTGCCGTTGGAAGCTCGCCCCCGAATAAACCGTTTGCGTTTCCCGCAGGGAGACCCGTGCCCGGGCGCCATCCCATACACGGGCAATCACCATACCCCGGGCGGAAACGGGCCGCGTCTCCTCCGCATTCAACCGTTCTTCCCCGGCAATCAGCACCTGCCCTGCCCGCACCGTATCTCCGGGCTTGCACATGGCCGTTCCGGCCAGGGGCACCACGCTGACCACCACCCCGTCCCGGCTGGCCACGATGTCCTGGCTTCCGCGCCAGT
>CALVVZ010000093.1 GCA_944364075.1 uncultured Clostridia bacterium
GATGAGCCCCTGGTCTTCCAACAGGCTCATCCAGGCGATGGTGCGCAGCAGGAAGTTCATCCACATGGGGATGATGAACAGCACCACCAGGGACGGCCCCAGCTTCATTTTCCGGTCGGCCATGAACAGCGCCGCCGGGTAGCCCAGCACCAGGCAGATCATGGTGCACAGGAAGGCCATCCACAGGGAGTAGACCAGGGTGTCCACGTTCACCGTGCCCCGGACCATGAACTGGGCCGCTTCCGGGCCCAGGGAGGCGTAGAGCTGGTTCTTGGTGTAGTTGCTGTCCCAGAAATTGCGGAAGTTATCCAGGGTAAAGGCGCCGCTTTGATCCGTGAAGGCGTAGTAGCCGATGAGGATCACCGGCAGCACCGTGAACAGGATCATCCACAGGGAATAGGGCGCGGCGAACAGGGTGCGCTTGACGCCCCGGTTCCGCCGCACGGACAGGGCCACCAGCGCGGCAAAGAGCGCCAGGCCAAGCCCCATCAGCCACCAGGCCCAGGCCGGGAGCTGCGTGTTGATGTTCACTGGGCATCCTCCTTCATGGGCTTCATGATGTGAATGTTGAAGGGGACGATGCTCAGCCCCACCCGGGAGCCCTGGGGCTGCATGGTGGTGGAGTGTACCTTGAAGGTGGCCTCCCCGCAGTCGATCATCATTTCGTAGTGGACGCCCTTGAACAGCACGCTCTTGACCACGCCCACCAGCTGGCCCACGTCCTCGCCCACCAGCATGATGTCCTCGGGGCGGATGACCACGTCCACCGGGGCGTTTTCCCCAAAGCCGAAGTCTACGCAGGGGAAGGCCTGCCCTGCGAAGGCCACCAGCTCATCCTTGATCATGGTGCCCCGGAGGATGTTGCTCTCCCCGATGAAGTCCGCCACAAAGGCGTTCACCGGCTCGTCGTAAATGCGCTTGGGGTCGCCGATTTGCAGGATGTGCCCGTCCCGCATGACCACCACCGTGTCGCTCATGGTCAGGGCTTCCTCCTGGTCGTGGGTCACGTACAGGAAGGTGATGCCCAGGCGCTGCTGCATGTTTTTCAGCTCCAGCTGCATTTCCTTGCGCAGCTTCAGGTCCAGGGCGCCCAGGGGCTCGTCCAGCAGGAGCACTTCCGGCTCGTTGACCAGCGCCCGGGCGATGGCCACCCGCTGCTGCTGTCCGCCGGAGAGGGCGTCCACGTGCCGCTTGCCGTAGCCCCGCAGGTTCACCAGCTCCAGCATGGCTTCCACCCGGCGGCTGATTTCCGCCTTGGGCACCTTTTTCAGCTTCAGCCCGAAGGCGATGTTGTCAAATACGTTCAGGTGGGGGAACAGGGCGTATTTCTGGAACACCGTGTTCACCCGGCGCTTGTAGGGGGGCAGTTGGGCGATGTCCCGGCCCTCGAAGCGCACCTCCCCGGTGGTAGGCGTCTCGAACCCGCCGATGATGCGCAGGGTGGTGGTTTTGCCGCAGCCCGACGGTCCCAGCAGGGTGACGAATTCCTTTTTGCGGATATATAGATTGATGTTATCCAAAACGGTAACGCCGTCGAATTCCTTGGAGATGTTTTTCAGATCAATCAGATGTTCCTTCTCCACCATGTGCCGTAACCTCCCTGAAAAGCGGATTGTGCCTTAAAAGCTGGGGGGCGTGGATACCCACAGCACCCGGGCCTTGGTCTTGTTGGGGTTTTCCAGCCAGTGCTCCTGCTTGGGGTGCAGGCAGAAGCTGCCGCCGGTTTTCACCCGGGTTTTGCGCTCACCCAGGCACAGGTTGATGCTGCCCGAGAGCACGTAGCCGAACTCCTCCCCTTCCCCGGGGGAGAGCTTCATGGTCTGCCCGCCGGGACCCAGCTCCACCAGGATGGGCTCCATGTCGTTCTTCTGGGCGTCGGGGATCAGCCAGGTAATGGAGCCGCGCAGCTCCTCCGCGTCCTCCTTGACAAACATGTCCTGGGGGGCAAAGACGGTCTTTTCCGCCGCCTTTTCGTTAAAGAACGCCGGCAGGGAGCTGCCCAGGCATTCCAGCATATCCGTCAGCGTGGCGATGGAGGGGGAGGCCAGGTTCCGCTCCACCTGGGAGATGAACCCCTTGCTCAGCTCGCACCGGTCCGCCAGTTCCTCCTGGGTCAATCCCCGCTGCAGCCGCAGCTGGCGCAGCTTTTCGCCAATATCCACGCCTGTACCGCCTCCTTGCTTTCCAGATCAGGACGGTTTACTTTCACTAAACCGCCGGTCGCACACGTGAGTTTAGAATTTCTAAACCGCAAAACAGCACATATTAAACCACACCCCCCGCCCGCTGTCAATAGCTCTGACGAAAAAAGTTGAAAAAGGGCGCGAAAAAAGCCCGTCGGGCGCGCCCAAACGGCGTCCGGCGGGTTGTGGAGCATTCGGGAAGGGCAGCGGCCTGCGCTTAGGCTTCCACCTGGGGCGCGAGCACGGCCACGTGGGGCTGGCAGGGAAGGTCCTGCGCCGTTACCCGAAGCAGGGGCATGGGCGGAGGCACATCCCGGTACAGGCGGGTAAAGTTCTCCAGGGGCGCGATGGGCCAGGAGGCGGTCCAGGCGTTGCGGTAATGCATGGGCAGAATCACCCGGGCTTGCAGGTCTTCCGCTACCTGTCTGGCGGTGGGGGCGTCAATGGTGTAGAAGCCGCCCACGGGGATCATCAACAGGTCGGCGGGAGCCAGGGTGCGGCGCTGGGTGTCGGTAAGCGGATGGCCCAGATCGCCCAGGTGCGCCACCCGCAGTCCTTCGGCCTCGATGAGGAATAACAGTGTTCCGCCGCGCTTGGCGCCGTGCGCGTCATCGTGGTAGGCGGACAGGGCGGTGACCCGCACGTCGGGGGCCAGGGTGGTGACGCCGGCCTCCCGGAGGATGCGGGGGTTCCCGGCGATGGTTTCCACGGCGCTGTGGTCGTGATGGCCATGGCTGACCAGCACCACGTCGGCAGCTACCGGCGTTACCGGATAGCCGGATTGATCGTCATAGGGATCGGTGACGATACGCAGGCCGTTGTCCAACTCCAGCAGGAATTTTGCGTGTCCCAGGCAGGTTACGATCATGGTTTTCCCTCCTCAGCAAGCGCGAAATGAACATAGGGCAGCAGCTCCCCGGGCAGGCGCTGGTGGGCGCGCAGGCAGACGGCGCACTGGCGGCACAGGGCCTGGCACAGCCTTTCCAGGGGCTGGGGGCCGGCCTCCTCCGCTTTGAGAAAGGCGAGGACGGGCGCAATGCTGTCGCCGGGGGCAGGGTGACGGGAAAGCAGGGAATACAGCCGCCGCAGGGCGGGCCGGTCCGCGCCGGGAGGAACAGGGCCAAGGGGCGCGGGAGGCGTCAGGACGGGCGTCAATTCCCATAAGCCCGCCTGGAGCCGCACTGTCCAGCCGTGACCGTCCATGGTGCTCTCCAGGGTTTCCAGGGCCTGCGGCGAAACCAGGCGAGGCAGATCGGTGGTCAGCAGCGCGTCCGGGCGCAGCGAGCGCCGCAGAAAGGGTTTGCGGGACGCAGAAACGTTCGCCAGCAGCGCCTGTGCCGCATAGCGGTAAGGGGTCAGGAGCATGGCGCCTGCTCCGTATTGGCGGCATAGGTGAGGCGCAACTCATGCATGGCGGCATAGTTGCCTTGGAGGTCCAGCTGGTACTCCAGCACCACGGTGCCGTGCTCCCGGGTCATGTTCACGTCCACCCGGGTGGCGAACACGGCCATGCTTAGGGAGCCGAAAGGGGTGTGGTAAGAGCCTTCGAAGCGGCGGTCCTTGCGGAAAACCATGGAGGAGGCGTAATCCCCTGAACGGGTCATGACCACGCGGTCGTGTCCCATAAGCAGGGTGATTTCCGTGGTGGTATTGTCTTCGGGTTGGGTCTCCGTATAGGTGAGTTTCCAACCCTCCTTCAGCGGATACAGCATGCCGGTGGTCATCAGGTCCACCGCCTCTTCCTCCTCTACCGCGCCGCCGAAGGCGCGGCCGGATAGCGTCATCAGTACGGGAATTGCTTCCATAACGATCCTCCCTGGTTAGATATCCCCTTGCAGTATACCACAGTTTCCCGGTGGAAAGATAGGGGAACATGTCGCCGCAGCGCAGGAAAAGGTGGATTTTTGCCGCGGAACGGCGGCGCTTGACGGCGAAAAGGCCGACGGGTATACTGGAGAGCAACGAAGGGAGGCGCCGGACATGCAGGAAGAGATATTTTCCCGGGAGATCATGCTGGTAGGCAGGGGGGCGGGGGAACGGCTGGCGCGGCAACGGGTGGCGGTGTTCGGCCTGGGCGGCGTGGGCGGCCATGCCGCGGAGGCCCTGGCCCGGGCGGGCATCGGGGCGCTGGACCTGGTGGATGCGGACCGGGTGAGCCTGAGCAACCTGAACCGTCAGCTGATTGCCACCCTGGACACGGTGGGAAAGCTGAAAGTAGAGGTCATGGCCGAACGCATTGCCCGGATCAATCCCTTCTGCCGGGTGACCTGTCATGCGCTGTTCTACTTGCCGGAGACGGCGGAGCAGATCAACCTGGCGCAGTATGATTATGTGGTGGACGCGGTGGATACGGTCAGTGCCAAGGTGGAGCTGGCGGTGCGCTGCCGGAACCTGGGCGTGCCGCTCATCAGCGCTATGGGCACGGGGAATAAATTGGACCCGTCCCGCCTGGAAATTACCGATCTTTCACAAACCCAGGGGTGCCCGCTGGCCCGCGTGATGCGACGGGAGCTAAAGAAACGGGGAATTGAAAGTCTCCAGGTGTGCTATTCCACGGAACCGGCGCTGCGCCCCCTGGGAGCGGATGGACAGCCCAGCCGCGTGCCCGGGAGCGTCAGCTTTGTGCCCGGGGTGGCGGGCATGCTGATGGCGGGCGCGGTAGTGCGCGCGCTGATACTTTCGCAAGCATGACTTGACGCTTGCTCCGGCCAAGGCGGGCAAGCGCCTTTTTTGTTTCCGAAGACGGAAAGATTCACCCTTTCTTCACGCTTTTCTTCATATTGAATTCACAATACGGTTCTATAATGCCCAATACAGACAAAGGAGAACAGCCCCCCTGGGGTGCCTGCTCCCCCAATAAAAAAATGAGGAGGATGGAACCATGTTATTCGGGAATAAGGAACACAAGATTGCCCATGCCATTGAAAAGAAGAATGCCGCCGCAGTGATCGGCCTGATTGAGGATAAAGACGAGCATATTGCCATGGCGGCTATCGAGGCTGCCGGGAAAATCGGCGGGGATGACTGCATGAACGCGCTGATTCCCCTGCTGCACCATAAGGATGCCAAATTCCGTGCCGCCGCTGCGACGGCCTTGGCCGCAGTGGGCAACAGCCATGCCGCCGCGTTCCTGTCCTACCAGCTGGATCATGAACAGGACGCCGCCGCTAAGGACGCTATTCGCAAGGCCATGCAGCGCTTCCACGGCCAGGATTGACCGGTTGGCGATTCGCCTGCGGGCGCGGGAAATCAAATATAAAAAAGCGGGACTGTTGCAAAACGAAAGTTGGCAACAGCCCCGCTCCAGCGTGTCAAAAAAGTGGCGACGCCACTTTTTGACACGCTGCTTCTTGCATCTGCAAGAATGCTTACATGACTTGCAGAAATAATGAGGCAAAATACTTTGTCAACGGTCTGAGTGGCGGAAAGCATTTTTTTCGACACGCTGTTTCTCCATATCGCTGTGAAAAAGCATGTTTCTTTCAAGAGCTCGAGGAAAACTGCGTCCTCGCCGACGCCTCTCCGGGGTTTTTGACGGCCTGGGCCTTTCGCTTTTATACAGGCTAGTCGGGAAGATGGAACCGCCCTTCAAGAAATAAAATTTGCAAGAAATCTTGCAAAACATCTTGCATTTTTTCTGAATATCCGTATAATATAAATGAGATTTCCTGAAAGCGCAGGAAATGATGCAAATTCATGTATGCCCCATGCACAAGGAGGTGCGCGGTTCTATGTTGTTCCTGGTGTTGCTGCTCTTTACGCTTGTCATGACCTGCCTGATTTCCAACCATGACCGGGACATGCGGGAACTGGAGTGTTTGCAGGAGCTGAACAGGATGGAATACCAACATGTATATCCCGTAAGCGACTAAATTACCGGACTGTTCCATACGATGGCATGAAACCGCCTTCCTCGGGAGTTATCTTCCCGAGGAATTTTTTTATTCGCAAGGATGCGGCGGGAACAAGGGAGAATGATAAGATATGGACACAACAAAGGAGGACGGGGCGTGGAACGAATTTTGATCTTTATGGCGGCAACCCGGGCGGCGGAAGCGGAGGCGGCGCTGCGCAGCGCGGCGGATAACGCCTTTGCGCCCCGCCGGTTGAGCTATGCGCTTTCTTTGCTGGAGGAACCTACCGATATGGAGGTGGCGGCCCTGCGCCGCCTGGGGGCGTGCCAATTCCTGGTACCGGCGGCGGACCCATGGATGGATTTCCAGGAACTGTGGCAGGGAGAAAACTACCTGCTCATGGGTTGCCCGGAAATGCGCTTTATCCGTAACTGGGAGCTTCATTTGCTTCGGGAGCTGCGGGCCTGTCAGCCGGGCAACGAAATGCCTGCCTGTGTGCTGACGGGATATCTGCCCCGGCCGCAGGACCCGGTGGACGCGGTATGCCCGGTGGCCGCGGAGGGCTTTGACGCCGAAGGCAGGCTCTGCTTTCACCGCGGGACGCCCCTGCGGTATGCCTGTCAATCCCAGCGCAGCGCTTTCCTGCACCCCAGGTTCTGCTTTGGCCCGGCGGCCTTTTTTCAGCAGGTGGCCCATAGCCAGGGTCCGCGGTTTCTGGCGGCTTTTCAGCAGCGCTGGGACCTGTACACCCTGCGCCGGGCGCTGATTTACGTGCTGTCGGACCAGTCTCTTCCCCCTTGCCCGGTGGAAGGGGAGGAAAGAGCGCTCCAACGCTTTGAAAAGCGCTTTGGCCTGCGGTTGGATACCCGGCAGCTCAGCCCCATGGCGCGCCTGGGGGTGACCGGCGCGGAGCTGACCTTTCCCGTGCATGTGCCGCTGCCGGTGAAGTGGCAGGAAGCGGCCCACCGGGCGCTGTGCCGCGCCAACCAGTCCCGGCCCATGTGTACCACGGCTTACATCAACCTGCCGGTGACTCCGCCCAATCTCCCGGAGGAATACGTTTGCTGGTTCCGTTATCTTAGCCGGATCCGCGCCGTGCCCCTGGCCTGCTACGCCGAGGGGGACAAGCTGCGGCAGCTCATGGGGAAGCATCCCAACCTGATGGAGTACAAGCGCCGTTACGCACTGCCCCTGGAATGCGCGCTGCGCCCGGAGGAGGCGCTGAATTACCTGCGGCTGAGCCGGCTGTTCCTGCTGTGCAAAACCCGGGAGAAGTATCCCAACCAGACCCATTATATCTGGCTGGATTTCGGCTACCAGCGCTATCCGGTGTACGAGGGGGCGTCGGTGAACTGGGACGCGGTGTGCCAGGACGCCATTTGCGTGGCCATGGTGGGCGGTGTGCCGGATACGTCGATGATCGTGGTGCCTGCGGGGCTGCTGGACGCGGCCTGCCAGGAAACCCTTGCCCTGTGCCAGGAGGCGCTGGAGGCCGGGGAACCCCTGCCCTGGGAACAGGACCTTTGGCTGAAAATGATGGAGGCGCATCCCGACTGGTTCACGCCGGTGGAGCTGCCCGGACCGCGGGAATTGCTCAGCCTGACCATGCTCAGCCGTGAGGAGGAATTTCATGTGCTCGCCTAAACGGATTACGGATTCCATGACCACCCATGTGGAAATTTTGATGCCCGGGGACCTGAACGGTTACGGCCGCCTTTTTGGCGGACGGCTGATGCAATGGATTGACGTGGTGGCGGGCGTGGTGGCCCGGCGGCATTCGGGCTGCGAGGTGACCACCGCTTCGGTGGACCATCTGGAATTTCAAGCGGCGGCCTTTGAAAACGATACCATTGCCATGGAAGGACGCATCACTTACGTGGGGCGTACCAGCATGGAGGTGCGGGTGGATACCTTTGTGGAGTCCCTGGGCGGGGAACGGCGGCGAGTGAACCGCGCCTATCTGGTGATGGTCGCCCTGGACCCGCATACCCACAAGCCAACCCCTGTGCCGTCCCTGCTATTGGAAAAAGAGGAGGATTTCGCGGAGTGGGAGGCCGGAACCCTTCGCGCCAAAACCCGCAAGGCGCGCCGCGGGTAAGGAGGTGGAAAGCATGGAAAATACGCCGCGCCTGGAAACGCCGCGGCTGATCCTGCGCCGGTTTATCCCGGAGGACCTCGGGGCACTGTACCGGATCTACGGGGACGAGGCGGCCAATCGCTTCCTGCCCTGGTTTCCCGTCAGAACGCTGGCGGAAGCGCAAGCGCTGCTGGAGGAACGGTATCTCGCTGCATACGTGCGAGGGGAAGGGTATCGCTACGCCGTGTGTTTGCGGGAGGACAATCTTCCCATCGGCTATGTCCATGTGAGCGCAGAGGACGGCCATGACCTGGGATACGGCTTGCGCAGCGACTGCTGGGGGCAGGGGATCGCCACGGAGGCGGCGCGGGCGGTGCTGGAACAATTGCGCCTGGATGGCGTGCCCTTTGTTACGGCCACCCATGACGTGCGCAATCCCCGCAGCGGCGGCGTGATGCGCCGCCTGGGCATGCGCTACTGCTATTCCTACGGGGAACAGTGGCAGCCCAAGGACGAATGGGTGATTTTCCGGCTGTACCAGCTGAACCTGGACGGACGGGAACGGATCTACCGAAAATACTGGGACGGCGCGGCGGTGCGCTATGTGGAGCAGGGCCTGTGAGGGGCTTGCTCCCGGGCGCGCCGCCGTTTTTTGCGCGCGCCATCGCCCTTGCATTCCGCGCCCGGCTCGGGTACAATAAAACGGTATCTTGCAAAGGAGGCGTATGGAATGGAGCGTCCCGTGTGGGAAATGCTGGAGCGCAACCGGGGACGGGCTAGTTTTCACATGCCCGGACACAAGGGACGCGGACCCTTCGGGCCGGTGGACGCCTACGCCCTGGATACCACGGAACTGCCGGGCACTGACGATCTGTACTGCCCGGAAAACGGCCTGCGCCTGGCCCAGGAGCGCTATGCCCGGGTGGCGGGCAGCGGCGCGGCGCTGTTTTTGCACAACGGTTCCACCGTGGGGATACAGGCCATGCTGATGCTGTACGCGCGCCCGGGGGAAACGGTGCTGCTGCCCCGCAACGCGCATCTCTCGGCGGTGCACGGCTGCGTGCTGGGGGACCTCCGGCCGGTGTTTATGCCCTTGTCCTTTACGGAGGACGGCTATGGATACCTGCGAGAGGAAACGGTGCTGGCGTCGCTGGCGGCGCACCCCGAAGCCCGCTGCCTGCTGGTCACCCGGCCGGATTATTACGGCGGTTGCCTGCCCATGGAGCGAATTGCAGCTGCGGCCCATGCCCAGGGCTGCCGCCTGGCGGTGGACGAAGCCCACGGCGCGCACCTGCCCTGGATGCCGGGGCTGCCGGGGGCCGCGCAGGCAGGGGCGGACGCCTGGGTGCAGTCCTGCCACAAGACCCTGCCCAGCCTCACGGGTACCGCGGTGCTGCACCTGCGGGACGCTGCGGAGCGGGAGAAAGCCCTGCGCCTGCTGCGCATGACCCAGACCTCCTCCCCCAATTTTGTGCTGATGATGGCCGTGGACGACGCCTGCGCCTATATGGAGGCGGCGGGCACGGCGCGGCTGGCGGCGGTGTGCGCCGGGGCGGACGCTCTGCGCAGGCGGCTGCCGGCGCTGGGATACGGGGACGCGCAGGCGGCATGGGGGGAAACGGGACTGCGGTTCGATCCCACCCGGCTGGTGATCCGCGCGCCCCAGGGGGGCGAAGCCCTGGACCAGGCGCTGGCCCGGCTGGGCGTGGATGTGGAGATGCATGACCCGCGCCGGGCGGTGTGCATCCTGACGGCCATGGATGGCGACGCCTGCCTGGCCCGGCTGGAACAGGCGCTGGCGGCGCTGCGGCCGGAAGCGGCGGCGCTGCCTGCCGCGCCCCTTGCCCGTGCGCTTCCGCCCGTTCGCATGCCGCCCAGGGAGGCGGCGCTGGGGGAAACGGAGCGCGTGCCCCTTTCCGTGGCGGCGGGGCGCGTGGCGGCGGCTTGCGCGGGGCTGTATCCGCCGGGAATTCCCCTGGCGGCCCCTGGCGAGGAAATTACGGAAGAAACGGCGCAGGCGCTGGCGCAGGCCGGGCCGCGCGGACGCTTTGGCGTGGAGGGAGAAGAAATTTTATGTGTGCGGTGAAGGCGGTATTGTTTGACCTGGACGGGACGCTGACCCAGTCCGAGGAGGGCATCTGGAACTGCGTTCGGTATGCGGCGGAAAAAATGGGCCGTACGCCTCCGCCGGAGGAAGTCCTCCGTAAATTTATCGGGCCGCCGCTGTTTTACTCCTTCCAGACGTATCTGGGCATGACGGAGACGGAGGCAAAGCGGGCGGTGGATCTTTACCGGGAGCGCTACAACGATGTGGGCCTACTGGAAAACCGCGTGTATCCCGGCATCCGGCGGCTGCTGGCGCGGCTGAAGCGGGCGGGATATTACCTGGGGGTGGCCACGGGCAAACCCCAAGGCCCCACGGAACGCATCCTGCGGCACTTTCGCCTGGACCGCTTCTTCGACGCGGTGGCGGGCACCCGGCCTGAGGATACCGCCCCCAGCAAGGAACGGCTGATTCGCCGGGCGTTGTCCGATGCCTTCGACGGTGCGGTGATGGTGGGCGACCGGCGCTTTGATGTGGAAGGCGCCCGGGCGGCAGGCATTGACAGCGTGGGCGTGGGCTACGGCTACGGGGATGAAGCGGAGCTGCGGGCCGCGGGCTGCGGCGCCTACGCGCCCACGGTGGCGGCCTTGGAGGAGCTGCTGTGCGGGGATGCGCCTGTGCCGCGGGGATTTTTCCTGTCCATGGAGGGGCCGGACGGCAGCGGGAAAACCACCCAGGCGCGCATGCTGGAGGAACGGCTGCTCCGCTTCGGCTTCGACGTATACCACACCCGGGAGCCCGGCGGATGCCCCATTGCGGAGAAAATCCGCCAGCTGCTGCTGGACCCGGCCAATGCCGAAATGACCGACGTGGCCGAGGCGTTGCTGTACGCGGCCGCCCGGGCGCAGCACGTGCGGGAAGTCATCCGTCCGGCGCTGGCGGCGGGCCGGCTGGTGCTCTGCGACCGGTTTGTGGATTCCTCCGTGGCCTATCAGGGCGGCGGACGGGAGATCGGCGTGGCGCGGGTGCGGGAGATCAACCGGCCCGCGGTGGACGGCACCTTGCCCGACGCCACGGTCTACCTGGACATCGATCACGGGACGGCCATGAAGCGCC
>CALVVZ010000094.1 GCA_944364075.1 uncultured Clostridia bacterium
GGAACCACGGGTGTTGTTCAAGGCCATGGTACATGAATATCTGTGTGGAATCTATTCCAGCCAGCAGCCGGAGGAAGAACGGCGGCATATCCTTTTCATACGCGGAAGCGGCAAACGCAAAAGTCCGCAGCAGCGCGAATGGGAAGAACCATGGGCGCTGCTGGAAAGCATACGAAGGGAAGCCGGGCCTCATGGGCGAGAGCCGCAACAGCTATTCCAAAACAGATTCGGACGCGACCTTCATGCGGATGAAGGAAGACCACATGCGCAACGGGCAACTCAAGCTCCGGTATAACGTCCAGATCGCGGTCAATAGCGAATACATCACGGGTCTGGAGGCATTCTCAGACCGCAGCGACGCAAAGGCGTTCCGTCCCATGATGCGAAAACTGGCAGAGAAGCGTGGAAAGCCCCATGAAGAGACCGTCGCGGATGCGGGATATGAAAGTCAGGAAAACTACCTGGTTCTGGCGCAGAACAAACAGGTTTGTTTCATCAAGCCCACCAACTACGGCCCGAAGAAAGCGAAGAAATACAACAGGCAGATCGGCCGGAGCGAAAACGGAAGCGCAGGCGTGAAATGACGGAACAGCAAAATGGTCAATTGATAACCGCCGCATGGTATCGCTGCGAGGACTGCGCCGGCTGTCCTTGCCGCGCGCAATGCTGCCGGGCAAAAGACCCCAATCAGCCCAAGGAAGTTGTTATGCAAAGAACCTTCCGGGAAAAGCGCGAACAGGCTACACGCAATATCTCATCCCAGCGCGGCATTCATCTGCGTCTGTGCCGCACTGTGCAGATGGAAGGCGCGTTTGCGCTGCTGAAAAACGATTTTGGGTTTCGCCGTTTTCCCGCCAGAGGCAAAGGCAATATTCGCACGGAACTGTTTTTCCTGGCCCTGGCGTTTGAGCTGAAAAAGCTATGGATGAAACGGGAACACAACCGGCTTAAAACGCGAGTGTCTCTCAAAATGATTTCGTAGTGCTCACAAAAATTGAAAAGCTATCCACATGCGGGTCTGTTTTTCGACAGCCCCTGGCTTCTTAGACCTCTTTGCGCTTTGGATGCTCGCTTTTTGACGCTATGCTGCCGCTTTTCTCTTGATTTGCTCGTAAAAAGGGCGTGCCGCAGAAATTGCTTTCTGCAACACGCCCTCAGCGTGTCAAAACCCTAGGGAGGTTTTGGGATACGCTAAAAACATTCGGTAACGGAGCGCCCCTCCGCCGACGGCGCTGCAACAGCCTTAGCGAAGCTTGCGCGCCATCACCTCGGGATTGACACAGTACATCATCGCATTTTCCCGGCTGATAAGCCCTTCGTTGTACAGCCGTAGAATGTCCCCGTCCATGGTCTGCATGCCGTTGGCGCTGCCGGCGTAGATCATGTTGTCCAGCTGGTGTACCTTGCCTTCCCGGATCACGCTGGCAATGGCCGGGTCCACCCGCATCACCTCAAAGGCGGCTACCTGCCCGCCCTTTACGCCGG
Organism: uncultured Clostridia bacterium; assembly: GCA_944364075.1. Taxonomy (GTDB): domain Bacteria; phylum Bacillota; class Clostridia; order Christensenellales; family Aristaeellaceae; genus Egerieenecus. The sequence goes on from CALVVZ010000094.1 coordinate 1,486, forward strand.
GAATCAGTTGCTGGGACACCACGGCCTGGAGCACCATGGAAAGCTGTACCCGCACCTGCTGCTGCTGATTGGCGGGGAAAACGTCCACAATGCGGTCAATGGTCTTGGCTGCGCCCACGGTGTGCAGCGTGCTCAGCAGCAGGTGGCCCGTTTCCGAAGCGGTCATGGCTGTGGAAATGGTTTCAAAGTCGCGCATCTCGCCCAGCAGGATGACATCGGGCGCCTGGCGGAGCGCAGCCCGGAGGGCATGGGCAAAGGACTGGGTATCCGTATTGATCTCACGCTGGGAAACCAGGCACCCCTTATGCCCGTGCAGGTATTCAATGGGGTCCTCAATGGTGATGATATGCCCCGTGCGCTCCCGGTTAATCCGGTCGATCAGGCAGGCCAGGGTTGTGGATTTGCCGCTGCCTGCAGGGCCCGTAACCAGCACCATGCCGCGCTTGAGGGAAAACAGATCCATGACTGCCTGGGGAATATACAGCTTGCGGGCGTCCGGTATGGAAAAAGGTACCGCCCGGAGCACCGCGCCATAAGAGCCGCGCTGCCGGTAGGCGCTGCAGCGGAAGCGTCCCACCGCCGCCAGGGAAAAGGAGAAGTCATCATCCCCGATCTCCTCCAGGCGGGCCATGGAGCGGTTTCCTGCCAGTGCATAAATTTCCCGAAGCAGATCGGCGCAATCCTGCACGGAGCATTTCTCCGCCTCCAGCTGCTCCATTTGCCCGCGCACTTTGGCCTTCACCGGGGTACCTGGCAGAATGTAAATATCCGATCCGCTCTCCTGCATAATTTTACCAAGGATCTGATCCAACGCGATCAAAAGAATGCCTCCATTTCTTCCGCCTGGGTTACGGTGGCAAAGCCGGTGATCTCCAGGCGCGCTCCCTGCTCCCCGTAAGGCAGCAGCGTTGCCTGCACCCGCAGGGAAAGCTTTTCCGTGGCGGGGATTTCCACTGAGAGGCAGTCCTCCTCCACCGTCCAGCCCGCCTGGCGTGCCGCCTCATAGCAGGTCTGGGCATAGGTTTGCTCGTCCGCCGCAGCGTGGATCTCCCACAGCGCCGCGTCCAGGGCAGCCAGCAGATCGTATCCCTGATCCATGGCGGCGTATACCTGCCCGTTCACCTCCGCCGCCCGACGGGCTACGGACAGTTCCGACCTGGCCGAGGAATAGCTGATTACGCTCAGCGCCGTAAGGCAAAGGATCACCAAAATCATCATCAGGGAAGTCGCGCCGGTGCCGATGCGATAAACGCCGCCGCTTTTGCTCATGGCTGCTCCTCCCCTCCAAAATATCCGCCCGCCGTCAGCGACGTCAGGGCGTTCCCGTCCTGATCCCATGCCTCCAGAAGGACCCGGGTACGTATTCCCGCGCCGGTGTTCTCCTCCGCCGCCTGCGCCGTATAAACCGCCTGCTCCCCGGTCAGGGCCCATTGCCCGTCCGTTTGCAGAAAGCCCTGCGCCGCCAGGTATTCCTCCGCGGCGGGCGTGAGGGCCAGCTCCTCGGCCCAGGCGCTCATGCGTTCATTGGCGGCGGTAAGCAGCGCGGCTTCCTCCGTCATCTGACGCGCCCTGACAAAGACCCCCATGGAGATCACCGCTGAGAGAGAGAAGAACAGCAATACCACGATGATTTCCACCAGCAGCACATTGCCCTGGTAGCCTTGCCGTGTTTTCATGGGCTCACCTCCCCGCTGCGCAGCGCCAGGGTCAGCGTCACCGTTTCCCCGGCGTCCCGTGTCAGCGTCAGGGTCAGGCAGCGGTCCGACAGCGTGCCTGTCATACCGTCCACCTCCGCGATGCGCTCGCCCAGCTCGGGGTCAAATTCCTCCCCTACCTCGCACAGCTGTTCCCGCAGCGCGCCGCCGGCAGCATAGACCCGGGTTTCCCATTCTCCCTGGCGCAGGCAAAGCACCGTGCCGGTGTCCTCCTCCCGCAGGGTTACGCCGCCCGACCAGTCGCTGGCGCGCACCTTGCCCCGCAGGTACCCCGTAAGCACCCGCTGGCTGGCGGAGCGGTTCACATCCTCCTCGATGCCCAGGTAGCCCTGGACGCTCAGCAGCACGGTCACCAGGCACATCACGGCAAACACCGCCAGCAGCAGGAACACAAACAGTCCGCCTACGGCATGCCTGCGCGGCGTCCAACGCTTGCTTTCCATTACTCCACCCCCCGAACCAGCACGCGGATCTCCGGCAGGATGTTTTCCGCAAAGGCGTCGTACTGCAAAATGAAGGTGCCGGTATCATAATGCAGGCCGTAATGCTCCTGCAGATATTCCACATCGGCGGGGTATACGCCTTCCACGCTGTAACAGGCAACCGCCGCGCGAAGCACCGCCTGGCGCAGCGCCTCCTGCTGTTTGCTCAGGTGCTGCTCCTCCACGCCGCCGAAGGCGCGCAGGGCCAGCCCCAGCGCCAGCGCGAAAACGCACAGGGTGATCGCCAGCCCCCTGCGCTCCCGCAATGCCTCCTTGATCCGATGCAGCATGTCGCGCCTCCTTGTTACGCTCGGATAGGTCCGCTCAGGCAATGGCCGTCAGTATGCTTGCCAGGGGCAGCATCACCGCCAGCAGAATCGCGCCGATAATCAGCGAAAGCACCGTCACCAGCGTGGGTTCAATCAGACTGACCAGATGCCCGATCCGGTCGTCCATTTCCGTTTCATAGACCTGGCTGAGCTTGTCCATGACCGCGTCGGTCTTGCCCGCAGCAAAGCCCAGGCGCACCATCTTGCTGTACAGGGGATCGAAAATGCCCGCCTGCTCCACCGCCTCTGGGAAGGGGGCGCCCTCCGCCAGAGCGTCGCGGCATGCCGCTACCTTGCGGCGGGATTCCGCGTCGGGGAAGACGCTGTCCAGCAGTTCCAGGCTCTCCGCCAGGGGGAAGCCGCTGCGAAGCATCATTTCCATAATGCCCGCGAAGCGCGCCGCCGTCAGCATGGCCCGCAGCCGGCGCAGGGGCGGGAAAATCCTGCTCACGAAGGCCTCGGCCCGCTCCCGCTGAAGCTTGTACCACACCAGCAGCCCAAGCAGCAGCAGAATCAGCACGCCCAGTGCCGCCAGTACGCCATACCCCAGTCCTACGCCCACGCTCACCAGGCCGTTTCCGCCCTCCTGGGCTACCTCGCCCATTTCACCCAGCACCTGCTGGAAGATCGGCAGCACCCGCATCATCAGCACGGCGATCACGCAGGCCATCATGGCAATGAGCACCAGCGGATAGGTCACCGCGTTGCGCACCGCTTTGCGGATGTTGTCCTCCCGCTCATAGTAGGCGGCCAGGCCATGGCATACATTTTCTAGCTCGCCCAGGCGCTCGCCCAGGCGCACCATTTCCCGGGCATAGGCCGGAAACAGCGGCGACTCCCGCATGCCCTCGTAAAGCGAACCGGTCTGATCCACTTTCTCCGCCAGTTCCTGCAACGCTTCGCGGTAGGCCGTGGTTTGATAGTTTTCCGCCAGGGAACGCATTCCCTCATGCAGGGGAATGCCGGACTGGAGCAGCAGCTCCACCTGCTGGCAGAACAGGCTGATTTCCGACGGCGTCATCCAGGCGCGCTTCCGCTTGCTTTCCATTTGGCGCTCACCTCATTCTTATTTCAATAGAACCGTTCGGTGGTGTAGCTTTTCACGTTCATATTGCTGGCCTGAGCGGTAATGTCCAGGCGCACCCACTGTCCGCCAAGATATACCTCGTTCCAGGCGTGGTAGGCGTTGTCCGCATAGCCGATCATCAGCTTGGCGGGTATGCCCTGCACCCGCATCAGCGCCGCCGTCAGGCTGGCGTAGTCAAAGCAGATGCCCATTTTCTTTTCCAGCACCTGATCCAGGTCCGGCAGATAGCCGCTCTCCACGGTCAGCGCCTGCACGTAGTCGTAGCGGATGTTTGCCTTGACCCAGTCCCGGATGGTCTGCACCTTGTCCCTTTCCTCGGTGAGGTTGGCGCACAGCTGCTGGGACAGCGCCACCACGGCGCTTTCCGGGGTATAGTTCACATACTGGCTGGGACAAAGGAAGCAGGCGTTCTCGCGGTTGAAAGCGTCCACCTGGATCTTCTGGCTGGATGCCGAACTATATTTATTCCCGCTGGCCTGTTTGAATACCTTCACCGCATAGCTTCCCGTGCCCAGCTGCAGGGGAATGATCTCCCATGCTCCCTCGCTGTTCAGGTCGTAGGTATAGGTTTCTCCGTCCTTTTCCATGCGCAGCTTATAGCGCTTGCTGCCGGCTTCCTGACGGACCATGATATAGCCGTCTGCGGCATGGCTGTAGTCCACATCGGTGCCGCCCTTGGACGCCACCTTGTCGCCGCTGGCATCCGGCCAGACGAGCACCTCCCCTGCCGCCAGGGCAAACACAGCAAACACCGCCAGCCAGATTCCCAGCAGGCGATGGCGCCGGGCCCCCCGGCGGAGCGAATGGGCGGCGTATACACGCATGCGTTTTTGCCTCCAGACCCGTTTGCTGCGGGGAGCCGTCATCCCTCCCCGATAGTTTCAGCATACGCCAGATTGCGCGCCGCGTCAAGTTTTTTCTCCGTTGCCGGCGAATCCTGGCGCATGCTCTCAGGCTATGTCACGCAAAGGGGGACGGTCGCGGCGTCCCGCCTTCCCGTCCCCCTGGCCAATTTCTTCCAGTCCCCGGTTTCGCTGATTTTTTTCCGGGCGGCAGGCCGTTATGCCCGCCAGATCACAAAGCTCTGCCCGCCAAGCCGCGTAGCTTCCCCCGCAGGCTCGGCTTCGCCGGCCTGGAACAGCGCATCGCGCACCGGGAAGGGGATTTCCCTTGCCTCCGCCGCGGCGTTCAGCGCCAGCAGCAGCCCGCCCCGGCGGTACACGAAGGGATACCCGCCCTCGCCCTGCCATAGGGCTTCGAAGGGCGCATCCGCCCGCAATTCGGAAGTATCCCGCCGGAAGGTCAGCAGGGCGCGAACGTAGCGCAGCAGGGAGCCTTCCTCCGCCTCCTGGTCCGCCACAGTGGGCGCGTCGGGAGCCATATCCTGGGGCAGGTAGGTCTCCGGGTTGCTGGAGAAGCCGTACTGGGGGGTGTGGTCCCATTGCAGGGGCGTGCGGTCGCCGGTGCGGTCGTAGCCGCCCTCCTTGCTGGGCAGGAACAGGTGCCGCATGCCGATCTCGTCCCCCGCATACACGAAGGGCACGCCGGGCAAGGTGAACAGCAGGCTGTACGCCATCTTCAGCTCGGAGGGGTCCAGTTCCAGGGCCGGGCGGCGGGTATCGTGGTTGCTGGTGATCAGGCAGATAAAGCCGCTTTCCCTGCTGAGCAGGTAGCGATGCAGGTATTCGTTCAAAAAGCGGTTCAGTTCGCCCCGGGCTTCCTTATGAAAGTAGCTGCGCAGGCCGTCCCGCATGAGGGTACGGTAGCCGCCGCCCCGGAGGGTATCATGGTTCAGGTAGAAGTCTCCCTGGAATTGCGCCTTGCACAGGGCGTTTTCGGGGTCGCTCCACTCGGCCACCAGCACCGCCTGGGGGAATTCCTCCGCCAGCATGGCCTGGGCCTTGCGCCACAGGGCGGAGGTCGCCTCCTTGCCGGGATCATCCTTGACCAGGCTGTCGGCCATGTCCACCCGGAATCCGTCGCAGCCCTTACGCAACCAGAAGCGCATCACGTCGATGATCTCCTCCATGGTGGCCTGGCAGCGGCTGTCCCGCCAGTCCATCTGCCAGGGCTGGGTCACCCGGCCGAAGCCGTAGTTCAGCGCGGGCTGCATGTCGAAGAAGTTGATCAGCGCGCAGCCGTTGCGCTGGGTGGTGCCGCAGATCCAGTTGTATTCCCTGGGCTTGTCAAAGGCGTTGCCGGTCCATACATAGCGGTCGGAGTAAGCGTTGCGCTCCGGCTGCTGGCTCAGGCGGAACCAGGGGTGCTGGTCGCTGGTATGGCCGGGCACCAGGTCCAGCAGGATATGCATGCCCCGGGCATGGGCCTGGCGGAACAGCTCCTCCAGGTCCTCGTTGGTACCGTAGCGCGGCGCCACCCTGCGGTAGTCCCGCACGTCATAGCCCGCGTCCTGCATGGGCGAGTCAAAGCAGGGGTTGAGCCAGATGGTATCGCAGCCCAGGGAGCGCACATAGTCCAGCTTGTCCATCACCCCCCGCAGGTCCCCGATGCCGTCCCCGTTGGTGTCCAGAAAGCTCTGTGGATAGATCTCATAGGCGATTGCCCGGCAAAACCATTGCGGCATGCGCATGTCGCAGCTACCTCCTTTTTTTCCGGCCCCCACCGGGGCACGGCCATGCTTCTGCTGGGGAAAATACGACAACGGCCGCCCCTTTCCTGCCGCCGATTGCGCCAAAACACCGCCTGTGATATAATGGCCCCGATACATTCTGTCCAAGCGATACCAAAGCCACGGAGAAAGGATTTCTGCGCCATGTCTGATTACGCACCCGAGACGCTGGCACGATTGCAGCGAACCGAGTTTTCCATTGCGAAGGCCTTCTTTTCCTTCTGTCAGGAGCACGGCTTGCCCGCCGTTTCCCTGTACGGAACCGTCCTGGGCGCGGTGCGCCACGGCGGCTTCATCCCCTGGGACGACGATATGGACGTGGGCATGCTCCGGGAGGATTACCGCAAGCTGCTGTCCCTGCGGGACGCCCTGCCCCCGGAGTTGGAGCTGCTTTGCCCGGAGCACACGCCGGGCTATACCCTCGTTTTCGCTAAGCTGTGCCTGCGCAACACCACCTTCATCGAGGCCAGCCATCAGGAGCGCGCCTATCATTCCGGCATCTATATCGACATCTATCCCCTGGACTTTGCCCCGGAGGAAGCGGAGGAACAGCGCCGGCAGCAGCGCCGCTGCTTCCTCTATGCCCGGCTCACCGCCCTGGCCCAGTACCGCAATCCCAGCCTGCCCGAGGGTATGACCGGCTTCCGGTCCGCCGTCCTGCGCCTGGCCTGCCTGCTGGGGCACGGGCTCCTGCGCCTCACCGGACAGACCCGGGCGCGGATGTACCGCCGCTACCTGCGCTGGGCGACCCGCTATCCCGATAACGGCCTGCTGGTGGACGTGGCGGACATGCGCCCCCAGGACACCCTGCTGCCCGCGCCGCTGTTCTTTCCCGCGTCCTCCCTGCCCTTCATGGACGGCGAGCTCCCCGTTCCCGCGGACAGCCACGCCTACCTGAAGGCCTACTACCACGACTACATGCGCCTTCCCGCCCCGGAGGAGCGTCACAACCATCCCCCCGCCGTGCTGAAGTTTGAGGAGGACATGCCGTGAACGTTCTGTACGCCTCGGATGAAAACTACCTGCGCCACGCCGCCGCGTCCATGGTATCCCTGTGCGAGCATACCCCGCGGGAGGCGGAGCTGCGCTTTCACCTGCTGGCCATGGGCGTCTCCCCCCAGGGCGCGCAAAAGCTGCGGGATACCCTGGCCCCCTATGGCCGGGAGCTTTGCCTGTGGGACCTGGGCGACCTGCGCCAATGGTTCGATTTCCCGGTGAACTCCCGGGGCTTTGCCCTGAGCACCCTGGCCCGGCTGTTCGTGGGCCGGGTGCTCCCGGCGGACATCCACCGGGTGCTGTACCTGGACTGCGACACCTTGCCCCTGGAGGACCTCTCTCCCCTGGAGCATTTCGACCTGCAGGGCTGTCCCCTGGCCATGGCCCAGGAACCCACGGTGCGCCGCAGCCGCAAGCTGGAGCTGGGCCTGACCGCCGACCAGCCCTATTTCAATGCCGGGGTGCTGCTCATTGATTTGGACCGCTGGCGGGCGGAGGGCACGGAGCAGACCGTTCTGCGCTACTATCAGGCCAAGGGCGGCGCGCTCATGGCCCCGGACCAGGACGCCCTGAACGGGGCCCTGGCCGGACACATCTGCCCCCTGCCTCCCCGCTACAACTTTGGCTCCGTGCAGATTTATTACTCCTGGAAGGCGCAGCGGCGCATGTCCGCGCCCGCGCCCTTCTACCCCACGGCCCAGGCCTATGCGCAGGCGGCGTTCCCCCCGGCCGTCGTCCACTTCCTGGGCGAGGAACGGCCCTGGCGGGAGGGAAACCGCCACCCCTACCGCGCCGCTTACGAAGCCGCGCTGGCCAAAACGCCCTGGCGCGACGCGCCCATGGAAAGCGGCTGGCAAACTTACTTCCGCTGCTTCGGGCTGTTCAACCTGATTACGCGGCCCTTTCCTCTGCTGCGCTGGCGAATCATCAACGCCCTGATTCCCGCCTTCATGCGCTACCGGGAGCGGGCCAGAAAGAAAAAGCAACATGGCTGAAAAACGTCGTTCCCTGGGGCGGGACATGGCCTTCCATTCCATAGGCTCGCTGTTTTACCTGGTGTGCCAGTGGCTGCTGACCGTTATCGTAGTGCCCCTGTGCTCCTTTGAGGCGGCGGGCATCCTGGCCCTGGCGATTTCCCTGACTAATGTGTTTTTCACCCTGGGCACCTTCGGCATCCGCATTTTTCAGGTGTCGGACAGCCGGAGAAAGTACAGCCCGGGGCTGTATATTTCCACGCGGGTGCTGACCTGCCTGTTCGCCCTTGGGCTGTGCGCGCTGTTTCTGCTGTGCAACCGGCAGTACACCGCCGAGCAGGTGCTCTGCGTGCTGTTCTACATGCTCTACCGCATCGGCGAGGCGCTGGTGGACGTGCTGGCGGGCGAGGAGCAGAAGGCGTACCGTTTCGATTACGTGGGGCTGTCCTTTCTCTTCCGCGGCCTCGCCACGCTGCTGAGCTTCGCCCTGACCCTGTACAGCACGCGGAATCTGACCCTGACGCTGCTGGCCATGGCCCTGGTCACCCTGGCCGTGGTGCTGGCCTACGACGGCAAGCGGGTGAAGTCCCTGACGGATTTCCGCCTGCATCTGAGCCTGCGGGAAAGCTTGCCTCTGCTTCGGGAAGCCTGGCCGCTGATGCTCAATTCCGCGCTGCTGACGCTGTTGGCGGCCATCCCCCGCTATTTCCTGGAAATGTACCACGGCAGCGAGCTGCTGGGCTATTTCGGCTCCGTGTCCACCCCCGCGGTGATCATTCAGGCGGGATGCAGCTTCATTTATACCCCCCTGGTGGCGCCCCTGAGCAGCCGCTTTGCGGGCCGGGATCTGCCGGGCTTCCGGCGGATGCTGCTGCTGGCCCTGGGCGGGGTGCTGGGCTTTGCCGCGTGCATGTTTGCCGGCGCGGCGCTGCTGGGGCGCTGGGGACTGACGCTGCTGTTCGGGCAGGCCATTCTCCCCTATGCGTTCCTGCTGCTGCCCGTGCTGGGTTCCACGCTGTGCATTTCGCTGATTTACTTCTTTGAGGTGCCCCTGACCATCGGGCGGCAGCTTAAGGTCATGACGGCCATCCATGCCGGAGCGGTGCTGCTGGCGGCGGCGGTTTCCCTGCTGGCCATTCCCGTGCAAGGCCTGCAGGGGGTGCTGCTGGCGCTGTACATAAGCGCCGGCGGCGACGTGCTGGCCATGGCCGCGGCCACGGCCTGGATGTGCCGCAAGGCTCGTGCCGCCGCATGAAGCGCAGCGCTCCGATTGCAAAAAGAAAGGGGCGTGCCGCAGAAGTTGCTTTTTGCAACACGCCCCTCAGACTGCAAAAAAATCGGGGAGGCGTCGAAGGGGCCGTAGCCCCTCCGACTTTCATTCGTATCCGCCGGCTTTGCCGACGGACCAGATTGTTGACAAAGGGTATAGCTTTGTCTTTTTGCAAAATATGCAAGCATTCTTACAAATGCAAGAAACTTCGCGCCTGCGGGCGCGACCAAAGGGCTTTCCGATCGCCCTTTGGAAACCTTCGGCCCCCTATGCTATGGCATTCT
>CALVVZ010000095.1 GCA_944364075.1 uncultured Clostridia bacterium
GCGCGGCAGGATTGGCGGGACGGCCATAGGGTCCCTGGGGATTGGCGGGACGGCCATAGGGTCCCTGGGGATTGGCGGGACGGCCATAGGGCCCCTGGGGCCGGGGCGCGCCGGGCTGCGCGGGCCGGGGCGCAGGCTGGGGCATCCGCTGTCCCACCACGGGGCGCGCGGGTTGCGGCGCGGGCTGCGGCATCCGCTGGCCGATAAAAGGCTTGGCGGGCTTCTCCTCCGCGGGCTTGGCTTCCGCGGGCTTCGCTTCGGCAGGCTTGTTTTCCGCCGGCGTTCCCTCGACGGGCTTTTCCTGGCGCACCTCAGGCTTGGACGCATCGGAAGCGGCAGGCTTGGACTCCGTCTGAGGCGCGGGCTTGCTCTCCGGTTTTACCTCGGGTTTGGGCGCTTCGGGGGCAGGCTTGACCTCCACGGGTTTTTCCGGTTGAGGCTTGGCTGCTTCGGGCACGGGGTTTTCCGCGCCGGGCTGCTCCTTGGCGGGGGCCTCTGCCTTGGGGGCAGGCTGAGCCTGGGGCTCGTCATCGTCGGGCATGGTAAAGGCCTTCGAATGGGAGCTGAGCAGCTTCTCCTGCTCCTCCCGTTTTTCCCGGGCCACCCGTTCTTCCTCTTCCCTGGTGAACTTGGCTTCCAGTTTGCGAAGCGATTGCATCAGGGCATCGGCTGACTTGCGCACGCGGGTGGCGTCGTTCAATACGCTCCCCGCTCCCGTGGCCAGCTCTTTGGTTGCATCCTTCAGTTTCACTTTGGTCATTCGACGCTTGCACCCCCGCAATTATTTGCCGTTTCTTCTATCGTTTGCCCGGGGATCTGAGCCCCGAGCGCGGTACGCAGTTGTTCCGCGAAGCCGCCCGCATGAACGGCGGCGGCCATGCGGCCCCGCTTGCCGGTGGCCTGCTCCACCAACCCTGCCGCGGCCATGGCCAGCGGCACCCGGTAGTGCCGGCAGGCGTCCGTGTAGCGCTTGCGCGCGTTGCCGGACGCGCCCTCATCCAGGATGAGCAGCCCGCACTTGCCCGCGCGGATGGCGCTCAGGCAGCCGGTTTCGCCGTAGGCGATCTGTCCGGCCCGGGCGCATAGACCCAGCAGGCCGTGCGCTTTGCTTTCGTTCATGCGTCCTCCGTTCCGGGCGCGGGCAGGCTGGCCAGGGTCTGCTGGAGCTGCGCCACCACCTCGGGGCTGAGCTGCACCTCCAGCTGGCGCTCCAGCTGCTTCTGCTTCAGGGCCCGGGCCAGGCACGCGGCGTCCCGGCACAGGTAGGCCCCACGGCCGGGCTTTTTGCCCGTGGCGTCCATGGACACCTCGCCCTTCGGGGAGCGCACCACGCGGATCAGCTCTCGCTTGGGCTTCATTTCACGGCACCCCACGCACATGCGCATGGGAATTTTCTTGGGCTTCATCCTTTTCCGTTCCCTCCGCTATGCCTTAGAGCGTGTCGTCCTCGTCCGCGCCGGGGAAGCCGATGTCTCCCAGCTCCTCCAGCCCCGTAAAGGGACTGACCGCTTCGGGCGGGGGCAGGATCTCCTCCGCCGCATCCTCGTCCACCATGTCCGTGAGCTCGGCGGCCTGGCTCTGGCTCTTGATGTCGATCTTCCAGCCGGTGAGCTTGGCGGCCAGGCGGGCGTTCTGCCCCTCCTTGCCGATGGCCAGGGAGAGCTGGTTGTCCGGCACCACCACCCGGCAGGCCTTTTCACCCTCGGCCACGAACACGCTGAGCACGTGGGCGGGGTTCAGGGCGTTGGCCACAAACTCGGCGGGATCGGCGCTCCACTTGATGATGTCGATCTTCTCGCCCTTGAGCTCCTCCACCACCCGGTCCACCCGGCTGCCTCGCTGGCCTACGCAGGCGCCCACGGGGTCAATCATCATATCGGAGGAGTGTACGGCCATCTTGGTGCGGCTGCCGGCTTCCCGGGCGATGGACTTGATGGTGACCACGCCGCCGGCGATTTCCGGCACTTCCATTTCAAACAACCGCTTGACCAGGTTGGGATGGATGCGGCTGACCCGCACCTGGGGCCCGCGGGGTCCCACGGGTCCCGAACGGTGTACCTCCAGGACGTAGACCTTGATGTGGTCGTCGTCGTGAAGCACCTCGCCGGGGATCATATCCTGCTGCTCCAGCACGCCTTCGGTGCGGCCCAGCTCCACGTACACCGCCTTGGGCTCCACCCGCTGGACAATGGCCGTAAGGATTTCGCTTTCCTTTTCAATATATTCGTCGTAGATCTTGCCCCGCTCCGCCTCGCGGATGCGCTGCATAATGACCTGCTTGGCCGTCTGGGCGGCCACCCGCAGAAAGCCCGTGGGCGTCACGTCCACCTCGGCGATGTCGCCCATCTGGTAGTCCGGGCGCAGCTTCTGGGCGTCCTCCAGGCTGATCTGGCTGGCGGGTTCCTCCACCTCGGGGACGATGAGCTTGCGGGCATAGACGTGGGTTACCCCGGTCTCCCGGTTCATGGTCACCGACAGGTTGGCGGGGGCTACCTCCGCTTTGGAGAGGTTCTTCTTATAGGCGGCCTTCAGCGCCTCTTCGATGGCGTTGAACAGCAGCTCCTCGCTGATATCCTTTTCCTTGGCCAGGGCCTTCAATGCCTCGACAATTTCGGACTTGTCGTTTTTCTTTTCGTTTTTTACTGCTCGCATGCTATCTTTACCGCCTTCCGCTTTTTACATTATGCAGGACTTATTCGGACAAGTCCACGTTTTCCACGCCGCTCATGTCTATCACCGGTCGAACCGTGGCCGCGGCCTTCTGGGGGAAGGTCAGGCGCCCCGCCGGGGTATCCAGCAGAATCTGCTTTTCCTCGTCCAGCCCGGCCAGTATGCCCGTGAAGAGCTTCTGTCCGTTGACAGCCTTGAAGAGCTTGACCTCCACTTCCTCGCCCAGGTGCCGCTCATAATCCCGCGGCGTTTTCAGTGGGCGGTCCACCCCGGGGCTGGAGACTTCCAGAAAGTCATAATCGTACTGCTCCAACTGGGGCTGAATGGCCCGGTGGTAGCTTTCGCAGTCGTCCAGGGACAGGCCCTCGGGTTTGTCCAGATAGATGCGCAGGTACTTGCCGGCGCTTTCCCGGTCCAGGCACACGTCCACCAGCTCCAGGCCCATGCGCTGGGCCAGGGCCTGGCATCGAGGGGTGACGAAGGTGGTCAATTCCGCTTTGGGCATGCTGCGTCTCCGTTTCTTGAAAAATAGCCGGCGCCCGGCGCAAACAACACAAAAGAGTGGCCTCCACTTGCTCCCTTGACGGACCAAAACGCCGGAATCAGGCGGAAGGCGCTGGGCGCGTCTTTGCCGCCTGCCGCGTCTGGGCGGCCTGGAGCAAATGCCACTCTTTTACGGTGAACCCTTCTTTCATGAGGCTCTTCCGGCACAGGCCGGAATGCGCAACGCCTGATCGCGGGGAGCGCGCCTGCCGGGCGGCAGGGCGTACCGCTGGGAAATCATACGTTGGCAGTATACCACAGCTTTTCCCGAAATACAAGGGTTTGCCGGTGAGAACGGAAAAGATTTTGGCCGGGTCATCATGTCCGCCCCGAAACGGGAAAGCATTGTATTTTTTCTGGAAGGCACCTTGACGAACGGCTCCGATGCGCCTATACTGAAGCGTCCTGTTTTTTGATGGCCGAAGGGATGCGGCGGGGGCCGCATGGCGGCCGGAATCGCGAAAGGGGTTTTACGGCATGCATACCAAATTTATCTTTGTAACCGGCGGCGTGGTTTCCTCGCTGGGTAAGGGCATTACGGCGGCGTCCCTGGGGCGGTTGCTGAAATGCCGCGGCCTGCGCGTATCCATTCAGAAATTCGATCCGTATATCAACGTAGACCCCGGAACCATGAACCCCTACCAGCACGGGGAGGTGTTTGTCACCGATGACGGCGCGGAAACGGATCTGGACCTGGGGCATTATGAGCGCTTTATTGACGAAAACCTGACCCAGTCCGCCAACGTGACCAGCGGCCGGGTGTACAAGACCGTCATTGACCGGGAACGCCGGGGCGAATACCTGGGCGCGACCATCCAGGTGATTCCGCACATCACCAACGAGATCAAGCGCAACATCCTGGCGGTATCCCGCACGCAGAACGCCCCGGACGTGGTCATCACGGAGATCGGCGGCACGGTGGGGGACATTGAGAGCCAGCCCTTTCTGGAGGCCATCCGGCAGATGCGCGCGGAGGTGGGCTATGAAAACAGCCTGTACATCCACGTGACCCTGGTGCCTTATCTGAAGGCCGCCGGCGAGCTGAAGACCAAACCCACCCAGCACAGCGTCAAGGAGCTGGGCGGTATCGGCATTTCCCCGGATATTCTGGTATGCCGCTGCGAGCATGAGATCCCCCGGGATGTGCGGGCGAAAATCGGCCTGTTCTGCAACCTGCCCGGGGACAGGGTGATCCAGAACCTGAACGCCCGCACCATTTACGAGGTGCCGCTGCTGCTTCACGAGGAGGGCCTGGACGAGATGGTCTGCCGCCTGCTGGGCATTGCGGACACCACCTGCGACCTGACCGAGTGGCGCGCCATGGTGGAGCGCCAGCTCACCCCCCAGCGGGAAACCACCATCGGCCTGGTGGGTAAGTATGTGGAGCTGCCCGACGCCTACCTGAGCATCGTGGAAGCGCTGACCCACGGCGGCATTTACCACCACGCCAAGGTAAGCATCAAATGGATTCCCGCTGAGGCGGTTACCCAGGAGAACGTGGAAAGCTACCTGGGGGATTGCGACGGCGTGCTGGTGCCCGGCGGCTTCGGTTCCCGGGGTCTGGAGGGCAAGATGACCGCCGTGCAGTACGCCCGGGAAAAGAAGGTGCCCTTCCTGGGCATCTGCCTGGGCATGCAGATGGCGGTGATCGAATTCGCCCGCCACGTGCTGGATCTGCGGGACGCCAACACCACGGAGGTGGACCCCAATACCACCTATCCCGTCATTGACCTGATGCCCGACCAGAACCTGGAAAACCTGGGTCATACCATGCGCCTGGGCAAGTACCGCTGCTCCCTGCTGCCGGGCACCTTCAGCCACAGGGCCTACGGCGCCAGCGAAATCGAGGAGCGGCACCGCCACCGCTACGAGTTCAACAACGAATACCTGGAGCGCTTCGTGGCCGGCGGCATGCGTGTGGCGGGCAAGAACCCCGAGCGCAACCTGGTGGAGATTGTCGAGATTCCCGACCATCCCTGGTTTGTGGCCGTGCAGTTCCATCCCGAGCTCAAGAGCCGCCCTAACCGTCCCCATCCCCTTTTCCGGGATTTTGTGGGCGCGGCCCTGGAGCACGGCGAAAAGTAAAAAACACAGCGCGCCCCTTCCTGCCCGGCATGCCCCATGGGCGGGAGGGGCGCGTTTTTTCGGACTTAATGACGGCTGGCTGACGAAAAAACCGCCTGTAAAAAAGTGGAAGCGATTGACAGGAAAAGATTGTTTGTTATAAAATAAACGTGTGCGTATGCAACGACAAAAAGGAGGCAGAAACATGCGCAAGATTTTTTCCCTGATGATGGCGCTGATAATGGCGCTGTCCCTTATTCCCATGGCCATGGCCGAAAGCTTCACGGACGGCACCTATACCGGCAGCGGCAAGGGCATGATGGGGAACATTGACGTGTCCGTCACCGTAGAGGGCGGCAAAATTACCGCAGTGGAGGTAACGTCCCATTCCGAGACCGCCGGCATCAGCGATCCTGCCCTGGAGGCCATTCCCCAGGCGATCGTGGATGACCAGAGCTGGGAGGTTGATGCCGTAACCGGCGCGACTTTTACCTCCAACGGCATTATGGAGGCTGTGAAGAACGCTATCACCGGCGAAGGCGACGCTGCGGAGGAACCCGCGGAGATTCCCTTTGAGCAGGCTGACATTATTGTGATCGGCGCCGGCATGGCCGGCATGACCACCGCGGCCCGCGCCGCGGAACTGGGGCTGAACGTGCTGGTGCTGGAGCAGACGGGCAGCGTAGGCGGCTCGGCCATGGTGGCCGGCGGCACCCTGCTGGGCTGCGGCACCCGGATGCAGGAGGAAGCCGGTATCGAGGACGATCCCGAGCTATGCTTTGCGGACTTTGTCCGTCTGGGCGGCGCAGGCACCTTTAATGAAGAAATTGCCCGGGAATTCTCCGAGATCAGCGGCGAAGCCGTGGACTGGCTGGATGACCTGGGCGCCGACTTCGGCGACCGGGAGCCCTACTTCGGCGTGTACCAGCCCCTGAACGTGGCCCGGAACTACAGCGGCAACGGCGGCGCGTCCGCGTTTATTACCGCGCTGAGCAACGGGCTGGACAACTACATCGGCAAGAATGCGTACATTGCCCTGAACACCCGTGTGGATGAACTGATCACCGACGACACCGGCGCGGTGGTCGGCGTGAAGGCCACGGGCGCGGACGGCGCGCAGGTGGAGTATTACGCCCCCGCTACCGCCATCTGCACCGGCGGCTATGGCGGCTCCGAAGAGCTGCTGACGCAGTACAACTTCGACAATATTCTTTCTACCTCGCCCTCCTTCGTTACCGGCGACGGTTATCGCTGGCTGGAAGAGCTGGGCGCTGCCTTCACCAATATGGACTTCTGCACCGCTTATGCGGGTGGCATTCGCACCAACGCCGAGAACTTCTTTGACTTCAACTATTTCAACGTCACCAACGGCTGCCTGTGGGTGGATGTGAACGGCAACCGCATGGCCAACGAAACCGGCGCGGATTCCAAGGTCAAGAGCGACGCCTGGTCCTATGCCGAGCAGAACCTGGTGTACACGGTGTTCAGCACGGAAATGTTGATCCCGGATGCCGGGGTATTCTCCGGCGGGGCCTGGGGCAGCGTGCCCGAGGACTTCGACACCTTCATGGCCGAGCTCATCGAGAAGGGTCTTGCCTTCCAGGCGGACACCGTGGAAGAACTGGCGGAGAAGGCCGGCCTGCCCGTGGATGCCTTCACGGCGACCATCGACGCCTATAACGAGGGCTGCGCCACCGGCAACGATCCCTTCGGCCGCACCGAGCAGCTGGTGCCCATGGAGAACGGCCCCTTCTACGCCGTGCAGACCATGCCCTATGTGATGATTACCTCCGGCGGCCCCATGATGAACGTGGACTGCCAGGTGGTGCGCACCGACGGCAGCATCATCGAGGGCGCCTATATTGCCGGCGAGATCGTGGGTATGGCCAACGTGGGCGGCCAGAACTCCATCGGCGGTATGGGTCACGGCAACTGCCTCACCTGGGGCAAGAAGGTGGCCGAGGTCGTCGCCGAAAAGCTGGGCAAGTAAACCCCGGCGGAGGCTCCACCGCGCGATTTGACGCGGCCCCCTTCAACGGAATATTTCGAAATTTCACCGCACCCCGTTTGCCTGGTCCATGCACCTGCGCAAGCGGGGTGCTTTGCTGTTTCCGCCAGATGCGAGCCGCGGGCGGGAACATCCTGCGCCATGGAACGGCGCCAGAGAGCTTTCCGGCGGCGCTGCAACCTCAATGCCCCGGCGTTGCGCCGTGGGCTTCCTCCTGGCCCTCCCGTGCGCAAGGCGCGCCGCTTGCAGGCCTTGGCAGCCGTCCATGCTTGCTTGAAGAAAAAGCCGTTTCTTTGGCGGCGCGCAGGCTTCTGCGCCGCGTCTTGTGGGATGGCCCGAGATGTGGTACAATAACAAACCGGCGCCCTCGGGGGCGCAAAACTTCAGAATAGGAACAAGAAACATGACGTTTGCATCCATGCACCTGATGCCCCAGCTGTTGCAGTCCGTGGCAAAGAGCGGCTACGCTTCCCCCACGCCCATCCAGGCGGCCACCATTCCCCTGGTATTGTCCGGCAGGGATGTGCTGGGCTGCGCCCAGACGGGCACGGGCAAGACGGCGGCCTTCGCCCTGCCCATTTTGCAGAACCTTTCCCGCCGCCCCGTGCGGCCCGGCGCACCCCGGCCCATCCGGGCGCTGATTCTCACCCCCACCCGGGAGCTGGCCCAGCAGATTCAGGATAATTTTGTGGCCTACGGCAGACAGCTGGCGCTGTTCTCCTGCGTGCTCTTCGGCGGCGTGAACCAGAACGCCCAGGTGGAGGCCCTGCACCGGGGCGCGGACATTGTGGTGGCCTGTCCCGGCCGCCTCATGGACCTGATGAACCAGGGCTATGTCCGCCTGGACGATGTGGAAACCTTCGTCCTGGACGAGGCGGACCGCATGCTGGACATGGGCTTCATCCACGACGTGCGTCGCATCGCCGCCAAGCTGCCCCCCAAACATCAGACGCTGCTGTTCTCCGCCACCATGCCCCCGGAGGTGGAAACCCTGGCCATGCAGCTGCTGCACAACCCGGAAACCGTGAAGGTGGACCCGGTGTCCTCCCCGGTGGAGGCCATTGAGCAGACCCTGTACTATGTGGACAAGGCCAACAAAAAGCACCTGTTGGCCCAGCTGCTCCGGGAACCGGAGGTGGAAAACGCCCTGGTGTTTTCCCGCACCCGCCACGGGGCGGACCGCATCGTCCGCGACCTGGCCCGGGCGGGCATTCCCGCCGCGGCCATCCACGGGGACAAGAGTCAAAATGCCCGGCAGGCCGCCCTGGACAGCTTCAAGCGCGGGGACAACAAGGTGCTGGTGGCCACGGACATCGCCGCCCGGGGCATCGACATCGCCGGGCTGAGCCACGTGTTCAACTACGACCTGCCCAACGAGCCCGAGGCCTACGTACACCGCATCGGCCGCACGGGCCGGGCCGGCCGCGCGGGCAAGGCCGTAAGCTTCTGCTGCATTGACGAGATCAAGCAGCTGGGGCAGATTGAGAAGCTCATCCGCCGCCGCCTTCCCGTCAAGGAAAGCCCCTGGCCCATGGAGGTCACCACCCCCTCCGAGCCCAAGCCCCGGGGACCGCGCCCCGAAAAGGTGGACCGCCAGGGCAACGCCGTGGCCGCCAAGCCTCCCCGCCCCCAGGTTGCCCCCCGCATGCCCGCCAAGGCCAAACTGCCCGCCGGTGGCCAGCCCATCACCATCGGCAAGGACGGACGCATGCGCCCCACCGCGCCCCAGCAGCCCCCCGCTCCGCGCCCCCAGAGCCGCTCCGCCCTGGCCAAGCCTGTGCAGCGGGTGAACCGCCACCGCCGGGGTTGACGCCTCCCCCAGCGGCAGGATTTTCCATTTTTCCCGAAAAGCGTCGAAAAAACCCTTGCGCTGCTTGGGGAAATGCAGTACAATAGAAACGCATTCCCCATAAATGTTCGGCTTTTGAGGTGACGGCATGGATCTGCTGAAGGAAGCCATACGCCGGGAGGGCGTGGGCATCGGTTCCGACATTGTGAAGGTGGACAGCTTTCTCAATCACCGCATTGACGTGGCCCTGTGTACAAAAATGGGGCAGGCGTTTTACGAGGCCTTCCGGGAGGAGCGGGTGGACTGCATCCTGACGGTGGAGGCCAGCGGCATCGCGGTGGCCATCACCACGGCGCAGGCCTTCGGCGGCATTCCCGTGGTGTTTGCCAAGAAGGGGGACCACCGCAATGTGGGCCCGGACGTCTACACCGCGCAGGTGTACTCCTTTACCCATCAGCAGATGAACACGGTTCGGGTGAGCCGCAAGTATTTGCCCAAGGGGCAGCGGGTGCTGATCATCGACGATTTCCTGGCCAACGGCGAGGCCGTCGAAGGGCTGCGGGACATTCTGCGCCAGGCCGGCTGCGAGCTGGTGGGCGCGGGCGTCTGCGTGGAGAAGGGCTTTCAGCCCGGGGGAGAGAAGCTCCGGGAGGAAGGCGTGAAGATTGTGTCCTTAGCAATCGTGGACGCCATTGAGGATGGAAACATCCGCCTGCGGGACGATTGATTGGGAAAATATTCTTGATACCTACGGAACGAAAGCGGAGGAGAAGAAAACATGAAAAAGGTGCTTGCTTGGGTGCTCTGCCTCATGCTGACCCTGGGAATGGTCGGCGCCGCCAGCGCGGAGTTCGCGCCCGTGGCCAAGGAAGACGTGAAGGTGGGCTTCATCTTCATCGGCGACGTCAGCGACAAGGGATACACCTACGCCCACTATCAGGGGCTGTTGGCCATGCAGGAAGCCCTGGGCCTGACCGACGACCAGATCATCATCAAGACCAACATCCCCGAGGACAGCGCCTGCGATGCGGCCATGCTGGAGCTCATCGAGGCTGGCTGCCAGATCATCTTCGGCAACTCCTACGGCTACATGAACTACATGGCGGAAATGGCCGAGGAATATCCCGAGGTGATTTTCTCCCATTGCTCCGGCTACATGAGCAATGACGTGAACTTCAACAACTACTTCGGCGCCATCTATCAGGCCCGTTACCTCTCCGGCATCGCCGCGGGCATGAAGACCCAGAGCAACAAGATCGGCTATGTGGCCGCCATGCAAACCCCCGAGGTCATCGGCGGTTTCGACGCCTTCGCCTTGGGCGTGCAGAGCGTGAATCCCGACGCGGTGGTGTACGTGAAGTATACCAACAGCTGGTACGACGCCACCCTGGAGCGCCAGACCGCCGACGCCCTGCTGGACATGGGCTGCGACGTGATCGCCCAGCACTGCGACACCGCCAACCCGCAGATTGCCGCCCAGGAGCGCGGCGTGTGGGGTTGCGGCTATAACGCCGACATGAGCGTGGACGCCCCCGAGGCGCACCTCACCGCGCCCGTGTGGAACTGGGGCGCCGTGTACACCATGGAGGTGCAGGAGGTTATTGAAGGCACCTGGAAGCCCGAGAAGATCTTCCTGACCATGGCCGACGGCCTGGTGGACCTGTCCCCCCTGAGCAAGAACTGCGCCGAGGGTACCGCCGAGGCCATTGAAGCCGCCCGGGAAAAGATCGTCTCCGGCGAGTTCGACGTGTTCGAAGGCCCCCTGTATGACAACCAGGGCAACCAGATCCTCGACGAGAACAGCTGCTTTGTGGCCGACATCGAGGGCACCAGCGCCAAGGCCGGCGAACCCATCACCCCCGCCTTCATTGCCGGCGAGCTGATGTTCGTGGTGCAGGGCGTGGAGATTCAGTAATTCCTGCGAAAAACATAAAGCCCCTCTGCCTTCTGGCAGAGGGGTTTTGACGTGCTGATAGCATCTGCATGAAAAAGGCATGCTTTTTCAATCCGGTGAAGAAACGAAGCCTTCGGTTTCATCACTTGAAAAATCACCAACCAGCACAGGGCCGAAGGGGTCCAGGGGGCGATCGGAAAGCCCCCTGGTCGCGTCCGCAGGCGCGAAACCCTTTCCCTATGCA
>CALVVZ010000096.1 GCA_944364075.1 uncultured Clostridia bacterium
CACCATGATCTTGTCCATGGTACGGTATACCTGTACCGCGATCACCGACAGAAACAGCACCGCGCAGGGGCGCAGATGCCGAAGGGCGTCCCGCCAGGGGACGGACTGGAATTGCACATGCCGTTTTAAGCCGATCCAGCAGCTCAGACAGCCGATCAGCGTACTGCCCCCCCAGATCAGCCCGTAGCGCCACAGGTCTTCCTTGCCGCGCACCAGCAGGAATACGCTGGCTGTCGCCATGAGCTTTACAAAGGTGTTGCGCAGGGCAATGGGCCGGAAACGGTTCAGTCCCATCAGCAGCCAATCAAGGTTTACCAAGCAGCTGACGGACATCAGCGTAAGCCAGGCGGCGATATACCGTTCCTCGCCGGCGACAAAAAGCACATAGGCCACGTAAAGTGCCAGCGCGCCTCCTGCGGTGAGCAACTGCATTTGGTAGATTTCCGAAAAAACCCGGCTGCGCCGGGCGGCGTCGTCCCGAACCCGGGCGATAGCCCGTACGCCGTAATTCTCCAAACCCAGCATGCCCAGCAATACGAATACCGCGCTGATGCTCCAGGCGTAGGCATACAATCCTGTGCCCTCCTGTCCCACCGTACGTGCCAGGTACGGCGCGGTCACAATGGGCAGCAGCACGGACAGCATGCGGTAACCAACATTGTAGATGGCGTTCCTTCGGGTACTCACGGGCATCGTCTCACTTTCTTCACATCCATCTTGCAGAATTCTTCTTTTTTTTCGCGCTTCCTGCTTGACAAACGAGAACGTAACGTTTACAATTCGTAAACGGAAATAATATTTATAGTTTACGCAAAAACGTGAGGTGTGACAATGAAAAAAATAACCGTCAAGGAAATGAGCTATTGTGCCCTGTTTGCCGCGCTTATGGCAGTATGTTCACAAATACAGATTCCTCTGCCGTTGATTCCCATCAACCTGGCCATTTTCGCGGTGCTGCTGTGCGGAGGATTGCTGCGGCCCGTGTGCGCGCTGCTGGCCTTGGGCACGTATGTGCTGCTGGGATTGGTGGGCGTGCCGGTTTTTGCGGGCTTCAAGGCGGGGGTAGGCACGCTTTTCGGTAATACGGGCGGATATATTGTGGGCTATGTGCTGGCGGCATACCTGACGGCCTTGTTCCGGCAGCGGTGGGGAGCGTCCTATCCGCGGCTATGCGTGGGCATGGCGGTGAGCGTTTTGGTGTGCTATGCCTTCGGCACCGTTTGGTTTATGGTCCTTTCCGGCAACGGGTTGTGGGTGAGCCTGAGCTATTGCGTGTTGCCCTTTTTACCCGGGGACGCTCTGAAAATTCTGCTGGCAGCGCTGCTTACCCGTCGGCTGCAAAAGGCGCTTTGCCGCTGAAAGCAGATATAATACTCATCTCAAATTGTAGGTTTGCCATAGCAAACCGCCATTTGACTGATAGGCACGGGTGTATGTATCTAAAGCGGTAGACGAGAGTACATACCAGGCGTTTTCTTGCAGACCATTATTTCGGAATGATATGCCGCAGCGGACGCGCGGTGCAATAGGTGGGAAAAGCAAAGCGCCTCTGGACGGGGTACGGTATACCTGTCCGGTGGCGCCTTGCTGCGTATAGGCTTTATGGATTTTGCGGTTTCTTGGGCGCTGGCGTGGCAGGCCCGCCTTTCTCCATCCATTTTTCTGTATAACGTAGGATACGGCGCTGCCGCCGTCGGCTGCGCAGGGTATCCAGGCCCAATCCCGCAAGGATTCCTGCAAGAAAGAAGCTTACGGCAATGATGATATACATGCTTCCATGGCCCTCAAACACAAGTGAGCCATAAAATTCCGTATTGGCGGCAACGGTCATGCCGGTTTTACCATGGAGGAGGAATACCAGCAGCAAGGACAATGCAATGCATCCAATACTGAGCAACAGCTTCCTTTTGTGGAGCTGCCTGGCGCGGAGCACGCGGGACCGCCGGATCACTTCCTGAACCAATGCATCGTTTGGTTGCATTTTTTTCACCTCAGTTTGTCCGCTGGATTCGGGGCGTAAATTTCCATAAGATGATGACGGCGGTCGGTAAGGCGTAGCCGAGTATGAGGGAGATGCCTGCCTGGGAAACCAATAGGTTGTACAAGGCATGTACCGTAACGGTTACGGCGTAAACGCCCAGATAGCCGCTGACGGTTTCCATGGCCATGCGGCGAATCGTCTGTATAGACAAGATCAGCATCAACGCGCAGGCTACATGGATAAGCGCGGAGCAAAAGGCCTTGGAAAATAATACGATAAGCTGCCATTCGCCGGCAGTGAACAACAGCGCGATGCTTTCCAGCAGGGAAAAGCCGATGCCGATTCCTACGGCGATTTCCGGCAGCTCTGCCTCCCGCAGGCGGCAGACGAATAGAAATAGCAGGAACAGCACCATCTTCATGCCTTCCTCTACCAAGGGACTGATATACAGCACGGCGGCCATGGCGTCATACTGTACCATGCGGGCGAGAAAACCGCTGATGGCGCCGCAAAGAAAGGCGGCGAACATGCCGCCGACCAGGGCCACGAAAAGCCGGCGTCCCCGTCCATGGAGCAGCAGAATTGCCAGCAGCGGACCGCCGATGCATGCAAGCAGATAGTCAGAGGGCATACAGGGGTTCACCTTCTTTCCCCACAATACGGGCAAAACAACCGATTGTACCGGCGAGCAATACCTGAAACACGAAGTACGCCCAGTCCGAGGACAGCAGGGAAGCGCATTCGCAGTATACCATGAGCAGCATCCATGCGGGGATGGGCAACTGCCGGAACGGCGCTTTTCCTTTGAGCAGCCAGGCAAACAGCATCAGGGAGCACAACCACAGGATGGCGCAAAGGACGTTGAGCGAATCCCAGAATTCCGGCCATAGGAAGGAGGCGGTTTCTGCGGCAAGGAGCAGCCCTGGTAGCGGCAGGAACAGGTATCCCCGCAGGCTGTTCAGACGAACGTCCAGCAGCAATGCGCTGCGCACGGCCAGCAAAAACAGGGGAATGGTCCATATCAGGTTAAGCAGCCAATGCTGGGTCCACACGGTCCAACCTACGCCATTGAGCACCGTGAACACACCCATCAGCGCCGCAAGAGCCGCTTGACGCCCGGACAGCTTTTGGGGACGGGGAAGCGCAGCATGAAAGATCAGCCACATGCCCACATAGGCCACATCGCATGCGGAGAGGATTTCCGGTACATTTCCTCGGATGATCAGGTGCGCCAGCCAGTAAGCGTCGCCCAGAAGGAGGCAGACCACTGCCACGGTCGTTGCGTATAACATAGGATGATGGGGCGCTGCGATGGTTTTTCCAATTAGCCAGTATGTAAGCCAGGCACAGAAAAGACAATGCAGTCCCTCATACAGAATCGTCATCGCGTTCATGTTCCTTCGTCTCCAGATGAATGGTTTTTATCAGCATGGCGGTGGTAACGCCAAAGATAAATGCCAATACTGCGATCAGGCAGCAGGTTGCCACATCATGCATGCTATTTCTCCTCCTGACGCAGCCATTCCCGCAGACGTTTTTTGCCGCGATAGGCCAGATTGTCTACTTTTTTTTCATCCATGCCCAGCATCTCAGCTGTTCGGGCATAACTGGCGTTCTTCAGATAGAGCAATGTAAGCACCTGCCGCTCACCTTCCGGCAGGCGTTCCAGGTGCGACAGCACCGTCCGCTTTTCTTCCTGCTGTAGAAATTCCGCTTCCGCGCTGGATACCTCCATGTGATGCGCTTCGTCAAAGGGCGCATGGTTCAGCCGCAGGGTGCGGTAACGTGAAATGGACAAGTTTCGAGCAATGCGGTATAACCATCGCTGAAAGCTTCCGCCTCGCCATACGTTCCGCTTCATGGCGATGACGGCAAAGGCGTCCAGCGCCATTTCTTCCGCTTCTGCGACGCTATGAAGAAAGGTAAAGCAGAACAGTATCAGACGATTCATATGGCGGTCCATCAGTTGCCCGAGGGCGTCATCATGCCCGCACAGAAAGCGGGCGTACAGTTCTTCATCGGTATTCAAAACGTAACGAGCCTCGCTTTCTTGCAGAATAGCAGGGGCGTAAGCGCGTAGGTATGGGGCGAGGCGAGAACGGGGAAAGGCGCCCACGGCTGGCGCAAAGGGAACCTGTACATGGCGCAGATACAGACAAACAAAAGGCGTTTCCAACCAAGCCGCCGTTGGTTGGAAACGCCCAGGGATCATTCCGCTTCGGTGGCGTCTGTGGAGAAGTGGATGCCATACAACAGGGAACGGCAGAAATCATCGTCCGCTTCGGTTTGCTCGGCGAAATCGTCGTGGTACTGGATCAGTTCCACGAAGTAGCCCTCGTAGATGGTGAACAGGGAATCCACGTCCCATTCGTCATTGGAGGAAACGAAGAGATACAGATTGCCCTCGGGAGAGGTTTCCGTAGCGAAGGAAGGATTTTCATACTGAGAACCGGCAACTTCCTGCAGGTATTGCAAATCTTCTTCACTCAGATCCGCCATGGACATTCCCGCATACAGATCAGAGGGAGCGATACTGATGACCACATCGGCATGCTCGTCGCTGTGCACGGTGGCGCGCACCTGGTCCGTAGGAGCGTAGGGGCTGAATTCAATGTCCAGATTGCCGGTATAGGTCAGGGTAATGGTGACCGGGCTTTCCGGCTGGGAAAGGGGAATGGTGGTTTCAATGGATACGATTTCATCCGCGCAGGCGATACCCAGGGTCATCACAGCTGCAAGCAGCAGGCAAATCAGTTTTTTCATTGGTTCAGCGCCTCCTGTCCAAAGCTAATGGGTACCAGGAATTCCTTCATCATGAAGCCGCAGATGTTCTTCTGGGGATCATATACCTGGCACCAGGTTTTATCCTCGGAAATCACCTGCAGGGTGGAACCGGCGTAATAGATGTCGTGAACCGCTGTAGACTTGGAAGGCGCCCAGCGCATGTTCACATAACCGGAAGGGGTGGACGGCTTCACCGACGCCAGATAGTAGGAGGATTTGAAATTCTTGTAGGAAATGGTTTCGCTGGGGGTAGGCGTGTCGCCGCCGGGCTTCTGAAGGCTCAGATAACGGGACATCACATACCCGTCGCGTCCGCCATAGCCAATGTGAGCCCAGGTGTTGCTGTTCAGAAACTCATAGACTACAATGGCCGTGGCGTTGGGGATGGTTTCGATGATGTTATTGCCCAGATTAGCAGAAGAGCGCATGTTCAGGGATTTCTTGTTTGCTGTGTTGACGTAATACACCGTCGTGTCCGCATAGGCGCTGACCAACATAGGCGCGCACAGCGCAACCACTAAAACGAAGGCAAGCAGTCCGGTCCAAAACCTTTTCATAGTTCCAACTCTCCTTCACTGGCATTCATTTACACTGGGGACCGCAAGCTTCATCGGCGCAGAGCACGGACGGTTGGCAGCGCAGAATGAAGCGAGGCGTCCCATGGAAATCAGTTTCCGCCCAGGCTAAAGGTGGTGCCCACGATGGTCACAACCAGATCGCTGTCCACGGAAAGATCATAGGTCAGGGTATATTCGGGAGTTTCTTCCGTCTCCCAGGAGCGTCCGTAAGCGAAAGTAACGGTGGTGTAGCCCTCCGCTTTGCCTTCAAAGGAGAAGCGCTGGTAGCCGGACGCGCCAACGATGCCCTCTTCCGTTTCATTTGCCGCAAAACCCTCGTCCGTCACGGCAATGACGTTCTCATCCGCCACGATGATGTTCCAAGTGTAGCCGGTGGTGGGATTACCTTCCAGGATGACTGTGGGTTGGGTGGGAGCGTTGCCTGCGTCCTCCGCAACGGCAGGGATGGCCAGTGCCATGACAGCTAACAGCGTCAGCAGCAGGCAGAGGCGTTTGACCATGTTCGTGGTACTCATGGGATTGTCCTCCTTTGAAATTCTGTGACCGGAGTGTTCCATGGACCCAATAAACCCGAAAGGTTTACTGGCGAAGCCTTGCTTCTTTCCCAGGCGGGAATGCTCGCACGGGCATTGTCTACCAAGCGGACGAACGGCGTTGCCTGGGAGCCTTGTTGCCTGACACCCTCCGCATGTGTGGGAAAGAAGAAAACATATTTCATAAATTAAATCGCAGCGCATGGAAAAAATCCTTAGGAAATGGAAGAAATTTTTCCAGTGCGCTGCGAACGTCTTGCGTTGGGAAGGCAATCAACCTGGGTAACCGGCGAAAAGAGTTACTTTTTCTGGCCGTAGTAGGCGTTGGGGCCGTGTTTGCGCAGGAAGTGCTTGTCTCGCACGTAGTCGGGCATGGAGGCGGTATCCTGGCTCTTGGGCAAGGCTTCGGTATGCCAGGCCATCATGGCGACTTCTTCCAGAACTACGGCGTTATGCACTGCTTCCATGGGGTCCTTGCCCCAGGCAAAGGGACCATGGTGCCGGGCAAGCACGCAAGGAACATGCAGCGGATTCAGATGATGCGCTTCAAAATGCGCCGCAATCACCTTGCCGGTCTCCAGCTCGTAGGCGCGCTCCACTTCCTCCTGGGTCAGGTCACGGGCACAGGGGACGGGGCCGTAGATATAATCCGCGTGGGTGGTACCATAGGCGGGAATATCCCGTCCTGCCTGGGCCCAAATGGTGGCCCAGCGAGAATGGGTATGCACCACGCCTCCTACCTCCGGGAAACGGCGGTAGAGCTCTGCGTGGGTGGCGGTATCAGAGGACGGGTTCAGCTCGCCTTCCACACGGTTGCCCTCCAGATCCATGACTACCATATCTTCGGGTTTGAGCTCTTCGTAGGGAACGCCGGAGGGCTTGATGACAAACAGCCCCTTTTCACGGTCGATACCGGACACATTGCCCCAGGTAAAGGTGACCAGATGATGGGCAGGCAGCAGCAAGTTGGCTTTGCATACCAGTTCTTTCAACGCTTCCAGCATAGGGAAGAACCTCCTTTGCGACATGTACGGACTTTTCTTTATTTTACCATAGTCCACACGAGGGCGCAAGGATTCTTTTTTTCTGCGGTGCATACCATTTATATAATATGAAATAATTCGCATTCATATAAAAAGATGAGAATTAATGCAAAATTTTTATGGACTTGACACATGAATTGTGATACAATATGACTAAATGAAATGGATTGCCGCTGGAAAAACGATACAGACAACCAAATACGATGGATGTGTTTTCATTACGCGGGCAATCAGGAGAAAGGGATGAGCCGAATGAGTGTCAACATTTTTATCCGGGACGCGGTGAAGAAATATGGAGAGAATACCGTCATTCAGGATCTGACGCTGGATATACACGGGGGCGAGTTCTTCACCCTGCTGGGCCCTTCGGGCTGCGGAAAAACGACGCTCCTGCGCATGATCGCCGGCTTTAATTCCATTGAGGGCGGGGACTTTTATTTCAACACTACCCGGATCAACGACCTGGACCCGGCCAAGCGCAATATCGGTATGGTGTTTCAGAATTATGCGATCTTTCCGCACATGAGTGTGCGCAAGAATGTGGAATTCGGCCTGAAGAACCGCTCCTTTGATCGCAGCAAGATTCATGCCCATGCGGATAAATTTCTCAAGCTCATGCAGATCGACCAGCTGGCGGACCGCATGCCGGACCGCCTTTCCGGCGGACAGCAGCAGCGCGTGGCCCTGGCTCGGGCGCTGTGCATCGAACCTGACGTGCTGCTGATGGACGAGCCCCTGTCCAACCTGGACGCCAAGCTGCGGGTGGAAATGCGCACGGTCATCAAGCAGATCCAGAACAATGTGGGCATTACTACTGTGTACGTAACCCACGACCAGGAAGAGGCCATGGCTGTTTCTGACCGTATCGCGGTCATGAACGGCGGCGTGATCCAGCATGTGGGTACGCCCAAAAACATCTATCAGCGCCCGGCAAACCTGTTTGTGGCAACCTTTATCGGCCGCAGCAACATCTTTGACGGCCGCATTGTGGAAGCCGGGAACGGAAAGGCCACGGTGGAACTGCCCACAGGGTATCAGGTTACCTTTGACAATGTGGAACCGGAGAAATGCAAGCCGCAAAAGGTGAAGCTGTGCGCCCGCCCGGAGGAACTCATTGTGGAGCCGCAAGGAGCGGAGGGCCTGCGCGCCGTGATTGACGACTGCGTGTTCCTGGGGCTGAACACCCACTACTTTGTCCATCTCACCAGCGGAGAGACGGCGGAGATCATCCAGGAATCCACCATCGACTCGGTGATCGCGCCCGGGACGGAGGTACGCCTGCGCCTGAACACCC
The DNA here is from genome assembly GCA_944364075.1 of uncultured Clostridia bacterium. Taxonomy (GTDB): domain Bacteria; phylum Bacillota; class Clostridia; order Christensenellales; family Aristaeellaceae; genus Egerieenecus. The sequence continues at coordinate 8,214 of CALVVZ010000096.1, forward strand.
GCAAAGCGAACCTGTTCAACGAGGACGGCTCCACCAACCTCCTCACCGGGGTGCAGAACGACCTGATCGCCATGGAGGCCGGGAAGAAGGCGGTGAAGGCATGAAGCTGAAAAAAATCGAGGTCTGGACGGTAATTACCTGGATCTTTCTGGCGCTGTTCCTGCTGTTCCTGATCTACCCCATGTTTGGCATTCTGCGTCAGTCCGTATTCAATGCCGAGGGACAGTTCAGCCTGGAGCAGTTTAATAAGTTCTTCTCCACGCCTTATTATTCCCAGACCATTCTCAACAGCTTCAAGGTCACCATTGCCGTGACGGCGGTGACGCTTCTGCTGGGGATTCCCTTTGCGTACTTTTACTCTTTCTACCAGCTGCGCGGCGCAAAATTCCTCTTTGTGGTGTCCATCCTGTGCTGCATGTCCGCGCCCTTCATCGGCGCGTACGCATGGATCATGCTCCTGGGACGCAACGGCGTCATCACCAGCTTTATCAAGGATATATTCGGTATCCAGATCCAAAGCATCTACGGTTTTGGCGGCATCATGATGGTGCAGGCGCTGAAGTTCTTTCCGCTGGTGTTCGTGTATATGAACGGCGCGTTCAAGTCCATTGACAATACCTTGCTGGAAGCCTCGGCGAACATGGGCTGTACGGGCGTCAAACGGTTCTTTACCGTTATCATGCAGCTGTCCATGCCCACGATCCTTGCGGCGTCGCTTTTGGTATTCATGCGCGCTTTTGCGGACTTCGGCACGCCGCTGCTCATTGGCGAGGGCTACCGCACCTTCCCCGTGGAAATCTACAACCAGTACCTGGGGGAAAACGGCACGGACCACAACTTCGCCGCGGCCATATCGGTCATCGCCATTCTGGTGACGGCGGTGGTGTTCTTCATCCAGAAATGGGCTACCAAGAAGTACAATTTCTCCATCAGCGCCCTGCATCCCGTGCAGAAGCGCAAGCCCAAGGGCATGGGCGGCATACTGATGTACCTGTACTGCTACGGGCTGATCGCCCTGGCGTTCCTGCCGCAGATCTACATCGTGTACCTTTCCTTCCGCAACTGTGACGGCGCGGTGTTCAAGCCGGGCTTCTCCCTGGTGAACTACGAAAAGGCCGTGAAGAAGCTGCTGGTGCGCTCCATTGACAATACGATAATTTTCGGCGTGGTTTCCCTGGCGATCATCATTCTGCTGGCGATTCTCATCGCCTACCTGGTGGTGCGCCGGCCCAATCCGCTGAACCATACCATCGACACCATGTCCATGCTGCCCTACATCATGCCGGGGTCCATTATCGGTATCGCGCTGGTCATTGCCTTCGGCAAGCAGCCCTTCGCGCTGACGGGCACCATGACCATCATGATCATCGCCCTGGTCATACGACGAATGCCGTATACCATACGCTCCGCCACCGCGACGCTGCAAAGCATCCCCCTGAGCACCGAGGAAGCGTCCATCTCCCTGGGCGCGGGCAAGATCAAGACCTTCCTCACCGTTACCACGCCTATGATGGCCAACGGCATCATGTCCGGCGCGGTGCTCAGCTGGGTGGCCATTGTGACGGAGCTTTCCAGCGCCATTATCCTGTACAACAACAAGACCATTACCCTGACCATGTCCACCTACGCGGCCATTTCCCGGGGCAACGACGGCCTGGCCTGCGCCTTCGCGGCCATCCTCACGGTGCTGACGGCCCTTTCCCTGATCCTGTACCTTGCGGTAACCAAGTCCGAGAATATCAAGCTGTAACCCTCCGGGTACCGTACCCGGTCGCATATTACTTTTTGCAAGGAGGTATCCCATGATGAAAAAACTAGTTTCTCTGTTCCTGACGGCGGCGATGCTGCTGGTGGCCTTTTCGGCGGTGGCTGAGCAGATCAGCGGCCCCCTGGTGCTCTACAGCTCCATGACGGACAACGACATCGACAACCTGATCGAAGCCTTCAACGAGGTGTATCCGGACGTGGAGGTGGAGGTTGTGAACGGCTCCGCGGGCGAGCTGGCGGCCCGTATCCGCGCGGAAAAGGACAACCCCCAGGGCGACCTGCAGTGGGGCGGCCTGTCCCCGGCCGACGGCGACGCCAATGATGACATTTTCGCCGAATACCTCTCTCCTTATGAGGCGGACCTGCCCAAGGCGTACCAGTCCCATAACGGGCGCTACAACCAGGACCACCTGAGCACCATCTGCTTCTGCATCAACGTGGAGCTGGAAAAGGAACTGGGGCTGAACATTCAGAGCTACGAGGACCTGCTGGATCCGGCGCTGAAGGGCCGCATCGTGCTCTCCGATCCCAACTCCTCCTCCGCGGCGTGGAACAACATGTGCAATATCTTCGCCGTTTTCGGCTATGATACCCAGGAAGCCTGGGATTACCTGCGGGCGCTGCTGGAGAACGGCCTGGTGATTTCCACCTCTTCCTCCGTATGCTTCAAGAGCGTGGATAGCGGCGAATATGTGGTAGGCCTTACCTATGAGGACGGCGCGGATACCCTGCTCAAGGCGGGCTCCACCAACATCCGCATGCAGTACCCCACCAACGGCGCCTCCGCCACTTCCATGGGCTGCGCTATGATCGAGGGCTGCCCCCATCCCGAAGCCGCCAAGGCCATGATCGACTTCCTCATGAGTCCTGAAGGCCAGACCGAGCTGGCGAACCGCCTGCAGACCTTGCGCTTCACCAACCCCAAGGCGGAGTATGACATCGCCTGGCTGCCCCCGGACAGCGAGATTACCTGGGTGGATCGCGATGTGGCGTGGTTGACCGAGCATAAGGACGAAATGCTGGAGAAGTGGAACGCCCTGTACGCGGAAATCAACCAGTAAATGCTTCAAAAAAAAACTGGGCGCAGCCCTGCAGCACATGCTGTGGGGCTGCGCCTCAGCGTGTCGAAAAAGTGGTTTTTACCACTTTTTCGAGAAGGCACCTTCGGCC
>CALVVZ010000097.1 GCA_944364075.1 uncultured Clostridia bacterium
GGAGCGCCTCACCGGGGTGACCGTGGCGGAGGTGGACGACCGCCGCCAGCCCATTCCCGGCACGGAAATCCATTTCGACTGCGATACGCTGCTGCTTTCCGTGGGCCTGATCCCGGAAAACGAGCTGTCCATCGGCGCGGGCGTCCAGCTCTCGCCCCTGACCCAGGGCGCGGTGGTGGACGATCAGCTCCAGACCAGCGTGCCCGGCATCTTTGCCTGCGGCAACGTGCTGCACGTGCATGACCTGGTGGACTTTGTGAGCAACGAGAGCTTCAAGGCGGGCCACGCGGCGGCGGCCTATGCCCGCGGCCAGTTGCAGGATGCTCCCGTGGCCCAGATCAAGGACGGTGACGGCGTGCGGGGCGTGGTTCCCCAGCAGATTCACCTGCGGGGCGATGCCAGCCAGAGCGTGGAACTGATGTTCCGGCCCAGCGCCGTGTTCAAAAACGCCACCGTGGTGGTGCGCAGCGGCGATAAGGAAATCGCCCGCAAAAAGGCACCCATTTTCGCTCCCGGCGAAATGGTGGAGCTCACCCTGAAACCCGAGGTGGTGGCCGCCCTGGACGGCGCGGACATTACCGTGACCATGGAAAGGAGCTAAGGCAGCAATGGAACAGAAGATTACCTGCATCAACTGCCCCATGGGCTGCCGGATGACCGTGCAAGTGGAAAACGGCCAGGTGGTTTCCGTGAGCGGCAACGTATGCAAGCGCGGGGAGAAGTACGCCCATCAGGAGTGCATCGCCCCCGAGCGGATGGTCACCGCGGTGATTCCCGTGGAGGGAAGGGCCATGCCCGTGAGCGTCAAGACCCGCTCACCCATTCCCAAGAAGGATATTTTCAACTGCATGCGCCAGCTGTCCCAGGTCAAAATCACCCCGCCCGTGCAGGCGGGCACCGTGATCGTGCCCAACGTGTGCGGCAGCGGCGTGGACGTGATCGCTACCAAGACCGTGGAATAACGCGGGCTGCGCCTGCCCACACGAAAGCGCCGTTCCGGCGGGAAACTCCCCCGGAACGGCGCTTTCGCGTGTCGAAAAAGTGGGATTCCCCACTTCAGACTGCTGAAAAAGGCATGTTTTACACACCAGTATAAAAAAATGAAACTTTCGACTTCCTAACCTGCAAAAGTTTCATCACGTATGGGGCCGAAGGTTTCCAAAGGGCGATCGGAAAGCCCTTTGGTCGCGCCCGTAGGCGCGAAACCCCCTGCGATTGCAAGAATGCATTACATAACTTGCAAAAATTTTGAGGTCAAATACTTTATCAGCAGTCCGAAGTGGGGTTCCCCACTTTTTCGAGGAAGCACCTTCGGCCAACCAGAGGTCGTCCGAAGATGCAAGGAATAGATTTTGCAAGCAAAATCAACAACCCAGCAAGGCGCTGTTTTCATAAATGAAAACAGCGGTCGCGAAGCGACTTGGCTTTTCCAAAGAAAAGCCAACCTTTAGCCGGCAAAGCCGTCGGATACGAAGGAAAGTCGAAGGAGCTGCGGCCCCTCCGACACTTCCCTGGGATTTTTTGACAGTCTGCGCGCCGTTCCGGCGGGAAGTTTCCCCGGAACGGCGCTTCTTGCCTGCGGGATTAAAGGGTTTAATCAATTTCCACCACGCCGGGGTACTGGGCCATGACCTCCTGGGCGTCGTTGAGGAAGGTTTCGGTGGTTTCCTCCGGGGGCTGGAAGTCCTGCCCCTCTACGGTGAAGTGAACCTTCTGCACGCCGGGGAACTGGCTGGCGGTGAACAGCACCGCCCGCACCGCCTGTCTGCCCCCGTCGCTGTTGTTGGTCACGTCCAGAAAGGACTTGGAAAAGTCGATGGTTGCCACGCCATCCTTGACGGTGACCGAACGAATGCCGCAATCCTCCGGCAGGGGACGCTCCAGGCCGCTGTCGCTGCGGGGGCCCTTGGCCAATTCCAGCAGCGCTGTGGTCAGGTCCGCGGTGGAGAATACCGTCCGGGTCACGGGCACCAGCATCCTACCCGTTTGGGAGGGGAAGTACAGCTGCACATGGGAGGCGTACTCGCTGCTGCCGGTAGCCATGGTGGTTACGGCTTCCACATTGACGCATTCCGCGTCAAAGGTGCCGCTGACGTCCGCCCCATGGGTGAGCTTGCTGCGCTTCTGCCCGTCAAAGAGGAATTCCACCTCCTGCACCGTATCGAAGCAGCACAGGGCCGCCGCGGTGCCCTGCACCATCAGCAGTTCATCCTCCATGCTGGCGCAGTTCAAGGCTTCCTTGCTCATGTCCACCCGGGCCTTGCCGCCGGAAATGTCAATGTCAAAGCTGGTCCCCTCGGGAATGATGGTGCGCAGGCCCATGCGGGCGGCGTCCATGTCATTTTGGCTGGACTGCACCATCAGGGCCAGGGTGGCCTTGGCGATGCCGTCCTGCTTCTCCACCTGCCGGGTCACGGGCACCAGGTAGCCGTCGCCGTCCTGATAATAGCATACGGTGCTCTGCGTCTCCACCGCGGGGGCGGAGGTTTGCGCCGAGGTCTGGGTCACGGTGAGGGGAGGTTCCTCGTAGAGGGTTTCGGTCACGGTATCGCCGCCGCCCTTCAGCGCCAGCGCCACCACCAGCGCAGCCGCGCATACGATCAGGATTCGCTCCATATCTGCCCGCTTCAATTGCCATTTCACCGCCGTCGTCACTCCTTGCCGCTTAGTCAGTGGGTCATCTCTTCGCATGCAATGTATGACCGCGCACGCCGGGCTATGACGCTTGAAACCGGGGAATATTGCGGGTATAATAAAACGGGTGTCGAAAAAGCGGCGCCCCGTACATCATGTAAACCGCGGCGGCGCTGTGCGCCGGCCGCGTGGGAAAGGAGGGGTTACCCATGCCCATGGACGGACTGACCCTCGGCTTTGTGGCGCGGGAAATGGAACCCCTGCTGTTGGGCGGCCGCATTGACAAGGTCACCCAACCGGAAAAGGATACCCTGATTTTATGGATTCGCGCCGGGAGCGAGAACCGGCGGCTGCTGCTCTGCGCCAGCCCCAACAACGCCCGCTGCCATCTGACGGCGCAGAATTATCCCAACCCCCTGGAGCCGCCCATGTTCTGCATGCTTCTGCGCAAGCAGCTGCTGGGCGGGCGCGTGCAGGCCCTGAAACAGATCGGCGGGGACCGGGTGCTGCACCTGACCGTGGACACCGTCAGCGAGCTGGGCGACCATGTGGAGCGGGTGCTGATCCTGGAGGTGATGGGGCGGCACTCCAACCTGATTCTGGTGGACGGGCAGGGGCGCATCATTGATGCGGCGCGCCACGTGAACCAGGACATGAGCCGGGTCCGGCAGATTCAGCCGGGGCTTGCCTATGCGCCGCCCCCCGGACAGGACAAGCTTTCCCCTGACGACGCCACGGCGGAACGCCTGCTGCCCTATCTGGAAAAATATGCCGCCCTGCCCCTGGCCAAGACGCTGGGACAGTCCCTGACAGGATTTTCCGCCCCTGCGGCCCGGGAGCTGTGCTGCCGGCTGACCGGCAGCGTCCAGGGGGCGCTGACGCCCGGGGAACGGCCCCAGGCGGCGGAGCGTGCGGCGGATTTTTTGCAGCGCATGAAGGGACTGACGCCGCCTGTGGTGCTCCTGGACGATCAGGGGGACCCGGCGGATGTGTTCCCGTTCCCATATGTGAGCTGCGATACCGCCCGGCAGAAGCCCTTTCCGAGCCTGAGCGCGGCGCTGGAGAATTATTTCGGCGTCCGGGACCAGAAGGACCGCATGGAGCAGAAATCCTCCTCCATGGTGCGGCTGCTGAAAACCCATATGGAGCGCTGCGAGAAAAAGCTGGCCCTGCAAAACGAGGAGCTGGCCAACGCCGCCCGCATGGAGGAATACCGGCTTATGGGCGAGCTGCTCAACGCCAACCTCTGGCAGCTTCACCGGGGCCAGGAGGCGGCGGTGGTGCCCAACTACTACGACGAGGCCGGGGGCACGGTGACCATCCCCCTGGACAAACAGCTGACGCCCGCCCAGAACGCCCAGCGGTACTTCAAGAAATATCAAAAGGCGCGCTCCGCCCGGGAGACCGCCGCCGAGCAGAAGGAAAAGACCCTGGCGGAACTGTCCTTCCTGGAAAGCGCGCTGCTGGACGTGGGCAAGTGCGTGGGGGAGAGCGAGCTCAACGAAATTCGCGGCGAGCTCCAGCGCACGGGCTATCTGCGCGCAAGCATGAACCGCCGCCAGCTCAAGCAGCTGCCCCCCAGCCGCCCCTACCGCTACCGCTCCCAGGACGGCATCGAGATTTGCGTGGGCAAGAATTCCCTGCAGAACGACCGGCTGACCGGCGCGGCCCGGGGCGGGGAAACCTGGCTTCACGCCAAGGATATGCCCGGCAGCCATGTGATTATCCGCACGGAGGGAGAAGTACCCCCGACCACTCTGAAGCAGGCGGCGCAGCTGGCCGCCTGGTACAGCAAGGGCCAGCGTTCCAGCAGCGTCCCCGTGGATTACACCCTGCGCAAATATGTCAAAAAGCCCGGCGGCGTCCCGCCAGGCTTCGTCCACTACACCAACCAGCGCACGGTTTACATGACCGTGGAGGAAAGCGACATCCGGGCCATTACGCTGCTGGAAGAATGAATCTTACGCGCAAAGGAGAAGAAAACATATGGTACATTTTCGCGCCGTTCGTGCAAGCGACGCAGCCGCCCTGGCGGAGCTTCGCCGTCCCTACGCGGAGCAATACCCCGTCAAAGCCCCCGACGCCGGGAGCATCCTGCGGGAGATCCGCCGGCTGACCGGCGCTTATCCCTATCTGGTGGCGGAGGTCAACGACCAGGTGGCGGGGTGCGCCTTTGCCTCGCCCCTGCGGGACGACCCTGCCTATCAGTGGGATGTGGAGGTGCGCTTCTACTGCGCCGAGGCATTCCGCGGCCAGGGGCTGGGTTCCGCACTGATGCTTCGACTGATGCGGGTGCTTACGGTGCAGGGCTTCCTGCATGCCTGCGCGGCGGTGGCGCTGCCCAATGACGCGGCGCTGAAGTTCTTCAAGAGCTTTGACTTTACGCCCGCGGGACAGTTGCCTGGGGTGGCGTTTCGTCAGGGCGCCTGGCAGGACATGCTCTGGCTGGTGCGCCCTCTGGCACAGCTCCCGGAATATCCCACGCCGCCCACGCCCTTCGAAGGCTTTGAAAGGGAAGAGCTTGCGGCGCTGATTCTGTGATGCTTCGCTGCAAACATAGGCAACACGCTGCCGCATGAAACAGGACGGCGCATGGAGTCTGCCGGGACAACCTAGGACAATACCGCGAGGAAAAGCAAGCGTAAAACAGATGATGCGAAGATAAAAGGGAAAAGGCTCAAGCTTAGCATGCAGTGATGCGCTGACATAGGTGCGAGCAAAGAGAAAAGGGGCGCTGCTTTGTCCGCATAGAGCAAATCGTTCTGTGGAAAGAATCATCAGATCCCATGCAGCCGTACGCTTTCTCGCAGCGCACGGCGACACCTCCTGCCCGCTGGAGACCATGCTGCGGCTGCATTTGCTGAAAAAATGGGTAGAAAACATTTGGATATGGGGCGCCAGACCATGCGGATATGCAGGGCAAGGCGATGACTGCGCGTTACATGTTCTGACAAAAATCATACAAGCGAGGGATCATATGCAGCTTCAATCGAAAACAGAGCGTAGTCCCGCATTGGATGTGGTCCGGTGCTTTGCGCTGCTCTGCGTCGTATCTGTCCATTTCTTTCTTAATACGTCCTATTATGTTACGCCTGTGTCGGGTGGGGCAATGTATGCCATGACCCTGATTCGGACAGGAGCCATGATTTGCGTACCGCTGTTTATGATGCTGACAGGCTATTTAATGTGCCACAAGCGGCCTGAACGGAACTACTTTGGGAAAATAGGAAAAACGCTGGGAACTTACTTGCTTGCAGGAATAGCATGCACCTTGTACCGGATACGATGCTGGAGCAACAGCTATACGCTTATGGAACTGATGGGATCGGCACTAAACTATTCGCTATCGCCCTATGGCTGGTATATCGAAATGTATATAGGCCTTTTCTTTCTTGCACCTTTTCTTAACCTTTGCTATGAAAACATTAATTCACACAAGATCAAGCGGATGTTCTTAGGCATTCTGATATGCATGACTTCCTTGCCTTCCATCCTGAATATCTACGAATTTTCTGCGCTGGAATGGTGGAGCAACCCTTCCGGTTCAGCAAATTACGTAAAAATACTTCCATCCTGGTGGATTGGGATATACCCGATTACATACTATTATATCGGGTGCTATCTGAGAGAGTATCCGCTGGGTATGAAACGGTCAACAAACCTCTTCTGGATTGTTGTGGTATGGCTTGCAGGCGGATCGTTTGTATATTACCGTTCCCGAGGCGTGCCATTTATCAATGGCGCCTGGACCGAGTATTATTCGTTCATCACGTTGGTATAAAGCGCGCTGGTATTCAATTTCCTTGCACGGGGCGATTACAAAAGAATTGGAAAGCGGACGCGGCGCATATTAAAACGCTTGTCAGAATGGACATTGGGGGCTTATTTGCTTTCATATATTTTTGACGCGCAGTTTTATACCAAGCTATGCGGCCGCGTTCCAGACGCGGCAGGTCAATTTGCCTACTTTCCGATGATGGTTGCAGGCATATACGTTTTGTCGCTGCTGGCATCCGGGGCGCTTAGCGGGATTCAATTTTCTATTTGCTGTTGTTGGAAAAAGCTATGGAAGTGGTCTGGACACAAGCAAGCGTGAAAAAACGTCAGGAGACCATGCTTCCCTGCGGACAGCGCACGGTTGCTCCTTTGCGTACACATGATTGCCTTCTGGGGATAGAAAAGGCGCGCTTTTCCAGCGCGCCTTTGATTTACCTTGCTTCATCATAAACGGGGAGAAGATGGTAGCGAAAAACGGTTTCCGTTTTTTCAGGGTTCCAGGGTGCGGGGACAGAATCCACCGGAACAAAGCCGTACTTTTCGTACAGGCCCGCATGGTCGCTGATCAGATAGGCAGCGGTATAGCCCAGCCGCCCGGCCTGGGCCAGCGCAGCATGGACCAGACGCTGGCTCAGACGCCGGCCGCGGAATGCTTCCGCCACAAACACGTAGCCTATGAAAGGCGTATAAGGAAGCTCCGGGACGCAGTCCCGGGCCGCTAGGGTACAGTAGCCTGCTATGCAGCCCTGCTCCAGGGCTGCAAAAGCCCGCTCCCAGGGCAGCGCGTTCCCGGAACGCATCCAGGCAGCCATGCTTTTCCCTGCCGCCCAGGAACAGCTATCGGCAAAAGCGGCCAGGGCTTCCCAACCGGCATCGCCGGGACCGTAGGCATGGATTTTCATGGCGCTTCCTCCCACCTTTTTACGCAAACAATGCGCGGATATCCTGCTCCGTCAGCCCAGTGACCAACTCTTCCCCAGGGGTAATCAGCTGGTCAAACAGCGCCTTTTTGCGCTGCCCCAGCGCTACCACCTGTTCTTCAATGGACCCGTGGGTGACCAGGCGGACCACCTCTACCTTGCGGGTCTGGCCGATGCGGTGCGCACGGTCGGTGGCCTGGTCCTCCGCCGCGGGATTCCACCAGGGATCATAATGAATCACCATGTCCGCGCCCGTCAGGTTCAATCCCGTGCCGCCGGCCTTGAGAGAAATCAGGAAGATCTGCGTTTTGCCTTCATTGAATTCGGCGGTCATCTCCATACGCCTGCTGGCGGGCGTTTCCCCGTCCAGGTACATGCAGGAATAGCCTGCCGCCTCCAGCTGCCGCCGCAGAATCTTCAGCATGGAGGTAAACTGGGAGAACAGCAGCACCCGCCGCCTTGCGGCCATGGCTCCGGGCAGAATCTCCAGCAGCATTTCCAGCTTGCCCGAGGTACCGGAATAGTCCGGCAGCACCAGCGCGGGATGGCAGCAGATTTGCCGCAGCTCGGTAATGGCGGCCAATACCTCCGTGCGGCCGCGGCCCAGGCCCTTCTCCTCCATGACATGATCCACGCGCTCCCGCAAGCGGATCATGGCTGCCTGATAGACGCGCTGCTGCTCTGGAGACATCTGGGCGGTCAATACCGTCTCCAGCTTATCGGGCAGCTCGGTTAGCACGTCTTTTTTCAGCCTGCGCATGAGGAAAGGCCGGATTCTCCGGCGCAAGTCTTCGGCGTCTTGGCCGTCCTGATAGCGGCGAAGGAAAGCGCTGTAACTGTTCAGGTAACCAGGCAGCACAAAGTCAAACAGGCTCCACAGCTCTCCGGCGCTGTTTTCCATGGGCGTGCCCGTCAAGGCAAAGCGGGTGCGGGTCTGCAGCTGTTTCACAGCTACCGCGCCTACGCTTCCCGCGTTCTTGATGTGCTGTGCTTCATCCAGGACCACCAGACGGAAGGGAATGTCCGTGAGCTGGTCAATATCCCGGCGAATCAGGGGATAGGAGGTAATCAGCACCTCCACGTCGCCCACTTCCTTGACATGGCGGATCTGACTGGCACGCTGGGCGCTGGAGCCGTTCAGCACCATCACCGAAAGATCGGGCGCGAAGCGGTTCAGCTCGCTGAGCCAGTTGTAGGCCAGAGAGGTGGGCGCCACCACCAGAGAGACGCCGCGGTTGCGCTCCCGGTGTACATCCAGTAACAGCGCGATCATCTGCACGGTTTTTCCCAGGCCCATATCGTCGGCCAGTATGCCGCCCATGTGCAGCCGGTCCAGGGTTTTCAGCCAATGATACCCCCGCTGCTGATAGGGACGCAGGGTGAGGCCGGGAGGCAGGGCAACGTCATCCTCACCGGGATCGGTAAGCGCGGCTACCGTCTGGCTGACGCTTTCCTCCACTTCTACGGGCAGGTGACAGTTTTCCAGCAGGCTGGTGAGGTAGCAGGTACGGTAGGCGTTCAGGGTAACGGTATCCTGTCCCGTATAGACCTGCTCGGCGCCCTCCAGGCCCGCGGCCTCGTAGACGCTGTCCGCCAGCTCCTGCCAGGCTTCCATATCGCTCAGGTCCAGGAAGGAACCGTCCTTGAGGCGGAAGTACTTGCGCCGTTTGGCCAGCGCCTCCAGTATGCCCATAATCTCCTGCGCAGGTTCGCCATCCTCGGTAAAGGAAATTTCCAGGCGGTTTCCGTTCAGGCCCATACGCCCGCGCAGCATGGGACGCCGGGGCGTCATTTTTTTGAAGTCCCGGCTCAGGTATACCTCGCACTGCTGTTGCAGCTTGCCTACGCCCTGGGAAACAAAATCATAAATGGCATCCTGCCCGGAAAGATAGACGCGGCCCTTGCGTACATAAAAGCCGGCGTTGGCCAGGGTGTCCAGCACATGGCGTTCCGCCGCGGCGTCCCGCAGCAGCAATTTTTCGCCTTTGGCCAGGGGCGCGTCTTCCCCGTGCTCGTCAAAGGGGTCAATTTCTTTTTCCCCGTAGCAAAGAAGCGTGCGCGCGACGACTTCCTTACCTTCTTTATCCAGGTAGATGCGGGCGATCAGCGGCAGCTTTACCAGCTGCTTTTCCAATTCGCTGTCCAGGTCCACCACGCCGGTAAGTTTGAGAAAGGGAACCAGTTCGCCGATGACCCGGGCGGTCTCCCGGGTGGGATAATCAAAAACGCTCCTGCCGTCGTACTGCTCGGTCAGTAGGACCCGCAGCACGCTGTGCTGGCTGTGGTCCACCGCTACCACGCTTCCGGCAAGAATCCCATAGGCGCAGCTGGAGGTCAAGGGAATAAAGTCCTTGGGAAAGCGCGCGGTTACCGTCAGCCCCCGCAGGGAACCGGTGACCCGGTAATACAGCGGCAATTTCAGCGGCCGCACACCCTTGACATGATAGGCCTTGCCATCCACCGCCATGCGGAAAGGTAGGTGCTCCATGACACGCAGCATGGCCTCCGCAAAAGGTTCGGGCAGCCACATCACCCGTAGGTCCGCTCCCCGCAGGCTTACGCCAGCTTCCTTCTGCGCCAGGCACAGCGCGCGGAGAATATCCAGCACACGGTTTTCTGCCGGTGTGAAATGCATCCATTCCGGTTGAAAGGTAAATCCCTTGCCAAAAGGCAACGAGACGCCGGTATCCATGCTTTCGATAAACTGCGGGATACTGCGTACCACGTACAGCCGGTCTTCCCCCACACGAATGCCTACCCGCAGCCGGGGTTTTTCACGGGAAGCCTCGCTGTCGTACATCAGGGTGATCTCCATATTTAGGGTACCGTCTTCGGGCAGCGTGCACTCCATGGCGTTCATCAGCCGGGGCGCGGCAGCGGCGGCCTTGCGCCGCAGCAGTTCTTCCAGAGCGCCCGTTTCCTGGGCCAGGAGCGTAGCGGCTACCACATGCCGGCAGGCGCCGCTGCGCTGATAAGCCTCGCAACCGCAGCGTGCCGGAGCATCCTGGGTAAAGATCACTTCCTGTCGGGGCGTACCTGCCACCATATAGCGCAAGACATGCGCTCCGGTTTCCAGCACGCGTACGCCGCCGCGCTGATACATGGACTCGCCGGCCTTCCATTCTTCGTCGCCCGCCAACAGTTTCAGGCGATAAGGTCCCTGCGTCATCCGGTTCTTCACTCCATAAGTCAAAAGGTGTCATGCCCGAAAAAAAGGCATCCTTGTTGACTTCTCCGCCGCAGGCAAAAAACCCTCCTTGCAAGCGAAATGTTTTCGCGGTTTTTCTGGCAAATTTTGCTGTCGCCTTGTGGAAAGGCCGCAAATGTATGGCGCCGGAACCGCTTTTGCGGTTCCGGCGCCTCAGCGTGTCGAAAAAGTGGTTTTCACCACTTTTTCGAGAAGGCACCTTCGGCCAACCAGAGGTCGTCCGAAGGTGTAAGGAATTGATTTTGCAAGCAAAATCAACGACCCGCCCCGCCGGCAAAGCCGTCGGATACGAATGAAAGTCGGAGGAGCTGCGGCCCCTCCGACACCTCCCTGGGGTTTTTTGACAGTCTGAGGCGCCGGAACCGCTTTTGCGGTTCCGGCGCCTCAGACTGTTGAAAAAGACATGTCTTTTCATATACAGATGCAGGAAAAATGAACCTTTATGCTCCCTAACTTGCAAAAACTTCATAGCGTATGGGGCCGAAGGTTTCCAAAGGGAAGGGCGGGCATAGCCGCCCGCAGCGTGTCAAAAAAGTGGCGCCGCCACTTTTTTGAGAAAGCAACTTCGGCCAACCAGAGGTCGTCCGAAGTTGTA
>CALVVZ010000098.1 GCA_944364075.1 uncultured Clostridia bacterium
CGACACCTCCCTGAGGTTTTTTGACAGTCTGACGGGAGCCTGTTTCTTTTCGGAAAACAGGCTCCCGTATTTTTGAGGCCATGACAGTTCAATCCTCCAGCTCCAAACGGCTGTTCACCCGCCAGATATAGCGGCACTTCACCGCGCTGATTTCCCAGCGGTCGCGGATGGCCGCCGGCACCTGCACGATGCTTTCCAGCACGCAGCCCAGGCGCTCGCAGGTGCGGCGGCTGGCAAAGTTGTCCGGGTCGGCGGTAATGACCACCGAGGGCTTGCCTGCGGAGGCAATCAGGGGAGCCAGCAGGGCGCAGGCACGGGCCGCGAAATGCTTTCCCCGCCAGGGCGGGTCCACGTGATAGCCGATGTGCCCGAAGTAATACACGCAGGGGCTTTCGCCCATGCGCAGGCTGATGCGCCCCGCCTCCCGGCGCTGGCCGCAGGGAGCGATGATATAATCGTACACATGGCCAAAGCCCATCTCCTTTTCCGGGGGAAACAGGCGGATGGGGATCAGGTCCACCACCCCGTCGGAGAATTCGGGGCGGAATCGGGTAAGCAGCACAATCTTACACTTCCTGTACTTTCACTTGGGATACCAGGCGCTGGAAATCCTCGGGACGGATGAGCTGCGTCCCCTCGGTCATGACGCTGGCCGCTCCGGCGGCGATGCCGCAGCGGAAGGCGTGGGCCATGTCTCCCTCCTGCTGCAATCCCAGGAGCATGCCGCCCACCATGGCGTCTCCCGCGCCCACGGTGGAGCGGGCCTCTACCTTCAGCGCCGGCGCGTAAAGGGTGCGCGCCTCGCTGACATACATGGCGCCCATGGCGCCCATGGATACCACCACATGGGCCGCGCCCTTGCGCAGGAAGATCAGCGCCGCATCACGGATGGAACGCAGCGTGCGCAGCTGCGCACCCAGGGCCTGCTCCAGCTCCGCCAGATTGGGCTTGATAAGAAACGGGCCTGCTTCCGCGCCCAGGCGAAGCGCCGCGCCGCCCGCGTCCAGAATGCACCGGGTATTGCCCAGGGCGCGAATCAGCTCCCCGTAGGCATTTTCGGGGCATCCCGGAGGCAGGGAACCGGTGAGCACCATATAATCGGAACGAGCCGCTTCCTCCCGGGCCAGGGCAAAGAAAGCCTTCATGTCCTGGGCGGAGAGGGGCGCGCCGGGCTCGTTGAGCTCCGTGACGCCCTTGCCGTCCAGGGAAACGACCTTCAGGTTGGTGCGGATGGCTCCCGGCACGGTGAGAAAACGATGGGCCAGACCCTCCGCGTCCAGAAGCTGGGTAAACTGCCGTGCGCCCTGTTCGCCCATGCAACCGATGCACAGGGCGTCCAGCCCCAGGCGGTGGGCGACCACCGCCACGTTGACGCCCTTGCCCCCCATGTCTACCCGCACGGAGCGGATGCGGTTCACCTCGCCCAGGGCCAGGGCGTCGACCTCCACGGTCTTGTCAAAGGATGGATTCAGGCAAACGCCGGTAATCATCGGAAACACACGCTCCCTTCTGCCTGTGATTATACCATGGCGGGCAGGGCTTGCGCAAGGCGGCGTTCATGGGGGACGCTTGGCGGAATGGGAAAATGTGGTTTTTTTATGCACAGACCTTGCATTTTGCGAATCCTGTGCTATGATGAAACATGTAGAAGCGAGGAAAGGAGCATGCCGCCCATGAAGCATTACGGTTTTGTGGGGTACTATTACGCGCTGTTCATGGGGGGCAGGGCGTAATTCGGCATGTGTGTAAACGCCCTGTTGGCTGTGGCCGGCGGGGCGTTTTCTTTTTCTTAGCAAAGTAGGATGGAGGAACATGGCATGATCGTTATCTTGAAGGACGGCACCAAGCAGGAGCAGGTAATCAAGCTGCAACAGTATTTTGAGGGAATGGGCCTGCGCATCCACATGTCCCAGGGGGAAAACTCCACCATTATGGGATTGATCGGCGATACCACCCGGGTGGACGATGAGCTGATCGCTTCTCTGGACGCGGTGGAGGCGGTGCGGCGCATCCAGGAGCCGTATAAAAACGCCAACCGCAAGTTTCATCCGGCGGATACGGTGGTGGACGCGGGGGGCGTGAAAATCGGCGGCGGATATTTCCAGATCATCGCCGGGCCTTGCTCGGTGGAATCGGAAACCCAGATGATCACCGTGGCCCGGGCCGTGAAGGCCGCGGGGGCGACGCTGCTGCGGGGCGGTGCGTTCAAGCCGCGCACCTCCCCCTATGCCTTCCAGGGCCTGCATGAGGAGGGGCTTCGCCTGCTGCTCAAGGCCAAGGAAGAAACGGGACTTCCCATCGTTACCGAGATCATGGACGCGGCGCATCTGCCCCTGTTCGAGCAGGTGGACGTGATTCAGGTGGGCGCGCGGAACATGCAAAACTTTGAACTGCTCAAGGAGCTGGGCAAGCTGCGTAAGCCCATTCTGCTCAAGCGGGGACTGGCCAACACCCTCCAGGAACTGCTCATGAGCGCCGAATACATCATGGCCGGGGGCAATGAGCAGGTAATCCTGTGCGAGCGGGGTATCCGCACCTTTGAAACGGCCACCCGCAATACCCTGGACCTGAGCGCCATTCCCGTATTGCGGCAGATGACGCATCTGCCCGTCATCGTGGACCCCAGCCATGCCACGGGAGTTTCCCGGCTGGTGAAACCCATGGCGCTGGCCAGCGTGGTTTCCGGGGCCGACGGCCTGATGATCGAGGTACACAACGATCCCAGGCATGCCCTGTGCGACGGGGCGCAGTCCCTGACGCCGGAGGCCTTTGCCGATGTGGCGGAGCAGGTGCGGCAGGTGCTGCCCTTCCGCTGCCGGACGCTGTAAGACTTTTTTGCGCGGCTGCGGAAGCGGCGGCCCTGGGGACGCGCCTGCACGCATGACGAAAGGAGAAACGGACGTGAGCTTTTTCTTTGGGGGAGGATTCGAAATCATTTTTTTCGTGATCTTCTTTTGCATACTGGGCATGTTTGTGGTGATGGCGGTCCGGGGCATCGCGCAATGGAACAAAAACAATCAGTCGCCCCGGCTGACGGTGGACGCCACCGTGGTGAGCAGGCGCACCGATGTGTCCAGGCACTACCATGGCAATATGCAGGCGGGCCATATGGCGGCCTCCACCCGGTACTACGCTACCTTTGAGGTGGAAAGCGGCGACCGCATGGAGCTGGGCATGAGCGGGCAGGAATACGGCATGTTGGCGGAAGGGGATCAGGGCAAGCTCTCCTTCCAGGGCACGCGGTATTTGGGCTTTGAAAGAATGGGGAAGGGCGCGCCCGCGTAACGGGCGGGCTCCTGCAAGGGCCGTTTTGCGTATCCTTGGACGAGAAGCGCTCCTGCCGTGCGCGTGACGGCAGGAGCGCTTTTTTGCGTTGCCGTTCCGTGCCTGGGGGTATACAAAAGGCGGCCCTGCTCTAAGCCACCTGAGCAGGGCCGCGCGTTCCGGGCGATTTGTGCCGCGCCCGGGAGCGGATAAGGTTTAGTTATTGGTCAGGTTGTAGATGGTGATGGCCTCGTTGACCTGCGTGGCCAGCTGGGTTACGGCTTCCTCGGGGGTCAGCTCGCCCATGATCACGCGCTCGGTGATCTCCTCCACCTTGGCGCGGGCCTCCGGGAACACGCTGAGCAGGGAGCCGGTGTACTCGGGCTTGGTGTCGTGGAGCTGATCGATGGCGGTCATGAACTGGGGATATTCCTCGATGTTCGCCTTGAAGGCATCCAGCTCATGGGTGGCCACGGTGATGGGGAAGTAACCGGTCTGGGCGTTCCAGTAGGCCTGCTGCTCGGGAGAGATCATGAACTTGATGAACTCCCAGCTGGCGGCGCGCTTGGCGTCGTCGCCATTGTTGATGGCCCACAGGGAGCCGCCGCCGATGGACACGCCGCCCGCGTCATCCGCATTGATGGAGGGGAAGTAGGCGGTGCCGATCTCAAAGCGGTTGTCCACGTTGACCAGCAGGGACTTGAGGGCCGCGGTGGACTCCAGCACCATGGCGATGTTGCCGGTGATGAAGGCGGACTTGGCGTCGTCGTTGCCGCGGTTCAAATAGGTGATGTAGCCTTCCTTGATAAGCTTGTCCCAGGTGGACAGAATCTGCAAGGCTGCGCCATTCTCGTCAAAGACCACCTTGGTGGCGGGAGCGTCGCGGCCATTGCCCTGGTCCACGTAGTCCAGGCCCATCTTGCCTACCCACTGCTCGAAGAACCAGCCGTAGTTGCCCATGCCGAAGCCGTACCGGGTGATGTTGCCGTTTTCGTCCTTCTTCACGAGCTTCTCACAGGCGGCGATGATCTCATCGAAATTCTTGGGAGGATTGTCGGGATCCAACCCGGCCTCGATGAAGGCGTCGCGGTTAATGTACATGATGGGGGTGGAGGAGTTGAAGGGCATGGAGTAGAGCTGCCCGTCCACGGAATAGTAGGCGGCGATATTGGGCTCGATCTGGGAGATGTCGTAGTTATCGGCGTCGATCAGCTCCTGCATGGGAATGATCCAGCCGCTGTCGATCATGAAGCGCGTGCCGATGTCGTAGATCTGCACCACGTCCGCGCCCATGTTGCCCATGCTGGCGCTCTTGAGCTTGTTGATAGCCTCGTCATAGTCGCCCTGGAACTGAACCTCTACTTCGATCTTGCCGGCGTTGGCCTCATTGAAGTCGGCGACCATTTTGTTGATGGCTTCGCCGTTCACGCCGCCCATGGAGTGCCAGAAGATGATTTTGACGGGATCCTCGGCAAGCGCGGCCGGCAGGAAGAGCGTAAGCAACAGGCATGCGCACAGGACGAAAGAGAGCAGTTTCTTCATGTCGGGAATCTCCTTTCTCATGTCGGAATCCTTGTTCTATCGCAAATGCCATGCTGGCGCGGGGCGGTGGCCTGACATCCCGCGCGCCCAGCGGCATTGCCGATCAACCTTTGACGGCGCCGGCCATGAGGCCGTTAATCAGCTGCTTTTGCATGAACACGAAGATGGACAGGGACGGCACCGTTACGATGACCACGCCCGCCATCATCAATCCCAGGGCCTGGGCGTCGATGTCGTAGAGCATGCTCACGCCGATCTGCACCGTGCGGTACTGGGCGGAGTTGGTCACCAGCAGCGGCCACATGTACATGTTCCAGGTGTTCAGGAAAGTGTAGGCGCCCAAAGCGCCCAGCGCCGGCCGGCTCAGGGGGATGACGATGGAGCACAGAAAGCGGAAGTTGGAGCACCCGTCCAGCTTGGCGGCTTCATGCAGCTCCTTGGCAAAGGTGAGATAGTTCTGCCGCAGCAGGAAGATGCCCATGGCGCTGGTGAGGTAGGGAACAATGAGCGCGTGATAGGAATCGTTCCAGCCCCAGCGGCTGATGGTCAGGAAGTTGGCGATGATGGTGGCCTCGCCGGGGACCATCATGGTGGCCAGCACCAGCACAAACAGCAGGTTGCGGCCCCGGAAGCGCAGGAAGGAAAAAGCGAAAGCGGCCATGGAGCAGGTAACCATCTGGCCCAGCATCACCGCGGTGGAAACGATAAAGGAATTGAGTACAAAGCGCGGAATGGGATTTTTGAACAGCGCGTCATAAAAGTTCTGCAGGTTGATCTCCGAAGGAATCAGCCGGTTGGAATAGATATCCCCCGCGGGCATGAGGCTGATGGAGAGGGTGTAGAACAGCGGCAGCAGGATGATGATGAGCAGCGGCAGGTTCAGCAGCCAGTGTCCCACGGTGAGCGCGGCTTTTTTCTGTTTACGGTTTAGGGCCAACATTAGTAATTCACGCTCCTTTTCTCCATGCTGAACTGGACCAGCGTGATGATGAGGATAATCACGAACAGGATGACCGACCGGGCCGCCGCTGTGCCGAAGCGGTAGTTGAAGAAGGCGTCCCGGTAAATGGCGTATACGATGAGGTTGGTGGAGTCACCGGGGCCGCCCTCGGTGAGGATCTTGACCTGGCTGAAGGACTGGAAGGCCTGAATAATGTTGATGATTACTTGGAAGAACAGCGTGGGGGACAGTCCCGGCAGCGTCACGTGGAAAAACTTGCGCCAGTAGCCCGCGCCGTCGATGGACGCGCTTTCATACAGCTCCGGGGGAATGCCTCGCAGTCCGGCGCTAATAAAAATAAAGTTGATGCCGCTGGTGAGCCATACCGTCAGAAAAGCAATCACCGGCAGGGCGAAACGCTGGTCGCCGGTCCAGCCGATTTGCGTGCCCAGCAGGATGTTCAGCAGGCCGTTGGTGGGGTGCAGAATCATTCGGAAGGCCATGGACGCCGCCGCCGAGGCGATGGCTACCGGCATGGCGTAGGAGGCGGAGCAGAAGGTGACTCCGGGATACTTGGTGGCCGTCAACAGGCTGGTGCATAGTCCAACCACCAGGCCGCCCACCGCCACCATCACCACAAATTCAAAGGTGACCGTTAGCGATCGCCAGAAGGAGGGATCGTTGAAAATGCTGGTGTAGTTCCCTATTCCCCAGAATACCTTGGCCATGCCGTATTTGTCCGTAAGAAACAGGCTCAGGTAGATGGTCCGAATGAAGGGGTAATACAGGAACAGACCAAAAATGATCAGCGCCGGAGCCAAAAAGACGTAAGGCTCCATTTTTTCCCAAAACGTCTGGTGAATACGGCGAGGGCGGGTACGCAGGGCTTTACTGGTGGTCATGGCATCGGCAACCTTCTTTCTATGAGGAAATTGGGCGGGCGGGTGCAAACCGTAGAGCGTATTAAATTAGCTATCTTTGTTCAAAGCATATCAAAGATAAAATAAAAAGTCAACCAAATTTTCTGTATACATAAAAAACAAAACATTCAATGACAAGAAAAAAGGACCGCAGTTTGGACGCGGCCCGCAGATTACTGAAAAGCAAGTTCTTTTTTGAAGCTTGAAAAGGTGCCCATGGCGTATGAGACGAAGGGAGCCGGCGGAAAAGGCGATGATGCCCGGCTTTCTCCGGGGAGACGGAAGACGAAACATCTCTGGCCGCGCCTGTGGACAAGGAAGAACGGACAAGCGTCATTCTTCCTGGGGCGCGTCGCTGTATGTGGACGAATCCATGATTTGCCCCGGCGTCAGGCGCTCAATAAGCCAGGTGCTTCCGTCCGTGGCCAGGGAGACGAAACCGGGCACCGTCAACGCGAAGGAAATATGCTTGGTGCGCAGGTACTGCTTGGCTACGGAGGACTTGGTGCCGTTATTGGTGATGACTGCGTACAGCGGGGAGACGGCAGCGCAAAATTCATCGTTGAGCTTGTTTAACCCGTGGTGGGGATATTTCAGAATGTCCACATCCAGCTCCTCCGGGGGAATAGTCTCCAGAAGCCGCTTTTCCGTTTTGAGCAGCATATCCGCGGTAAGCAGGGCGGAGGCGTCGCCGAAGGTAACCTTCCATACGGCGGAACGCTCGTTGCAGTTCCAGGAATCGTCCCCCTTGCACCAGGCGGTCAGGGTAGCCCCTCCCAGGGCGTAGGAGTCCTCGTCGCCGTAGGTAACCACCGGTAGCTCCAGGCGCTGGGCGGCCTCCAGAGCGGTACGCATGTGCTGGTTGTAGTCGGCGGGAAAGCTGACCCACAGCGCGTCGGTCTTTACGGCGCTGGCCACGATCTCCAGCCCCTGCAAATGGTCGTAATGGGGGTGGGTGTTGATGATGGCGTCCAGATGGGTGACCCCCAGCTGGCCAAGCATATCCGTGACCCGGGAAGCCTGCTTGGCTGAGGCGCAGTCCACCAGAATAGCCTGGCCGCCGCAGCGCAAAAGCATGGCGTCCGCGTTGAGCACCTGGGGGAAGATGATCTCCAGCAGCTCCGCGCCGGGGGCGAAGGCGAAGTCCGGCTCCGCCGCCGGGTCGGCAATGCGATCAATAAGGCGCACAGCAGAGGCGTCCTCGGCCATGGCGGACGCGCCCAAGGCCAGGTAGAGCACCAGCAGCAGGCAAAGCAGTCGTTTCATGGGAGCTTCCTTTCCTTAACAAGATTGCCAAAAATAAAAAAATGGAAAAAATCGAGAAAACGCCCCCTGTGATGATTGACATTTCTCGCTTCCAATGATAAAATTTAGAATTGCATCAGTATCGTTACGATGCGGCAAGAGTTCCCGCGACTGTATTGTACACGCTTCGGCGAAAAAATGCAAGCAGAAATTCTCGCCGCCTCCTCAAATGCGAGTCAAGAGCGGATGCTGGTCGGACAACGTAAGGGGTGATGGCATTTTATGGTGCACGAGGTTCAAATGGGGAAGCTCCGCAAGCGCATGAGCTTCTCGCGCATCGACGAGGTTCTGGACATGCCCGATCTGATCGAGGTGCAGAAAAACTCGTACCGACGCTTCCTGGAAACGGATCTTCGTGAAGTCTTAGCCGACGTTTCACCGATTACCGACTATAACGGGAATCTGGTGCTGGAATTTGTGGACTACTCCCTGGACGAGCCGAAAAACACGGTGGAACGCTGCAAGGAGCGGGACATGACCTATGCCGCGCCCCTGAAGGTGTTCGTCCGGCTGAAAAACCGGGAGACGGGGGAAATCAAGGAATCCGACGTGTTCATGGGCGATTTCCCGCTGATGACCGACACCGGCACTTTCATCATCAATGGCGCCGAGCGCGTCATTGTTTCGCAGCTGGTCCGCTCTCCGGGCGTTTATTTTGACCGCGTGCTGGACAAGGCCGGTAAGCCCTTGCATTCTTCGCAGATCATCCCCAACCGCGGCGCGTGGCTGGAATATGAAACCGACAGCAACGACGTGCTGTGGGTGCGTATTGACCGTGCCCGCAAACTCCCCATTACGGTGATTCTTCGCGCCCTGGGCTGGGGCACCGACGACCAGATCATCGAGCTGATGGGCGAGGACGAGCGGCTGATGGCCACCATCCAGAAGGGCGACAACGCCAAGAGCCGCGAGGAGGGCCTCATCGAGATCTACAAGCGGCAAAAGCCCGGCGAACCCGCCAGCCTGGAGAGCGCCACCAACCTGTTCAACTCCCTGTTCTTTGACCCCAAGCGCTATGACCTGATGCGCGTGGGCCGCTATAAATTCAATAAGAAGCTTTCCATCGCCACCCGCATCAACCAGCAGATTGCCGCCGAGGACGTGATCGATCCCTCCACGGGTGAGGTCATGGTGCAAAAGGGCGAGAAGATCGACCTGGAAACCGCCCGCGCCATTCAGAACGCCGGCGTCAACGCCGTGTGGGTGGACTGCGAGGGCAGCATCCGCAAGGTGATCGGCAACAATTTCGTGGACGCCTCCTGCTACCTGCCTTTTGACCCCAAGGAGGCGGGTATCCTGGAAATGGTCCACCTGCCTACCCTGAAGAAGATCATGGAGAGCGTGGAACCCGACCAGCTCATGGAAGCGGTGCGGGAGAACGTTTCCTCCCTGGTGCCCAAGCACATCATCGCCGACGACATCGTGGCCTCCGTCAGCTATCTGTTGGGCCTGCCCTACGGGCTGGGCTTCACCGACGACATCGACCATCTGGGCAACCGCCGCCTGCGCTCGGTGGGCGAGCTGCTGCAGAACCAGATCCGCATTGGCCTCAGCCGCCTGGAGCGCGTGGTGCGCGAGCGCATGAGCATCCAGGATTCCAGCGACGTGCGCCCCGGCGACCTGATCAACATCCGCCCCGTGAGCGCCGCCATCAAGGAGTTCTTCGGCTCCTCCCAGCTGAGCCAGTTCATGGACCAGCCCAACCCCCTGGCGGAGCTGACCCACAAGCGCCGTCTGTCCGCCCTGGGCCCCGGCGGTCTGAACCGCGAGCGCGCCTCCTTCGAGGTCCGCGACGTGCATTACAGCCACTATGCCCGCATCTGCCCCATCGAGACCCCTGAAGGCCCCAACATCGGCCTGATCGGCTCCCTGGCCACCTATGCGCGCATCAATGAATACGGCTTTATCGAAGCGCCCTACCGCCGGGTGGACAAGACCACCGGCCGCGTCACCGACGTGATCGACTACATGACCGCCGACGAGGAGGACTTCTACAAGGTTGCCACCGCCAACGAGCCCCTGAATCCCGACGGTTCCTTTGTCAAGGACCGCATCATGGTCCGCGACAAGGCCGAGATTATCGAGGTGCCCGTGAGCCAGGTGGACTACATCGACGTCAGCCCCCGGCAGGTGGTTTCCGTGGCTACGGCCATGATTCCCTTCCTGGAGAACGACGACGCCAACCGCGCCCTGATGGGCTCCAACATGCAGCGCCAGGCGGTGCCGCTGCTGGTGCCCGAAGCGCCCGTGGTGGGCACCGGCATGGAATACAAGGCCGCCCATGACTCCGGCGTGGTCATCCTGGCCAAGGAAGACGGCGTGGTGGACAAGGTCAGCGGCGACGAAATCATCATCAAGGACCTGCACGGCGAGCGCCACCGCTACCACCTGACCAAGTTCGCCCGCTCCAACCAGGGCACCTGCATCAACCAGCGCCCGGTGGTTTCCGCGGGGCAGAAGATCGAAAAGGGCGACCTGCTGGCGGATGGCCCCTCCACGGAGAAGGGCGAGATCGGTCTGGGCCGCAACGCCCTCATCGGCTTTATGACCTGGGAGGGCTACAACTACGAGGACGCCGTGCTCATCAGCGAAAAGCTGGTGAAGGAGGATATGTACACCTCCATCCATATCGAGGAGTTCGAGTCCGAGGCCCGGGAGACCAAGCTGGGACCGGAGGAGATCACCCGCGACATTCCCAACATCAGCGACGACGCCATCAAGGACCTGGACGAGGGCGGCATTATCCGCATCGGCGCGGAGGTGCGCTCCGGGGACATTCTGGTGGGCAAGGTGACGCCCAAGGGCGAAACGGAGCTCACCGCCGAGGAGCGCCTGCTGCGCGCCATCTTCGGCGAGAAGGCCCGGGAAGTCCGCGATACGTCCCTGCGCGTGCCCCACGGCGAGGGCGGCATCGTGGTGGACGTGAAGATTTTCACCCGGGAGAACAAGGATGAGCTCTCCCCCGGGGTCAACGAAATGGTGCGGGTCTACATCGCCCAGAAGCGGAAGATCTCCGTGGGCGACAAGATGGCCGGCCGCCACGGCAACAAGGGC
>CALVVZ010000099.1 GCA_944364075.1 uncultured Clostridia bacterium
TTCATATATGAAAACAGCGGTCGCGAAGCGACTTGGCTTTTCCAAGGAAAAGCCAACCTTTAGCCGGCAAAGCCGGCGGATACGAATGAAAGTCGGAGGGGCTGTGGCCCCTCCGACGCCTCCCCGGGGTTTTTCGACAGTCTGGTCGGAGGGGTTACAGCCCCTCCGATTTTTATTGGCATACGACGGCTTTTCTCAAAAAAGTGGCACCACCACTTTTTTAACACGCTGTTTTTTGAGCGCAAGCCTTGCCAAAAGGTCAGCGCGACCTGATACCAAGCATTTTTCCAGGCGTCAAAGGAAACAAGGCGCCTGCATAGGCATATGCCCAAGGAAATCTGGAAGTCATCGAAAAAAGCCCTTTGACGTTGCGCGGGATGTAAACATTTTTACCGTTTGCCGGTGTCAGCGCACGCTACCGGCCGGCTGAAGGGATAATCGACTACGATCCTCCCCTCCGCCGTGTCGCCAATGCCGCTGTACAGGTTCACCCTGCCGTCCTCCCGCAACGTCATACCGGAGGTAAAGGCGCAGTCGGCCAGGCTAGGACGTTTACAGGCATACGCCGGGTAGCAGCTTCGCGTGCCGATGATTTTCCTGTTGCTTACCGCAAAGGTTTGCGGATCGAACTCAAAGGCGATATTCATATAAACCGCCAAACTTCCATCGCTCCAGGGTTGGGAGGGATCTGTCTGTGCCACCTCTGCCGCGGAGGACCGGGCCAGAAAGCTCTGGTGTCCCAGCACGCCGATCCGTCCGTCGTCCAGCAGATATGCCTGATTGCAGCCGCCCCATTCATCTTCGGCAAACAGTCCTTCAATGGGCGTGGCCTCCGCGATGACCTGCGCGCTCAGGCTGTCCAGATCCGGGATGATCACAAAGCCGATCACGGCGCTGCTGCCATATTTCCGGCGAATATGCTCTCCCCGCGGACGGGAGAATACCCCCACCCGGCCGTCTGCCAACGCTACCAGGCGGATATCTTTCATTTCATCCGGGCCGGTAGTGAAATACCGTAGGTCGTTCAGATCCGTTCCACGGTAAAAATAGCCGTAATACGTGTCGATTTTCCCCTGCCGCTTGCGGACATGCGTGCCGCCCAATACCATTTCACCGCCGATGAAGCTCACATAGGGGTCTTCCAGTTGATAGATCATGTGCTCTTTGACGGCAGCATAGGTGTCCGGGCCGACCTGTTCAAAGAGCCGGACCCAGGAACGCGCCCACTCCGCACGCCGTTCCACGCGACCATACAGGTATGTTTTCCCCTCCCAATAAAAAGGAGCGGAGCAGTTGTACACATCAAATCCTTCCACACCCTGAAATTGCAGCAATGCCCGTTCATACACGTGGCAGCTTTGCTCGAAGGTCGCTTTTTCCTCCATTGCGCCCATTTGTATAAACCTCCCGCCTGCCGGCCGAACCTGTGATGTCTCCCCCCACTGTGCGGGGATAAGATGGTACGGCTTTTTACTTTACTTGCCGTATTATAGCAAAGATGGGATTGGCTTTCAACCTGGTGTGAATGCCGGAAGCTGTATGGCAGCGTAGATGGATTTCCCCCTTGCGAAAGCGGACCGAATGTGGCAAAATAGGCAAGGTATTACAATGAGGGGGGAAAGTCATGGCAGAAACGCAGAAAATCGTGATCCTGGACTTCGGGGGGCAGTATACCCAATTGATTGCCCGTCGGGTCCGGGAGTGCAAGGTATATTCGGAAGTATTGCCCTACCATGCCCCAGTGGAGCAGATCCGTGCCATTGGGCCCAAGGGGATTATCTTGAGCGGCGGCCCAGCCAGCGTACTGGAGGCGGACGCGCCGCGATGCGATACAGGCATATGGGAACTGGGCGTACCGGTGCTGGGCATCTGCTACGGCATGCAGCTGACGGCGCATCTGCTGGGCGGCGCCGTGGAAAAGGCCGCCAAGCGTGAGTACGGTCGCATTCGTGTAACCATGGATGACCGAAGCGACCTGCTCAAGGAAATGAGCGAATCCTCCAGCAACTGGATGAGCCACACCTATCAGGTAAAAGCCTGCCCTCCTGGCTTCCATGCCATCGCACATGCGGAAAACTGCCCCGTAGCAGCCATGGCGAATCCTGAAAAACGCTTTTATGGGGTGCAGTTCCATCCCGAAGTCACCCATTCTGAGGAAGGCAAGGTACTGCTGCACACCTTTCTGCGGGAAATCTGCGGCTGTGACGGAGACTGGACCATGAAAGCCTACGCGCAAACAGCCGTGCAGCATATCCGCGAGGCCGTGGGCGAAAAGGGCACGGTGCTGCTGGCGCTGTCCGGCGGCGTAGATTCCTCGGTAGCGGCAGCGTTGATCTACAAAGCCATTGGCGACCGTCTTACCTGCGTGTATGTGGATCACGGTTTCATGCGCAAAGGCGAAAGCGAACAGGTAGCGGAAGTGTTCGGAAAGACTTTCCCTGTACGTTTTGTGCCAGTAGACGCATCCGAAGAATTTCTGGCTGATCTGCGGGATGTTTCCGATCCCGAACAGAAGCGCAAGATTATCGGCAGGGATTTCATCCGCGTTTTCAAGCGGGAAGCGGAGAAACTAGGCAAGCTGGATTACTTTGCCCAGGGCACCATTTATCCCGACGTAATCGAGAGCGGCCAAGCGACCGGCGCGGCAGTTATCAAAAGCCATCACAATGTAGGCGGCTTGCCCAAGGAATTGGGATTTACGGAACTGATTGAGCCCCTGCGCATGCTTTTCAAGGATGAAGTCCGCGCTTTGGGCGAAACGTTGGGATTGCCTCACGACCTGGTATGGCGTCAACCCTTTCCGGGACCCGGTCTGGCCATCCGCGTGATGGGCGCAGTGGACAAGGAAAAAGTTGAGATTGTTCGTTCCTCGGACGCAATTCTGCGTGAAGAAATCAAAAATGCCGGTCTGGAGGAAGATATCCATCAGTACTTCACCGTGCTGACCGGCGTGCGCAGCGTAGGCGTCATGGGCGATGAGCGCACCTACGACTATACGGTAGCTTTGCGTGCGGTAACCACGGATGACTTCATGACTGCCGACTGGGCGCGCATCCCCTATGATGTGGTGCGGGTGATTTCTGCGCGTATTGTCAATGAAGTTCCCCATGTTAATCGCGTGGTTTTGGATGTGACTACCAAACCCCCGGCGAGTATCGAATGGGAATGAATTGAAAAAGTCTGGAAGTCCGGCAGTAATATGGGTTGCAGGATTTCAAAGCCCTCGTTCACAACATTTTGATAAGATTACACGCAAACACCTTTATCGGATGTATCAACGTGAAGCCCCGTACTGACGAAATGAAATCAGTACGGGGTTAATGTCGTTATTGTGACATTGTTGGGGCCAAATGTCCGGGCATGCAGAAAGCGGTAAGTAAGGTATTCCCTGCAGCCAAATACCAGCGCTGCACGATTCGCTTTTACCGGAGTGTGTTTTCTGTTGTTTCCCCGTTCCAAGGTAAAGCTGGTTGCCAAGATGCTCAAGGCCATCCATGTGCAGGAAAACAACAATGCCACCCGGGAAAAAGTCGGAGCTGTAGTCGCTTATGGCAAAGGTATATGCCGCATGTTGCTTTCCGCACCGTGAAAAAGCCTTTGAAAGATAATGATGATCCTTTGTTTACGGGTTTTCAATGGGCGCTTCCACAGCCGGAGAAAAACGAATTTTCATCTACTGCGGCATGGCTTCCACAACCGTTTCCAGAAAGCGGACTGCCAGATCATAGTGCTCCGAATAGGGGTTGATCACATACATGCGCATCTCTCCCTGGAGCCAGGGGCGTCCTCCTGTGCGAAGCGGGGCTCTGGAATCGCCACAAAGCTGTCCCCCATGCCTGCGGCGCTTCCAATGTTCTCCATGGTTTCCTGAATCACCGTCGGCCGATTCAGCTGCTCATTCCATGCTTCACTGTCCTCTGGTGCGTCCTGATCTTCCGGGACCGTCCGCAGGGCTTCCAGGCATTCCAGAAACGCCGGCTGGTCAAAGGATAAGGGGGCTTCGTCCGTTTCATAGTAGGTAATGTAAGAACGTACCAGCCTCCACGCCACATCCATCTAGGTTAACCCACTCATGGTCAGGGTATATTCCTCCTGCCATGCTTCGTTTTCCTGCCAGGCGACGGCCAGCTGCAAATAGTCCATCCAGGTATCCAGACTTTTTCCCGGAAACAGCTGCGCCCACAGGTCAGGATCTACACCCCATTCATTGGTCCTCAGGTCATAGGGTACGGCGACCACTCCCTGGGAGGTCGTTAAGCACTCCTGGATGGCGGGATACCACCCCGCGATCTCTTCTTCCAGCAGGGGTGACGCGATGACGGGTAAATAGCTTTTTTCCTTCAGCTTTTTGAGTCCCATGCTTACGGTAATGGCATAGATATCAATGGTGCTGTCCTGGATCATCAAATGGGTGATGAAGGTTTCCTGGGAGTCAAACAGGGTATCCGCCCCTTCCAGCTGCACATCCGGATACCGGGAGGAAAACAGTTTTACAGCTTCCGGGTAAACGTTCAAATCCACAACCCGCAGGGTTTCTTTTCCCAGCGCACCGCTCACGGGCAGGCATACAAGAATCAGCAGCAGACAAATCCAACGTTTCATGTGCTTCCTCCGTAAACAAACGCCGTATAGTACCGGTCCCGCCAGCCTGTGGGCGAATCTTCCCGGGGCACCCGCGAGGACAGGGTAATCATCCATCCGCGACTGCCGGTGTTCGTTTCCGTCAGATCCCAGGCGCTGCGAATGGAGGTAATGGTTTAGGGGGCCGTTGTCAGGAGCATCTGCACCTGGGGATTTTCGGTATATTCCGTGAGGAAAGCATCCAATGCGTCCTGCCAGTCCATGCCCTCCGCCGCCGTTTGCGTCACGGAAAGTTCCATCAGGGAAGCCTGGAAGGATAGCAATGCCCCCTGCGCGTCAAAGAGGAATCGTGCGCCCGGGGTTTGAGCCAGCAGCTCGTCGGAGCCGCTGAAGCTGATGGCGCCGTGGTAGCGCGGGACCTGTACATGGGGAATCAGTACACTGCCATCGGCACAAAGCGGCAGCCATACTTCCATGAGCAATTCCTGCCCATAGGGCGCCGCTTCCTCCGGCTGCAGGGTCATGCGAATGCCCAGATCGTTGTTCAGTAGCCATGCGCAGGATAAAGGTTGAGGATCCACCTGCAATCCCACTGCCTGACAAAAGGCCAAGCTGGCTGCCAAAGCGTTTTCCAGGGGGGAATCCATGGCCTGCTGGGAAGCGGGCAACAGGGCCGGGTACATGGTAAGCCCGTCCACATACCGCAGAGAGGAGGAAACCATGCCGTTTTCCACACATAATTGTTCTGCCAGTGCTCTGCCGTTGTCCGGGAAACATGCTTCCAGCGCCTGTTCCCACGCAGCGCGTTCAAACGTCATGGGTGTGCAAAGGATGTTTCCGCCCAGGCCGGGAGCCGTTGTCAGGCATGCGTCCACCGGGAAGGTCCAGCCGTTGACGCTTACTTCTCCTGATACCTGGTTGCCGTTGCGCGTAGTCTCCGGTGAAGCCGCTTGTGCGGCAGATATGCACAGCAGGCAGATGCACAGCACTGTATAAAGTGCTTTGATCTTTCTCATAAACGGCCACCTTCCCTGGATTGTGCAGTTCGTTGTGTCCCCGAGCAAGGAGCACGGGGAATGCCCGTCAAGACAGAGACCAATGGCTTTTTCCAAAAATGCGACGCACCGGGCTCCGTTTTTACATACATGATTATAGCACAGTTTGCGGCAAATGAACATCCTTGGCGCAGGCGGCGTACTGGCAGGCATAGACGGCCGCATTGGGAGGCTCTCGAAATCGCAATACGGCAAAAATATAATAATTTTTAGCTTTTCGAATCTTCCGTATATCGCTGCGCTGCTGTACGTATGACAACTGCCCCTTGAAAGATTCATTGGTTTTTTTGTTATCCTTAGTTCATTGGTCGTATAGCAGTACTTCCGTTCCGGAGCCATGGTCAAATACGATGCATTGACGGCATCCGCAACAGACAGTAGAAGCATCCGCCCAGCGCGTTGACTAAGTATTTGATTTCGAAATTCTTGCAAGTTTTACATTGCATTCTTGCAAGGGCAGGGGTTTCGCGCCTGCAGGCGCGACCAAAGGGCTTTCCGATCGCCCTTTGGAAACCTTCGGTCCCCATACGCTATGAAATGCTTGCAATTTTGGGAACCTGATGTTTCATTTTTCTTGCAACCCTATGAAAAAACATGTCTTTTTCAACGGTCTGGAAGCATCTGCCCGCACCTCGTAGATATAGATTCCCCGGCCATGTCCTTAAAGCCCTTCTTCCGCTCCAGATTGTATGGATTGAGTATAGGTGCCGATAAACGCCGATGTTCTTTTCCCTGCATGGCGCTTCCCTGCTGGCATTGTTTCAAAATCTTTAACGTCTCAACGATGAAGTGATCACGTTTTGCTTCCAACGCTGCCATATCTTTGCAGGCCCAGTCATAGAAGCCCTTTCCTGCTTTATCGTCCAATTCTCCGCATTCCGTTTCATGCCTGCTCACCGCCGTTTGGATAGATAACTACTTTCATCACGTTTTCTTTCCTTCCCACAAACACGTCCATGGCCTTGGCCATCTCCTCCAAGGGAAATGTATGCGTTACCATCTCTTTCACGGAAATACTGCCTGCTTTTATCATGTTCAGCAGTTTCCATCCCACATTGGGATTTGCGCGGGACCCGGAGAGCATAATCTCGTTATGCGCTATATACTTGAAAGGAATCGGCTCGTCATGCTCCACGGCCGGAACGCCCAGTAAAACGGCGTGACCGCCCTTGCGGCACATGCGTACCGCCTGTGAAACCGTACCGTTTGCGCCGGAACATTCCAGGCAGGCGTCCACCCCCAAGCCATCTGTCAGCAACCGCACGGCCTGCACAGGGTCGGCCTTCGTGAAGTCCACTGCATCATCGCATCCCAGGCGCTGCGCGGACGCCAAGCGTGAGCCTCTGCCAACAACAATAACCCGTGCCGCCCCCAATGCCTTTGCCAGTTTCATGGCCATCATGCCAATGGGGCCAGGACCAATCACTGCCACGGTGCTCCCGGGGATAATGCCGGCGATTTCCACCCCATGCAGCGCTACGCCACCCGTGTCGCACATGGCCGCTTCACGATAGGAAATCTCATCCGGCAGCGGCGTACAACTTTTTACATGGAACACGCAGTACTGCGCATACGCGCCCTGGGTAATAAAGCCATAATGCCGGTGTCCGGCGTCCGGTTTTCCATAATTCAAGCAAAGCGTATACCGCCCTTCCAGGCACATGCGGCAATGCCCGCATCCCTTGTGCGCTTCTCCGGCAACCCGGTCGCCCACCCGGAACTTGGTCACGCCTTCGCCCAGCGCAACTACGCGCCCTGCCCATTCATGTCCGGCAATAAACGGATAGCTTGGCGGCCACTCTCCCGCCAAGTGCCCGTCAAATACTCCTGGGTCGCTGCCGCAAATGGCTACGCCGCCAATGCGGCAAAGTACTTCCTCCGGCCCGGGTACGGGTACAGGCACATCCTCCCTGATTTCAAAAGCGTTGGGCCCCGTAAGGACGCATGCTTTCATGGTTTGGGGAATTTCATACCGCGCCATAGCTGGCCCTCCTTCCGCACTTTTTTTCAACAGTATCGCAGCGCATGTTTGATAAATTCCAAGGACATGCCAAGCTCTTCGTAGATGTCTGCGTCATATGCGCTGTCATGGTCTGCCACATACCATTTAGGTTGAATCAACCGTTCGCACAGCGGCAAGATCCGGGCCCAGTCCATCACGCCATAGCCAGTGGGACGGAATTGATGAGGCAGGGAAGGATCATTAGATTCCCGCCAATAATCCTTCAAGTGTACTATCTCGATGCGTTTCCGGTACGTCCCCAATGCTTTGACGCAATCGTACCCGCCAATCTCCATCCATCCCAGATCCGGCTCAAACAGCATTCGAGGATCGGTACGCGTCAGAATGTCATCCATGCGATACACGCCATTGACCATATTCGTATATTCATAATTATGGTTATGGTATTGCAGCTTCATATCATGCCGGGCAGCAATATCGCACGCGCGGTTCATTTTAGAGATCAGTTCGTCGGTTACCGGCGCATTCGGCACCAGCAAGCCAACATATTCGCACCCAATATCCTGAATATACTGCATTACGTCGTCAAGCGTCTCCCCCCGGATGTCAAACGCAGCCGCATACTCGTCCCAGTTGCCTCCCTTGCCTGTGTTGACTTCCCCTACCAGGCTGTTCAGCTGTGCAAAGCAGCCATAGGGAATCACGCCGGCATCCGCGCACATGGCGCGAATCTCCTGGGCAGAATGCCCGAAAAAGCCGGTAATCTCAATGCCATCATAACCCAGGGCCGCAATTTTTTTTCAGCGTTCCAGCCATATCCCGGCTCATATCCTTCAACAGGATATAGCCAGGCGCACCAAATTTTACCTCGCGCACTGCTTCAGTTCCTCCGTTCTTATCCTTTGACGCCGCCGTCGGCAACATTTCCAACAATCTGTGCGTTAAACAATAGATAAATCACCATAATGACCAGTGTTGAAATGGCTACTGCCAGATACACCGCGCCCATGTCCGAAAAATCCTGCGATTTCATATACGCAATGGCTACCGGCAGGGTTTGCATTTCCTTGGTAGTAATAAACGTCAGCGGCTGAATGAAGTCATTCCACAGGGATACAAAGTTCATGATGGATATGGTCATAATGCCGGTCTTGCACAGCGGTAAAACAATATGGTTAAAAATTTTGAATTCACCGCATCCATCAATGGTGGCCGACTCCAGGATGGCATTGTCAATCGTCTGATAAATATAGCTGCGCATCCAATACACCGTGAGCACATTGGCCACCGAGGGCAAAATACAGCTCCAAAATGTATTCAGCAAGCCCGCATCCGCATAGATTTCATACATGCCAATCAGTGAAATCTGCCCGGGAATGATCATCATGCACATACTGATCCCAAAAAGCAGGCCCTTGCCATGAAACTGAAACTTTTCAAAGCCATAAGCCGCCAGGGTGCCGATATATCCCGTAAGTATCACGCCCGGTATAGCAATGATCAAACTGTTCAACAGGTTGTTCCAGATGTTGATCACGTCGGTCATGGTCCTGTAATTGTCCAGCAGCGAAGTACCAGGCAGCAAAGTGAGTTTGGACGTAAGATCGGCATGAGACTGCGTAGCGTTGAGCATCATCACCAGGAACGGCAGCAGGCAGATAAGCGCCAATATGGTCAAACCGATATAAGCAATCACGTGCCCGAAGCTCTTCGGCTTTTTTCTTTTCATCCCTCTCACCCCCATCAGTACGTCTTCCTGTTGATAAACTTATAGGATATTGCCGCAACAATGGCGGTAAAGGCAAATATACCCATGGCATAAGCCGAGGCATATCCCCGCTGCATGGATCGGAAGGCAAGGATGTACATTTGCAGCGTCATGGTCAGCAGCGCCTTGTTCGGCGAGCCAATGCCATCGGTAATCACCCGCGGGATTTCAAAGTTCTGCAATCCGCCAACCATCGTTGTCAGAAAGACGTAAGCAAACGTAGGCCGGATCATGGGAAACGTAATATACCAGAATCTCTGCCACGCGTTCGCGCCATCAATAATGCCCGCTTCCCCGATCTCCGACGGAACAGCAAGTATGCCCGTAGTAAACATGACCGCGGAATGACCGAACCACATCCACCAAATCAAACCAGCTACCACGCCTTGAGCCGTTCCAGGCGTTCCCAGCCAGTTAATAGGCTCACGTATAACCCCCAGCTGTATAAGCAATTTGTTGATATAACCTGTCTGCCAGCCAAACAGCAGCGACGCAAGCACCGCAATGGTGGAAGCATTCACCAGATTGGGAAAGTAATACACCATTTTCAAAAACTGCTTTCCCTTCAGTCTGCTTTGCGCAAACACCACCGCACAGAGTAGGGCAATGCCAAGGCGCGGCCCAATATTTAGCAGCCAGATTTTAACCGTTACCCATAAACTGGAGTAGAACGTAGCATCCTTGATCAAACGTTCATAATTCTGAAAGCCAACAAAGCTCTCCGTAAAGGTAATCATATTCGTGTTCGTCAGGCTGGTATAGAACGTCTTCATAAATGGATAAAACCGAAAATACGCCAATCCCAGCACGAAAGGAAGGACAAACAGCATACCATAATATCCTTTGCGTCCCGCCCCGCTGCGCTTCATCATCATCGCATTCTCCTTCCCATTCATCCCTTGCTGCAGGGAAAACGCATCGTTATACCCAAGGCGGGATACCCGAAAAAGCGATTTCCGGATATCCCGCGCAATACATGGGTCAGGTGTTGTCATGGTAACTACCGGTGCAATATCTTTACTGGTTCGCCTTCCGTTTCTTTCCCAGTTACTCTACGATAATATCCGGCGCGTAGCTTTGACAATCCGAAGCATAGGTGGCCAGGGCTTCTTCCAGGGTCTGCAAGCCCGTCGCGTAGTTCACCGTAGCGGCCATCAGATAGTTGTTGAAGTACTCGTCATAGGGCGAGAACGCAGCGTCGTTCACTCCTTTTTCCAGCTGAGACGTCCAGTAGGCGTATGCGTTCTGTCCGCCCAGATACTGGAAAGGCTCGAAGACCGCCGCCTCTTCTTCGGAATAGGCGGATACCGTCTGGTGCGTAATGGTGTTGGACGTATAGTCGCCAAAGTTCGATGCATAGCTCACCTGGAACTCCGGATCTGTCAGCACATATTTAATAAAGATATACGCTTCCTCTGGATGCTCCGTGGTGGAAGAAATGCCAAACCAGGAACCGCCGCCTACAAAGGGATACGGGCCTTCCGTCACGGCCCAGTTCCCAGCCTGGTCAGGGAAGGTGGCGGGCCCGCGCGCTTGGGGG
>CALVVZ010000100.1 GCA_944364075.1 uncultured Clostridia bacterium
TGTCCCCGCCGGCAGAGAAGAAAACCTGGGCGCCTGTTTCACGGATTACAGTGGAGAGATCCTGACGGAAATTCCACAGCTCACAGGCGCGTACGTGGACCAGACGCGGGGAACACTGAAAGTTCCCGATGTTTCTCCCGAGGCGTATCCGCCGGTGCTTTCTATTTTTGAACCGGGTGTATATCATCTCTATGACTATCAATTTTTTTACAGGAATTTACAGCAGAATGTGGGCGTTCGCCTGGAGGCGTACCTGGGAAACTAATCTCATCAATTTTTGCCTGTACAGGACACGATATGCGGTTCCGCACCTTCTCCCAAGAAAATATTTTGCCGGTCACCGGCGCACTGTGCGCCGGTGACCGGCATGATTTGTTATCTACGGCAGCAGCAGTTGCAACAGCAGGGTTGCGCAATTTGCACGGGACGGCAGTTTACCTTGCCGCATTCACAATTCGCGGAAGTGCAGAGCCAGATTCTGGCGGACACATCCGCCGTTCCGCAGGATTGCGCGGCGGCTTGCGCTGCGGCTGTGGGCAGCGCCCAGCAGCCGGATACGCCAAACTGGCTGGCGCAGGGATGGGAAACATAGTTTTGATAATGCGTGTTATGGCGCATTGTGTAGGCCCTCCTTTTCGGGGAGACGTTATGTCTCCGATTTCAGTCTATGCGGCCATGCGCCAAATGCTCCTGAAGGGAAAGCATGTGCATCGCTTCGCCTGGGACCGTGACCGCATCTCAAACGCCGGAAGGTTTGTCGTTTTACAAACAGCGGCAGCGCTATTCTGCCCTGCCGCCGTAACCGTTTTTTTTATTGTTCACGAAAGGAAGCGCCTTCCAGCCGAAGCAGGAAACACTTCATTTCCAATCCGCCGCCGTAGCCGGTAAGGTTGCCATCGGCACCGATGACCCGGTGGCAGGGAATCAGAATGGAAATGGGGTTATGATGGTTGGCCATGCCTACCGCACGAGCTCCGCCGGGTTTCCCCAGGGATCGGGCCAGCTCGCCGTATGAACGGGTTTCACCGTATGGAATTTGCAGCAGCTGACGCCATACCGCCTGCTGAAAGGGCGTGCCCAAAGGCCGCAAGGGAAGGGAGAACTGCCGGAGCCGACCGGCAAAGTAAAGCGACAATGCTTCCGTTGCCTGACAAAGCAGCGGCGATGACGCTGGTTCCAGGGGAGCCTGCGTGCGCTCCAGCCGGATGATTGCGCCGTCTTCTGCTGCTATCATCAAACGTCCCACCGGGGAAGCCAATACGCAAACATCCACGAATCAATCCTCGGCAGTCTGGTCGAAGGGGAGCGGGATCCGGTTGCTGCCGTCCTCCCACAGACGTTCCAGGTTATAGTAGGTCCGCTCTTCCTGATTGAAGATATGTACCAGTATGCTGCCATAATCCATGACGATCCACCGGCCTTCCGTGCCGCCCTCGCTTCGGCGCAGAATCCAGCCGGCTTCCGCCATTTTTTCGTCTACCTCGTCTGCCAGGGCCTTGACTTGTGTAACGTTGCGCCCGGAGGCGATGACCATGTAATCGGTGATGACAGTAAGGTGCGCAACTTTCAGAGCGATGATATCGCGGGCTTTTTTGTCATACAGCCAGGAGCCGATGGACTGGACCAGAGCGCTTTCGGTCATGAAACAGTTCTCCTTTCAGGCTTCAATGGATTGATGTATCTGCTTTCTGGGCGGAACGCAGCCACTCTACCACGGCCTGGGTGGTGGGATGCAATGGCTTCCCGCCTTTTTTCACATACTTTGCCGTGCCTTCCATGGAAAGTAGCATGGCCCGGGGCAGGGATAACAAAGCGGCGGCTCGCACCTGATCCAGCAGCGGATAAGGCGCGCGGCCGGGTTCAATCTTGTCCGCAAGATATACCACCATGTCCAACGCATTCATGCCAACCTTGCCAGTGGTGTGGCTGGAGATGGCTCGAAGCACGTCAGGATCGGATACGTGATAGTCGTTGGCCGCAACGAAAGCGCCCGCTACGGAGTGCAGCAGGTTTCCGCTTTCCAGCACGGCAGGATCCTGGGTCAATACATGCTCTTGGCAAATACGCTGCATTTCCTGGAGCGGGAAACACTTGGCGCAGTCGTGCAGTAGTCCTGCCGTTTCAGCCTGTACGGGATCAACGCCGTGGATCAGCGCAAGCCGCCGCGCCGTGAACGCGACGCCCAAGGAGTGGGCGAAACGCTTTAGGGAAAGAGCTTCCCACAGCTGCTGTATCCAGATTTTTCCAAGATACAGGCAGCTTTCCACACCATACAGCCCGCTGGCGCGGACATACTCCAGAACCACCGGGGGGAGAAGTTCCGGTTCACGGCCCTGGCTTAGCGCTTGCCGAATCTGTGTGGACGCAGTATCTACCGGAGCCATGCGGACATAGATAAAGTTTCCGCCCATGGCGGTTAGACGTTTACGTTCAGCCTCCAGCTCCGAGGGGGATGCTCCGCCCATGCGCGGACAAACGAGGAAGGTACACATGGTCAGAACCTTTTCATAGTTACGCCAATGCTTGAGTTCCATCAGCGTGTCGGCGCCGATGATATAATAAAGCTGCGCCTTGGGATACTTTTCTTTCAATATGGTCAGAGTATCTACAGTATAGATGACGCCAGCGCGCTCCAGCTCCAGGCGAGAGGGAACCAGCAGCGGATCCTGCGCAATGGCGGAAGCCGCCATGCGGTAGCGGTCCTCGGCGTCTACTACGCCCTCATGCTTGTGCGGCGGATTTCCCGTGGGAAGGAAAAGCACCTTGTCCAGGTTTTCCTGGGTCGCGGCCGCTCGAGCCATATCCATGTGTCCCTGATGGACGGGATTAAACGTGCCGCCCATGATTCCGATGCGTTCCTTAGCCACAGGGCGCGAACCTCCTTTTGCATACTCATATTATAAACGATATTGATGCACAAATAAAGGGTGAAATTTCAAAAAGGGGCGAGAAAATGGAACGGTATCTTTCGCGTTCTCCGCAGGCGGGATGGCTGGATGCGCTGGGATTACGCCTCGCAATCCTGGCAGGATGCGAGCTATGGTTTTTCCTGCTGTGGGATGTAAGCCTGCCCGCCATGATAGCCGGAGCGGCGCTGGCGGCGATGATCTTTCTGGCCCTGCGACTGATGAAAAAAAGCAGCGTGGCCAGAAAGGAGCAGGCGCTTCGCCGCCGCATTGGCGGCGAGCTTGCGCTGGAGGAATTGCTGCTAGCGCCTGCGAAAAAGGCTCACTTTCAGGTGGCGCTGCTGGTCAGCGCGAAATGGCCCGTAGTGCTCCAGCGGGTGACCGAGGATGGAATGCTTTGCAGCTATGGGTCGGAAACGCTGTTGATCGCATGCCTCGCGCTTCCGCCTGAAGAGCCGGTGCAGCCTGCGCAGCTGCTGGAGATACAGCGCGCATGCCGGCGGCACCGGGCGGACCGGGGCGTCGCGTGCCTCACGGGCAAGTGTTCCGCGGCCGCGCAGAAATATGCGGAAGAAAATCTTTTTCCCCTACGGGTGATGGAACGGGAAGAACTGCTGTCCCTGGCAGGACAGGCATGGCCGGCTACGGACGAACAGCTGGTTGCTTTGGGAAAACGCAAAAAAAAGGGCTTTCCCCTGAGCGCATTGCTGGAACGCATGCTGCGGCGGGAGAAAGCCCGGCGGTACCTGCTGTACGGTACCGGATTGATGCTGATGGGGTTCACCATCGGCGGCCGATGGTATTTGGCGCCGGGGACCATATGTATGTTGCTGGGCGTGCTGTGTCGATATCTGCCTCGCAGGTCTGAAACGCTCTGAAAGACAGCTTAATCCTGTAAAAAGCGCTCCACTAGGGCAACCAGCGCGTCTACTTCCTCCTCCGTGTTGTAAATCCCCACGGAAGCTCGAAGCGCGCCGGAGCGCAGGGTACCCAGCCAGGTATGCATGGCAGGCGCGCAGTGAAGCCCGCCACGCAAGGCAAAACCGGCCTGATCCAAGCTGTCGCTTAACTCTCCGCCATCCATCCGCCGGGGCACAAAGGATGTAATGCCTACGCGCGGCGCATCGGAATGTCCCAGGCAGCGCAGGCCGGGAATACGCTCCAGCCCGGCCCGGAGACGACGATTCAACGCATCCTCGTACTCGCGTATTTCTGCCAGATGGGTGCGCACAAAGCGTATGCCTTGCAGCAGACCGGCAATATTGGGCAAGGGCAGGGTACCGCTTTCATAGCGGTCGGGCAGGCTTTCCGGTTGTTCCATGCTTTCGGAAACGGAACCGGTTCCTCCACGCACCAGCGGTTCCGGACGTATGCCACGACGAAGCGCCAGCAGACCCACGCCATGAGGGCCGAGCAACCCCTTGTGTCCGGGCATGGCAATCATGTCTGCGTTCAGGGCATGAAGGCTCACATCCAGTACCCCGGCAGTCTGCGCGGCATCTACCAGCAAAGGGATCCCGTTTTCCCGGCATACAGCGCCCAGTCGGCTTACCGGTTGAATGACGCCGGTGACATTGCTGGCATGGCAGATCACCGCCAACGCGGTCTTGGGACCGATGGCGCTTTGCAGCGTATGCGGCTGGATGATGCCCAAGGGGTCCGGCGTGAGCACGCGCAAGATGATCTGTCCCGTGGAGGCCAGATGATACAGCGGCCGCATGACGGCGTTGTGCTCGCCGTGGGAACATATCACTTCAGCCCCCTGGTGCAGCGTCCCCAGCATGGCAAGGTTCAGCGCCTCGGTACAGCTGGGGGTAAAGATAATCTGTTCGGAAGAATCTGCGCCCAGGAGTTCTGCGGCTTCCTCGCGACAGGCTTGTACCACGCGCCCAGCGCACAAGGACAGACGGTGCCCGCTGCGCCCGGGATTTGCGCCAAGTTTTTCCAGCGTACCAGCCATGGCGCGAATCACCTGCGGTGGTTTGGGGAAAGTAGTGGCGGCATTATCAAAATAAATCATAGTCCATTCTCTCCTTTGGCGGAAATCGGCGGGACGGCGCACCGCTGTGGCCGTGGTGGTATATCCTATGGAGGAGAGAAGGAGGAATTGACATGAGGGAAGAAATTTTTGGCATTGCTTCCTTTCGCTCCCGGCAGCA
Source organism: uncultured Clostridia bacterium (assembly GCA_944364075.1). Taxonomy (GTDB): domain Bacteria; phylum Bacillota; class Clostridia; order Christensenellales; family Aristaeellaceae; genus Egerieenecus. Next base: position 5,066 of record CALVVZ010000100.1, read on the forward strand.
GGTGCTACAGTTGGAATCAGCGCTTCGCCGCGTGGGCGTTCCGGCCAGCATTGTGACCACGCCAAGGGATGTGGCGCTGGGATGTGGTTTGTCCGTGCGGTTTGAACTGTCTGATGCCAGCGCGGTTCGGGATGTGTATCAACATGCGCGCCCGGGAAATTTGATCGGATTCTATCAGGTACGGCGGGACGCGCATGGAGAAACTCATGTATTTCCCATGCGCCTGGAGGACGTAAGGCCATACTGACGCCCACCGTCCCGAGGGGAAAGGAGAACTTCTGCAAAATACAGCGGGGGCTGTTGCAAAACGAAAGAAAAGCAACAGCCCCTTAACGTACCAAGAAATGTGGCGTTGCCACTTTTCAGCGCGTTGACAAAATATTTTGCCTTATCCTTTTCGCAAGTTTTGTATGCATTCTTGCAGATGCAAAAGGTTTCGCGCCAGCGGGCGCGACCAAAGGGATTTCCATCTTTGGAAACCTTCGGTCCTATACGCTATGAAGTTCTTGCAAGTTCGGGAGCTTTATGTTTTATTTTTTTGCATCTGCTTTGGACGTTCGGCTGGGGTGTTCTGTGCAATATCTGGCCAGCAATGATCGGCGCTTATGTCACGAGGGACGCGGCTGTTTTTGGTGCGCCGGTAGCGTTATGGCGAAGGTAGTGCCTGCGCCAGGCTTGCTTCGGACACGAATTTTGCCCCCATGGGCCACAACAATGATACGCGCAATACTTAATCCCAACCCATGACCGCCGCTTTCGGCTTTCCGCGCGCTGTCAGAGCGGTAGAAACGCTCAAAGATTTTGGGCAGATCCTCCGAGGCAATACCGGAACCGTTGTCGCTGCATAACAGGGTGCAGCCGCCGTTCCAGGCTTCCACCCCCAGCGTGACGGTGCCGCCGGATGGCGTGTATTTTACCGCATTATCACACAGGATACGCAGCACTTGCTTGACCATGCTCTTGTCCGCTTCGATCCTGCAATGCTCCAGGGGTTCAAGACGGAACGTATATCCAGGGGAGACCATGGCAGCTTCCCGGTGTACCTCGCTGACCACCTCGCAGGGATCAAAGAACTCCATTTCCATCAGCAGCGTCTTTTTATCGTGTCTGGCCAGGAAAAGCAGGCTTTCTACCAGACCTTTCATACTCTCCGTTTCCTGGGCAATGGCGGTGATTCCCTCTTCCAGCACGGTTTTGTCATCCTTGCCCCAGCGGTTGAGCATGTTGACATAGCCCTGGATGACCGCGATAGGCGTGCGCAGCTCATGGGATGCATCGCTGACGAACTGTTTCTGGCTGTTGTAGCTGCGCTCAATGCGGTCAAGCATGGAGTTGATTACTACCGCCAGATCTTTCAGCTCATTTTTCGTGCCTGCGATATTGATGCGATTGCTCAGGTTGCTGGCGCTGAGGGTAGCGGCCATGTCGGTGATGTCCCGTATGGGGCGCAGAACGCTTTTGTCCAGGCGGTCCTTATGGCGAAGAAAGCTGATGATGCGCCATAGGTCGCAAAAAAGCACGCCTCCCATAAGGCTCAGCCATACGGCCAAGCGGTTGCTCATGGCGAAAGACACGTAGAGAATGTGCCCCTCCACCTGAGCTGAGGCGAAGGTCAGCACCCATTGCGGATTTCCCTGAGAACGGGTGAGAAGCGTGGAGAAATATGCGCCCAGGCGTTCCCAGCCATCCTCGGGCAAGGCGCCTGGTTCCACCCAGGCGGCGACGCCCTGCTGCTGAATATCCTGGGCGGCATAGATGCCGGAAGCGTCCGGGGTCAATACGGCAATACGCTGAATGGTTTGTTGCATACCGGGGACCTGCGCGCCTGCAAAGCACAGGGTGATGAACAGGCAAGTTAGCGGCGTGGTACACAGCAGTTGAAATGCGTAATGGATGGCGATCCGAAAGGTCAACGATAGCCGCAGATTGCTCATCAGGCGGCTGAGCGCGCCGTGAAGCCCCTGGGAAAGGCGGTTGAATCCCCGTGCTTGCGCCTCGACGGAAGCGCCGGAAGAACTTTTATTTTTCTTCATGGCTGAACATATAGCCCACCGCGCGGATGGTGTGGATCGTTTTGACATGGAAAGGCTCGTCGATTTTCTGACGTAGGTAACGGATATAGACATCTACAATGTTGGTATCCCCGGCATAGTCGTAGCCCCATACGTCGCACAGCAACGTATCACGGGTCACGGCGGTGTCCCGGTGCTCCATCAGGTAGCGCAACAGGTCAAACTCCTTTTTTGTCAGCGCAATAGGCGTGCCGTCGTAACTGACGCTGTAGCTGGCGGGCTCTACCCGCAATTTGCCTGCGATAAGCGCGGACGCAGCCGTACTGCGTCCGGCACGGTGCTTTTTCAAGCCAACGCGGATACGGGCCAACAGCTCTTCAATGGCGAAAGGCTTGGTCATGTAATCGTCTGCGCCCATATCCAAGCCCATGACTTTATCGCTCACGTCATCCTTTGCGGTCAGCATAATGATGGGTAAATCGCTGTCGTGACGCAGCCGGCGGCATACTTCGATGCCGCTGAGACCGGGCAGCATCAGGTCCAAAATCATCAGATCCGGTTCCCAACTCAGGGCCAGAGCAAGCCCCGTGCGGCCGTCTCCGGCGGTTTGCACTTCGTATCCTTCATGCTGAAGTTCCAGTTCCAGGAAACGGGCGATCTTCTTTTCATCCTCTACAATGAGTATACGGGTCATTGCTTTCTACCTCCCCTGTGGACATGGGCCTATTATAGCACGGCTGGCTGCCGAAGCCAACGATCCTGTATCCATCCATGCAGCTCAAGCGGCCGGCAGCGTCTCCGAAGACGTTGGCCGGCCGCTGAACGCGGTGAAAACCGCGGGTTATTCAATGGTTGCGTTCCCGTAGCCGTCTTGATCCTGAGAATATTCTACCTTGCCGTCCTGACTCTCCACCTGGACTGGCACCTGGAGCACCGGTGCCCGTCCGGTATAATCCACAGGCGCGGTGGTAGCGGCGGGATTGGATTGGTAGAAACTGCGCTTCTCTGGAGTAGTTTTTGGCGTATCCTGGGGGATTTCCGAGGGAGCCTGCGCTTTTTCGTCGGTATTGAGGGCGTCGGAAAAACCACGGGCAATATCGCTCACTGAGGATTTTACGTTTTGCGCGGCATTTTTCACCATCCGCTCCAGGTTTTCGGTGGCAAAGTCCGTATCCCGCTTGACGAAAGAGATATGATACCCTAGAATCAGGCATAGGATGATGCCGAGGATTACCAGGTGCGGACTGATGATTAACGCCACCACGCTGAAGAGCAACGAAAGGTTCAGAATGGGAATGCTGCCCTTTTTGATTTTCAGCCGGCACTGATACAATCGGGTCAGCAGGTTGGAAAAACCTGTTTTGCGCGCTGAGCCTTTTCCATAGGCATGCTGTGCGCTTTCCGGCTTGATACGTCCGTTGCGTTCCAGATCCACCAAGGCTCGGGCTACGTTGCCGTTATGATAGTCCAGCAACGCCACGGCTTCCTGATAGCTGATGCCGCTTTTACGGCGAATCAATTCGATGTCTTCAATGGTATATCGTTCCATAAATCAGACGCTCCTTTCACCCTGCGGTGTTTTCCTTTGGACGGAATAAGCATATCACGTTTTGGGCCGTCTGTCTTGAGAAATGCAGGAAAGCAAGATGAGAATTTTATGAGAATGGTCTTGAAGTAATCTTGACAAGGGCACCTGAAGTGCTACAATAAAATCGGTCCGAGAGAGGCGCGTCCTGCTCCGGCTTTTTTCCTGCTGCCTCAGGCAGCCGCGCCATCGGGAGATGAAAGGAGCGTTGCACCATGCAGATGTTCATCCTGGTACTAAACCGGGAGGAGTGCCTGGAGCCCATACTGGAAACCATGCTGAAAAAGGGCCTGAGCGGGGCCACGGTGCTGGAAAGCACCGGAATGATGCGGGTATTGGATGGGGACGACAATGTGGATCTGCCTATGCTGGGCCTGCTGCGGCACTTTTACAGCCCGGAGAGGAAAACATCCAAAACCATGTTTACCCTCATTGAAGACGATCAACTGGAAACGCTGATGCAGATCATACGGGACAAGACCGGCGGTCTGGACAAACCGGATACAGGCATTGCCTTTGCGGTCCCCGCAACTTTTGTGGAAGGACTGAGCAAGAAAAAATGAATATTCTGCTGGCACTGAGCATTGCCTTCGCCATGGGGCTTTTTTTCAGCCGGTTGATCCGGTATGTACGTTTGCCCAACGTAACCGCCTACCTGCTGGCAGGGCTGGTGGTAGGTCCCTATGTGCTGGGCGTATTTACACCGGAAATGAACAGCGACCTGGCCATTATCAGCGATGTGGCCCTGGGATTCATTGCCTATTCCATCGGAAGTGAATTCAAGCTTTCCTACTTGCGCGAGATCGGCATCAAGCCGGTCATCATTACCATCTTTGAGGGATGCGGCGCCTCGGTGGTAGTGTTCGCGGCGCTTATGCTGCTGGGCACGCCCATGCCGCTTACCCTGGCGCTGAGTGCTATTGCCGCGGCTACCGCCCCTGCCGCCACATTGATGGTAGTTCGCCAGTACAAGGCCCATGGTCCTGTGACCCAAATGCTGCTACCGGTGGTGGCTATGGATGATGCGCTGGGCTTGATCCTTTATGCCGTGCTTATGACGCTGGCGCGCACCATTGAACGCGGCACGGCGCTGACAGCCTGGACGCTGGTATTTCAGCCCCTGATCCAGATTGTGGGCTCCTTGGGCTTGGGCGTTGTGCTGGGGCTTGTGCTGGTTTATGTGCTGAGGTTCTTCCATTCCCGCGGCAACAAACTGGCGCTGACGATCATGGTCGTGTTTGCCGGAGTGGGGCTGTGTACCCTTCTGGATTGGAGCAGCCTGCTTTGCTGCATGATGACCGGCGCGACCATGGTGAACCTGTGCCGCCAGAGCAATGTGATGCTGGAACAGTGCGACCGCTTCACGCCGCCGCTGTTCTTACTTTTCTTTGTGCTTAGCGGCGCGAATCTGGATCTTTCCGTTTTGCCCTCGGTGGGGTTGGTGGGCGCGGCTTACGTGCTGGCGCGCGCCGTGGGAAAAACGGTGGGGGCTACCGCAGGCTCCCTGGCCGAGCGGTGCGAGCCGGGCATTGTAAAATACCTGGGCCTAACGCTGATTCCGCAGGCAGGCGTTGCCATTGGTATGGCGCGCATGTCCATGACTGCCTTGCCGGAGTATGGCGCTGTGATCAATGCGGTGGTGCTTGCCGGTACCCTGATTTATGAGCTGACCGGCCCGGTCATTACCAAGATCGCCTTGACCAAGGCGGGGGAGATCAAAACGGAAAAACAGGCGGCTGAAAAAACAGTCAGCGCATGAACGCCTGAAAAACGCGGATGCTTACCGGAATGCAGGGCGCGGTAGAGCCACATTGCCCTGACGGAATATGCGCTTGCCTGGCGTTTGACTGAATGTACAAGGAAAATATGATTCCATGCGGAATTGCCCATTTGCTCTGCAGGCAAAGGCAGCGGATAAAAAATTGACGTCGGAGGGGTTGCATCCCCTCCGGCGTCAGACTGCTAAAAAAAGCATGTATTTTCATACAGACGCAAGAAAAATAAAACTTCAGGTTCCCGAACTTGCAAAAATTTCATAGCGTATGGGACCGAAGGTTTCCAAAGGGCGATCGGAAAGCCCTTTGGTCGCGCCCGCA
>CALVVZ010000101.1 GCA_944364075.1 uncultured Clostridia bacterium
CCGGGAGACTGTCCCCTGCGCACCCGCTCCTCCACCAGTTCCTCCATAATGCCCAATATGACCTGTTTATTTCCCGCGTGGAACGTCATCATGGGACCCACGCCGCACCCGGTCAGCGTGCCGCCCAGATAGCCCCGCTGCTCCAAAACCAGCACTTTCGCCCCGTTCCTGGCTGCCGCCAGCGCCGCGGCACATCCCGAAACGCCTCCGCCGGCTACCAGTACGTCATAAGGAACAGTATAATCCATTTCTTTCATGCCTTTCGCTCCTTTCCGGCTGTCGCTTTTGAGGAAAGAGACGCCGCACGCAAGAGCAGCCTGTTTTTGCGGCCCCAATTTAGGTGCCGGCCGCTCAGGCAAAATTCTGGCTTTCCAGAATCTGCTTCTGGTATTGCTTAGGCGTCATGCCATAGAAACGCTTGAACACCTGGATAAAGTAGTTCACATCGCAAAATCCGTTGCGCATGGCAATTTGCTGAATGGGCAGGGTGGTGGAGCACAAGTCCATGCGCGCCATGGTCAACCGCCGCTGCGTAAGATATTGACGCGGGCTCATGCCCATCTGCTCGCAGAAGCGCCGGGAAAGATAGTTGGCCGTCAGGTAGCAGGCTTTGGCCATTTCCTCAATGGTAATGGGCTGCTGGTAGTGCGCGTCGATGTACGCCTTGACCTGCTGTACCTGCTTGGTGTAGGCGGAAGCGGAAGCGGTAAAGTAGTTGGGATAATGCTTGTGGATTTCGCAGAAGAACAACCCCACCAGATGGTGCAGGTGCATCTGCCGCCATTCCGGATCAATGTGATCGTCCATGTGAACGGTATACATCTGCTCCAGCATACCAGCGAAAATATCCCCGTGGCTGGACAAGTCCCAAAACAGGGGCAGGGTATCCTCATTCCGCCGCATCAGCATACTCAAAAGACTTGAGGACCCCTGGATGGCGTTCAGCTCTTCATCCGAAATTTCAAAAAAGTAACGGTCATAGGGATAAACCACGCTGCTGTTTCCGTGGGCAATCCCCTTGGGCATGAGAATCAGCATACCGGAAGTGACATGCTGCTCCTGGGTATGCCTCTCCCCATCCTCTCCCAGCGCATCAAAGTGAAACAAGTAGCTTCCCTGCACGCAGTACGTCATCTCCAGATTTTCATGGACATGGGTGAAATGCGGCGGCAGCGTATGCATGTGATGGAACAGGTTCATGATTCGTCCTCCTTTGGAAAAAATCCTGGAAATATGGAAAACAAAGACGAAATACACATATAATACCAAAGAAAATCTATATTTTTCTTTCTGAGGATAGTATATGATAAAAACAGCAATGAGGCAAGCACCACAAAATATTTGGGGAGGCTTATATGGAATGAATAATCTTTCATTTTCCAATGCACGCAAAGGACATGGCGCGAGACACAGTTCATTTACCTACCTGCGCAACCACTGGATTCTCTATGCCATGCTGCTGCTGCCGGTTGCCTATTATATTCTGTTCCATTACCGCCCGTTGCCCGGCCTTGTCATTGCGTTCAAGAACTATAACATGTTCAAGGGCATCTGGGAAAGTCCATGGGTAGGCTTCAAATATTTCAAGCAGATACTGCAATTTGAAACCTTCTGGGTCGCGGTACGGAACACCATGGTCCTGAACGTGCTGGGTCTGGTGCTGGGCTTCCCCGCGCCCATCATTCTGGCGCTGTTCCTCAACGAAATTCGGAACAAAACCTTCAAAAAGGTTGTTCAGACCATTATCTATCTGCCGCACTTCATCTCCTGGGTGATCGTGGGCGGCATGATGTACCAGCTCTTCGCCAGCTCGGGTTTGATCAACACGGTGGTCAAGGCTCTGGGCGGTTCCGCGGTCCCGTTCCTTTCCTCCAACGGCTGGTGGATCTTTACTTACTTCATTGTGGGCATCTGGAAAAATATCGGCTGGAACACCATTATCTATTTGTCGGCCATGACGGGCATCGACCAGGAAATCTATGAGGCTGCGCGGGTGGACGGCTGCTCCCGGTTCCGCATGATGGTCTCCATCACCATCCCCTGCATTATGGAAACCATCGTCATTATGCTGATTCTGGCCATCGGCGGCCTGGCAAGCATCGGCTTTGAACAGCCCTATGTGATGCAGAACAGCGTGGTCATGGACGTGGCGGACGTAATCAGCACGTACGTATACCGCGTGGGTCTGGAGCAGGCCAAGTTCAGCATTGGCACGGCGGTTGGCCTGGCACAGTCGGTAATCAATTTCATCCTGGTGCTGAGCGCCAACGCCATCAGCAAACGCATCTCCGGCAAGGGGATTTGGTAAGGAGGAATCGGCATGCGAGAGTCCCGGAGCGACCGGCTGTTCAAAGCCTTTACTATTTTCATTGTGCTTCTTATTACGGCAAGTTGCCTTTTCCCCTTTTTGTACATCGTTTCCGTATCGTTTTCCAACAAAACCGCCGTGATGCGCAGCGAAGTCTTTCTCTGGCCGGTGGACATTGATTTCTCCGCATACAAGTCCGTTTTCGGCAACCGGTCGCTGATGACCTCCATGTGGTTCACCATTGGCCTGACCGTGGTGCATACTGTCATCTGCGTGGTAATGACCGTGCTGTGCGCCTATCCGCTATCCAAGCCTGACCTGAAAATGAAGGCGCCGCTGCTGCTGTTTATCCTCTTCACCATGTACTTCTCCGGCGGTATGATTCCCGGTTACCTGAACATCAAGGAGCTGGGACTGCTGGATTCCTTCTGGGTGCTGATTCTTCCCGGGTGCCTTTCCACCTATAACATGATCCTGATGAAGAGCTTCTTCCAGGCCATGCCCCGGGAAATTGAAGAATCCGCCTACGTGGACGGCGCCAACGACGCCGTGGTGCTGGTAAAGATCATCCTGCCGCTTTCCAAGGCCATGCTAGCGACCATCGCCCTGTTCTACGCCGTGGGCCGCTGGAACGGCTTCATGGATGCGCTGCTGTACATCAATGACGGCGACATGTACACCATTCAGCTGCGCCTGCGCCAGCTGATCCAGTCCAGCCAGGTTTCCACGCTGATCGAGGACATTCCAGAAATGAAGGAAGACGTTATCGCGGAAACCGTAAAGGCTGCCTGCCTGGTATTCTCCATGATCCCCGTGATGGTGATTTACCCCTGGCTGCAAAAGTACTTTGTCAAAGGCGTGATGATCGGCTCGGTCAAAGGCTGATTCTCCCACCGTACCCTGCCGGTAAGAATACCGGTGAAAATAAAAGGAGGTCCTACCATGAAAAAGCTGTTCTCTCTTCTCCTGGCTCTGGCCATGCTGCTCAGCCTGGTCAGCGTGGCGTCCGCGGATGAAAACATCACGCTGACCGTCATGATGTACGAGCGTGGCAACACCACCAACACCTATGGCTCCGCCACGGACAACTACTGGACCCGGTGGATGCAGACCAACTTCGGCGATCCCAACGGCATCACCCTGGAATACATTCCTGTCCCCCGTGCCGATGAGGCCGAGAAGGTCAACACCATGATGGCCGGCGGCAGCGCCCCCGACATCATTTTCTCCTACGACTCCGACATGATCATGGGCTTCGGCCGTGACGGCGGTCTGCATGAGCTGACCGACCTGGTGGAGGAGTACGGCCCCAACCTGAAGGCCAACCTGTCCGAAACCTTCCCCTATGGTACCTATGACGGCAAGCTGTACTCCATCGTGGCCCTGCGCACCCAGGTCGGCCGCTACACCACCTTCATGCGCACCGACTGGCTGGACAAGATGGGCTACACCCTGCAGGTGAACGAGGACGGCTTCCAGCACATCAGCGTGGATGACTTCACCGACCTGCTGCACCAGGCCAAGACCCTGGACCTGGACAACACGGGCATGGAAATCTATCCCCTGGGCGTGATCGGCGCCTATACCGCCACCCAGAGCCGCCCCATCATCTACGCCTTCGTAAACGCGGAAGAGCTCACCGATGAAATGCGCGCCTGCTATGACGAGCTGTTCTGGCCCGGCTACAAGGAAGGCGTCCGGTACCTGAACACCCTGTACAACGAGGGTATGATCGACCCCGACTTCATGGTGGATACCGACACCTCCTACCCCTCCTTCAGCGCGCTGCTGACCAACGGCCGCATGCTGGCCTACGGACACGATTGCAACTACACTGCCGCCGTGGAAGCGCTCTATGAAGCCAACCCCGAAGCGAACATCGCGCCCGTGCAGCTGGACAATATCTATGGCGAGCAGTTTGTGGACGTGTACGCGCCCACCGGCATGTACATCGCTGTTCCCGCCACCTGCGAACATCCCGAAGCTGCCGTGAAGTACCTGGACTTCCTGGCGGATTATGAAAACGCCAAGGTGTTCCACTACGGCTTCGAAGGCATCCATTATGAGATGATCGACGGCGTGCCCACCACCATCGCCAAGACCGAAGAGGAAATCGCCGCGGACCCCGACAACGACTACGAGCGCATCACCGTGGGCGACATGATCCTGGTTTACAACGGCAAGCCCTACGGCTATCCCACCTCTACCGCGGGCCTGAACGAGATCAAGACCCGTATTGCGGAACTGTCTGACCTGGGCTTCAAGATGGCGGAAGTCGGCGGCTCTGCGCCCTACTACTTCCAGGGCATCAAGACCGAGGCGGAGCAGGAGTATGACGGCTTCCTGACCGCTCCCGTGAACAGCCTGCCCACCCTGATCTCCTGCCCCGCGGACCAGTTCGACGCAATGTACGACGCGGTGCTGAACGATTACCTGGCCGCCGGCGGTCAGGAGGTCATTGACTCCCGCGTTGAGCTCTATCACCAGCTGGAGGACGCCAAGGCCGAATAAGCCGCAAATGTATTGTGCCGGCCAAGGCGCGATCCGGGGAACGCCTAAAACCGGGCGTTCCCCTTTTTTTACAAAAAAGCATCATGTGAATTATTCATAGGGAGGACATTCTTTATGAACAAGGATTTCTTTTCCAAGCAGCTTCAGCCGGGTTCCCCGATTCGTCCGTTTATGGTCGCAGGGATGCTGGAAAAGGATTATACCGGCGCGCGTGACCGCGTGGCCGTGCGCGACTGCCTGGAGCAGGCCTTTTCCCAGGCCCGTGAGGAACTGAAGGGCCGCACCTTCCGGGAATATGATACATTCACCCTCTGCGGCATGGAAGGCCGCTGGACCGTATGCAGCGCCCTGTCCCCCCGTTACGCTGCCGGTCATTATTACATCATGGAAAAGCTGGGCCTGATGCCCATTTATCTGGAGCTGGAAACGGAACAGGAGCAAACCGTTTCCATCAAGATCAACGCCGGACGGATTCTCGCCCTGCTCAACGATCAGGTGGTGTATGACAACTCCGACATCCACAGCCGCAAGCATCCCCGGCATTATGTATTTGAGCACAACGTATCCGTCAGCGAGGAAATCGCCACCATGACCCTGAAGCCAGGCAAGAACCCCATGACCATCGTCACCGGGCAGATTGGCCGCGGCACGGGCATTCAGTTCAGCATGGAGCTGCTTTCCTGTCAGGCGCCCCTGCGGGCCACCGTCCCCCTGAACATGCCCGAAGACGTGCGCGGAGAAATTTTCCAGAGCCAGCTGCAAACGCATATGGCGGACGATAACTATATGCCCGGCGAAACCCCCGTGCTGCACATCGGCGGCATGCCCCTGCGCCACTGCCGTATTCAGGCCGTGCTGCAAGCAGACGGCCCCGAAGCGCCCGCGCAGGCGGAAGGTTACCTGAACCTGAACGGACAGCCCCTAACCCTGGATACCTCCGCCATGACCCAGGAGGAGCTTGCCTTGCCCGCCAACTGCGCCCCCGGCAACTATGTCGTCGCCATTTCCTGGCGCTTGCCCGACGGTACGCTCCTTTGCGATGAAACCTATGCCTTCTCCGTTACCGAGGCGCTCTCCCCCATGCCCGGGTACGACCGCTTTGAAGAGCGGCGGCAATACGCGCTGGAGCGTCTGGCCGCCAAGGGCAACGCGCTGGCGCTTTTCCGCCTGGACCGCTGCGATGAAATTGATCTGACCACCATCGACGCCATGTGCAAGAAGATCGAAAAGCGCGCCGACTGCGCAGACTTCGACCTGCTGCCCCTGCTGTGGCTAATCTGGGAGGACCGTCAGCTGTACCGTCCGAAGATTCCGCCCTATATCCACCAGCGGGTGCGGGAAGCCGCGCTGAGCTTCCGCTATTGGGTAGACGAGCCGGAATCCTCTTCCATGTTTTACTGCTCGGAAAATCACCGGATCGGTTTCCACGTGTGCGAATACCTGGCCGGGCTGCTCTATCCCAGGGATCTGTTTACCTGCACGGAGCAAAACGGCATGTATCACTCCCTCAAGGGGCGCATGCATCTGGTGGAATGGCTGAACCAGCGCTGCCGCGCAGGCTTTGACGAGCCGCACTCCGACAGTTACCTGCCCGTGACCATGTCCGCCATACTGGTATTGCGGGAAGTGCTGCCCATGGAGGAGTATCCGCTGCGCAACATGGTCAACATCCTGCTGGATCTGATGACGTACATCTATGCCGTCAGCGACTTTGACGGCGTCATGGCCACCCCGCGGGGCCGCAGCTACAACCGTCCCCTGCGCACGCGAATGGCAAGCACCATTTGCGGCAGCTTCTGGATGCTCTTTGGCAACGCGCCTGCCAATCCCCGGCATCTCAATCAGGAGCTGGCCTTCAGCTACTATGTACCGCCCCGGGGCATTTGCGAGCTGGCCGACAACTTCACCCCCGCAACCTTTACGTTCAAGGAAGGCATCATGCATTTTGACAAGCACAATGCCGACTTCACCATCCGCCGTACGCCGGATTACATGATGGGCGGCGTCCGCGATCACAACGTGGGCATGTGCGACATGCACTTCATCTCCGCCATGATCGCCCTGCGCAACGACATCTCCATTTTCTTCTCCGCACCGCAGAACACGGCGGAGGGCAGCGGCCTGCGCCCCGACTACTGGGCCGGACAGGCGTTCCTGCCCCGGGTGCTCATGGGCAAGCGGACCATGGCGGTCATCTGGCACAATGTCAACAATCCTGACATCTGGATGACCCACTGCCATTTCAACGCCCGCAAGTTTGACCAGGTGGTGACCCGGGACGGCTGGACCTTCGGCCGCAGCGGCAACGGTTATGTGGCGCTGTGGTCCAGCGTACCCCACTCCTTCCGCAAGGAAGGTCTGTACGCCGGGCGCGAACTGGTCTGCGACGGCAACGAAGTCGTCTGGCTGGCGGAATGCGGCAGCGCTTCGGAAGACGGAAGCTTTGAGGAATTCATGGCGCGCATGACCGCCGCCTCCATTACCCGGGATGGAGATACCTTCCGCTTCGCTTCTCCCGGCAGCGGCTGCATGGCCTTTGGTCTCACGGAAGGCTTCACCATCGACGGCGCGGATGTGCCCATTCACAGCGATCTTGTCAACAGCCCCTGGCTGTACTCCCGCTATGGCAGCGGCAAGTTCACCTACCGCTGCCCAGGCTTTGAAACCACCCAATGGTCCTACCCTGCCACCGAATAAGCGAAGAACATCTGAAAGGAGTGAACGCCAGTGAATGAAGTGCTTCAACCGGAGCGTTCCGCCTATACCCGGGGCATACGCGAGCCCATGGAAGCCCTGCGCTTTATCAGCCGCCGCATGCTGGAGCACCGGCCCAGAACCGAGCTGACCCTGCGCCCTTATTTCAAGCAGGAGCATATGGCGCTGACACCCATTTCGCAAATGGCTGAACTGGATCTGTCCCAAACCTATCCCCAGGGGCAGCCGGGAGACATCGCCTATATCGAAACCTGCGCCTTGGCCGACCGCGATTGTGAAGCAGTGCTGAACGTGGCGGGCAACGGGGAAATCTGGTTCAACGGCGAAAAAGTGTACGCCTGCGACACCAGCGTCAAACCCCTGAGCAGCATGACGCAGGCGGATTACCACATAGTTGCCGTACAGATGCGCCAGGGAAAAAACCGTTTGCTGTGCAAGTGCCGGAAAACCGCTGAAAGCTGGGGCCTGCTGCTGTATATCGCCTATCCGCGCTATCCTTTCCGCTGGACGCGGGATTACCTGCTTTCCGTACGGCCTACCCTGCCCTTTGACATCATGGAAGGGCTGGAAGGCTTCGCGCACATTGGCCCGATGCCTGATTCCCCGGAAACCCGTTCCATGCAGGCAGCCATTGAACAGGGCGCCGTAGGCTATGAGGATGTGCTGCACCTTCCCCAGGGCGAAATCCGCTGGGAACCCCGCTGGGATGAATCCTGCTGCCAAAGCCTGGTGGATTTTTCCGCCGTGTTTGGCGACCCGGTAGCCTGCACCTATGCGCTCACCTATGTGGATACCCGGCAGGGCGGCAGCTATCAGCTGTATCTGCATGCCTCCGGCCCCTGCAGGGTCTGGCTGGACGGTCAGGAAATCCCCACGGGAACTCCGTACGCCTTTGACGGTGACGGAACGCGAAAGTCCATTTTGGTCAAGCTCCCCCACCTGGATGGTCCCTGGTGGTTGGATGGCCGCGTGTGCCTGGCAGGCGAAACGCAACCGGTGAATTGCGTTCCCTTTATCCGCAATGGCTGCCGGCCGCCCGTCCCATGGATCATTCTCGGCCCCTTCGTCTCGGAAAACGGCGACTTGCTATGCATTCCCTTCCAGCCGGAGATAGAGTTGCAGTTTGAGCGTCCCTACGCCCTGGGCGACTACCGGCATGGCTTTTGGCAACTCCCCCAGCGGGATATTTACATCCGTCCCTATCAGGATGGCATCTTCTTCGGGCAATGGTTTTACGCCGTGCAGGTCGGGTTGCACGGGCTGATGTTCGCGGCCAAAGCCACAGGGGATATGGATCAGCTGCGCTATTACCTGGACAGTATCCAGGTCATGGCAGACTACTACGGATACATGCACTGGGATAAGGAGCAGTTCGGCGATCCCACGCTGATCCCCCGCGCCTGGGGACTGCCGGACCTGGACGCCTGCGGTACCATCGGCGTGTCCATGGCAGAAGCCTATGAGATGACAGGCAATCCCCGTCTGCTCACGGTAATTCGCGACATTGGCGAGGCCGTCACCCAGCACATTCCGCGCTTCCCGGACGGAACCTTCCACCGGGTACACACCATGTGGGCGGACGACCTGTACATGAGCTGTCCTTTCCTGACACGCCTGGCGCGCCTCACCGGATGCGCCTCCTACGCCGACGAGGTGTACCGGCAGCTGGAAGGCTTCCGTCAACGGTTGTGGATCGAAAGGGAACGTCTTTTCTCCCATATCTACTTCGTGGATGAGGGGCAAATGAGCGGCATCCCCTGGGGCAGAGGAAACGGCTGGATTGCCGTAACGCTCACCGAAGTACTCACGCTGCTGCCTTCAGAAGATCCGCGCTGGCGGGCTGCGCTGTCGCTTTACCAGGCGTTTATGCAAGGGGTGCTGGCGTGTCAGGACCCCTGCGGCATGTGGCATCAGGTGCTCAACCGTCCCGACTCGTATCTGGAAACCTCCTGTACGGCCATGTTCGTCCTTTCACTCGCGCGGGGCATCCAGCATGGTTGGATGGGGACGGAAACCCTTTCCGCTGCCGAAGCAGGCTGGCAGGCGCTGCTGCAATACTCCATAGACGATATTGGCGACGTTTATGGCGTTTGTCTGGGTTCCGGCTGCGCCAAGGACCCCAAGTATTATTTTGACCTTCCTACCAAGAAAAACGACGACCACGGCACCGGTATCATCCTTATGGCCGCTGTGGAATTGCTCAAAGCCCGGCGCGCATGCGAAAGCGGCGCTTCCTCGCAAGCAAAAGCCGTCCTGACGCCTCAGGCCGTATAATAGCGCAAGCGATTCGTCGTAAGGCAGCAAAGCCAAACAAGATGCAAAAGCCGGCCCTGAAAGGGAAGCCAAAGCCGCTTCCTCCCGGGGCCGGTTTATTCCGCTGTGCCTTACGCAGACAAAGACAGTCTATTATTGTTTTTCCAGCACGCCTGCACGGCGCAGGGCAGGCACCATGGCGCGTGCCAGCAGCGGCGTGACCGCCACAGCCACGGCGCCGTTCAGCAGCGCAGGGATCAGTTTTCCCAGCAGCACCACGCCCAGGGTCTGTGCGGGCACAGGTTCCACAAATGACTTGTAGATATAGCTCTTAAGCATGTACAGCGCAATATACGCCACTGAACCCAGAAAGCACGCTGCGTAGTCCCGTATCAGACTGCCTTGTTTTGCCGGCTGCGGACCCGCTACCGCGGCGCAAACCCAGGCCATGACAAACTTGCTTCCAAAGGTAATCAACGCCTGCAAGGGGTCGTAGCCCCCCGCCAGCAAGTCATACAAAGCCGACCCCAGCCCGGCCGCAACACCGCCGTATCCTCCGCCCAGCAGTATGCCGGACAGCAGGCACATGGCATTGGCAAAGTGTACCTTGGAACCCAGCAGCGGAAAGCGGAACATGGTGATCACATAGATAACAGCCGCCATAACCCCCACAAAAGCCAGGCGATAAGCCGGATAACGCGTACGACGCAACGCTCCCACTCCTCTTTGGTTCATTCGAAACGGTATCATAGCACAGCCGCCTGCCCTTCGCAAGCGTTCCACTGTGCTTTTTGTGTATGAAAAAGCCGGACGCAGCTGCATCCGGCCCAGACTGTCAAAAAACCCCAGGGAGGTGTCGGAGGGGCCGCAGCCCCTCCGACTTTCATTCGTATCCGACGGCTT
>CALVVZ010000102.1 GCA_944364075.1 uncultured Clostridia bacterium
GCGCGATCCAGCGGCAGGGAAAGCCTGTCCTGCCTGGTTTCCCTGCGCCTGACCCAGGAGCAGTCCAGGCTAGTCCCCGCCCATGTGAGCGTAGCCGTCGTGTATGCCGGCGCCCTGGACCCGGCCCTGAGCGCAGAAATGGCGCTGGCCCTGCTGGAAGCCAACGAAACCCGCAAGGCAGAGGCTTACCTGCTGCAGGACGCTCAACCCCTGGAGGACCCCGGCTACGCGGAGTCGGTCGCCTTCTGGGAGGAGCAAGTCAGCTCCCTAAGCGCCCGACTGACGCAAAGTGACCTTTCCCCCACGGAACTGGAAGAAGGCGAGCTGGAACTGGAACGCTACCAGGCCATTCTGTCCGAGCTCCACGCCGGGGAAGGGCGCTATCTGATTTCCCCTTCGACCCTGGAAACCTATCGCGCTTATAAGGACCTGCTGTACGTTCAGCCGCCCCATGCCTTCCTTTCCACCAATGAGAGCGACGTGAATATGCGCAGCCTGCGGGAGCAGTTTGCCAACGGCTTGCTGCCCGTGGATCAGTTCCTGCAACGCATGGATCAAATGGCCGCCATGCTGGAGCTTGAAAATCAATAGGCTGTATGCGCCTTACCCAACTTTCCACCTTTACGGACGGGCCAAAAGAAGCTATAATAAGATCGGTTGGAAGGAATTGTTAGGGAAGGGGCGCCACGCCATGAGATGCCAGTATTGCAACTGCCAGGAAAGTAAAGTCATCGACTCCCGCCCCACCGAGGAGGGCAACAGCATTCGTCGCCGCCGGGAGTGCCTGAACTGCGGCCGCCGCTTTACCACCTATGAGAAAATCGAGCTGGCCCCCCTGCTGGTGGTCAAGCGGGACAATCGTCGGGAACCCTTTGACGCCTCCAAAATCAAGGGCGGCATCATTCACGCCTGCGAAAAGCTTCCTGTTTCCATGCAACAAATTGACGCCATTGTGAGCCGGATTGAGCAGGCGGCCTATAACAGCATCGACGGGGAAATCAGCTCCCAGCGCATTGGCGA
Source organism: uncultured Clostridia bacterium (assembly GCA_944364075.1). Taxonomy (GTDB): domain Bacteria; phylum Bacillota; class Clostridia; order Christensenellales; family Aristaeellaceae; genus Egerieenecus. The sequence goes on from CALVVZ010000102.1 coordinate 1,021, forward strand.
TATGGTCATGGCCGAACTCAAGGAGCTCAACGAAGTAGCCTATGTCCGTTTTGCCGCCGTATACCGTAAATTTACTGATCTGGGCAGCTTTATGGAGGAACTCACACATCTCATTGCCGAGGGCAAAGCGAAGGATGGCACGGAGAAAACGGACAAATAATGCATGCAGGAAGCGTAAAAGAGCTGGGACGCATGCCATCATGAAAAAGCAGCATTGATTGTTTCGAACCGTCAGAAACCCCGGGAAGGTGCATCAGCCTTTCCGGGGTTTCTGTGTCCAGATATAAGTCATACATAAATATGCAGTTGCATGTGCGCGACTCCATAGGGTATCGCAGGTAAAGATTCCACGCCCACGTTTTTTCCACCGTTCCCTGCCGTCCCGAAAAACCGCGGCACCGCTTCGCCGCGGATCAGTTGCCGTGCCGCACGGTGATCAGATGGATCTGCGGCTGCGCAAAAAGCCGCACTGGAGCTACGGAGGTACCTACACCGTTACTGACCAGCATGTAGGCGCGGTTGGCTTCATACCATCCACGCCAATACCGTCCGCTGGTGCGGGCGGATTCCAGAATGGGCTGCCCCAGCAGCGTCACCTGCCCACCGTGGGTATGGCCGCACAGGGCAAGATCAAACCAGCTCTTGTTTCCGTTCCGGTCCCGGGCCTCCAGGGCTTTGGACAGGATGGCCGGGGAATGGCTGAGAAAAATCACGTAATCCTCCCGGGCCACCTGGGCCGCCACGCCCTCCAGGTCAGGCCAGCCGTTGTCCACATCGTCAATGCCGGCCAAATAGATGTAGTCCGTGCCGATTTTCAACCGGGATACGGTATTAACCAGGGGAACGATCCCTGCATCGTACATGGCCTGGGTTAGGGCCTCCAGGTTGCTTTCCGGCGCAGTACGGTCATGGTTGCCCACCACGGCGGCGGTCAGATACCGGGCGTGAAAGGACGGCGCCTTCCGAAAAAAATCAATGGCTTCCTCGGAAGTATTGGCATAGTCGCCCCCTAGCAGGATGATGTCCGGGTTTAGGCTGTTGATCCGCGTAACCAGGTTGCGCACCCTTCCTTCGGAAAAGAATGCTCCCTGGTGAATGTCGCTGACATAGACGATTTTCAGCTGACCGATGTTGGCAGGCAAATCGGCGGAGGTGAGCGTGACGGATTCCGTCTCCAGCAGAAACGGCTCCAGGAACGGATATGCTACCATTAGCGCAGCCACACAGCACAGCAGAATGAAAATGACGCGGTATCTGGACCGGGCCTTGTGCCTTCCGCGGTATCCCATGGTCATGCCTCCTCTTGGGCGGATGATGAAAATTCGCGGGCCGCGCTTGACGCTCCCGCCCTGACATTGTACACTAGAGCCATAGGTTCTGGCAAGAAAGGAAGGAAGATCCCATGGAAGAATTTCGCTCCCTCGCCCCCTGCACCATGCTCAGCCCCGTGCCCGCGGTCATGGTCAGCTGCCGGGGCGTTCAGGCGGAGGACAAGCCGAACATTATCACCATCGCCTGGGTGGGTACCGTCAACAGCACCCCGCCCATGGTTTCCGTCAGCGTGCAAAAAAAGCGCTATTCCTATGAAATCATCCGGGACAGCGGGGAATTCGTGGTAAACATGGTGGATGAAGCCCACTGCAAGGCCCTGGACTATTGCGGCGTGAAAAGCGGCCGCGACGTGGACAAGTGGGCCGAAACGGGGCTGACCCCCATGCCGGCCCAGGGCCTGCAGTATGCTCCCGCCATTGCGGAGTGTCCGGCATATCTGAGCTGCAAGGTACGTCAGGTGCTTTCCCTGGGCAGCCATGAGATGTTTCTGGGGGAAGTGGTCGGCGTTTCGGTGCAGGACCGGTATTTCGCCCCGGACGGCTCGCTGCATCTGGAGGCGGCGCACCTGGTAGGGTACAACCACGGGGTGTACCAGCGCTACGGCGACGTTCTGGGCTTTTTCGGCTACTCCGTGGCCAACCCGGAGATTTACGAAAAGCGCATGGCAGGTTACTGGAAGTAAGCCGTCCACAGCCTATGCACGGCGGCAGGCCGCCATGCGTTAGGACGTGAAATACAGGAGGGAAGACGCTATGAATATCGGTATTCGCCTCCATGACGTGGCGGGCGCCACCCTGGAGGAAAAGCTGCAAAACGCCAGGGCGCAGGGCTTCACCTGCGTACACCTGGCCTTGAGCAAGGTGCTGCCGGACTTTCCCATGGAAAAGGCGCCTGAACTGCTCACCCCGGCCCTGGCTGCGGAGCTGAAGGCGCTCTTCGCCAAATACGGCTTGCAGATCGTCGTGCTGGGCTGCTACCTGAACCTGGCCACCCCGGATGAGGAGGAGCTTCGCCGCACCATGGAGATCTACAAGGCGCACCTGCGTTTTGCCCCCCTACTGGGAGCAGAAGTGGTGGGCACGGAGACCGGTAACCCCAACACGGCCTATGCCCTGGACAAGAACAGCCATACCGAAGCCAGCCTGCGCCTGTTCATGGACCGTCTGGCGCCGCTGGTGCGCTATGCGGAAGCGTGCAGCGCGGTGCTGGCCATCGAACCCGTTTGCCGGCACATTGTTTACACGCCCCAATGGGCGGCGCGGGTGCTGGAGGCCTTCCCCACTCCGCACCTGCGGTTGATCCTGGACATGGTCAACCTGATGAACATGGCCAATTACCGCCAGGCGGACCAGATCCTGGAGCAGGCCGTTACCCTCATGGGACCGCGTATCCATATGCTGCATATCAAGGATTACCTGCCCCGGGAGGGGCAAACGGACGTTGCCAGCCTGGCCGCGGGCCAGGGATGCATGGATTATACCGGGCTTCTGGCCTTCGCCCGCGCTCGGAACCTGCCCATGACCCTGGAGGATACCGTCCCGGAAAACGCCGAATCCGCCCGGTTGTACTTGGAGAACTGGCCACATTGACAGAAAAGAGGGGGCGCGCATGCTGACGTTGGAACCCATTGCCCACATCCGCAGCGACTTTCCCGCCAAGTTTGGCATTCCCCGGCAGAGCGGTTTGGTGGAGGAGCTGGAAGCACTGATAGTCTTTGAGCCGCCCTGGCAGGATGACAACGCCCTGCGGGGCATTGAGGGGTTCAGCCATCTGTGGCTGATCTGGGAATTCTCCCAAAACCCTCGGGGAAGCTGGTCCCCCACGGTGCGTCCCCCTCGCCTGGGGGGAAACCAACGGGTAGGCGTGTTTGCGTCCCGTTCGCCCTTTCGCCCCAATCCCCTGGGGCTGAGCTGCGTGCGCCTGTTGGGACTGGAACGGTTGCCGGGGCAGGGCACGGCCTTGCGAGTGGGCGGCGCGGATCTCATGGACGGCACGCCCATTTACGACATCAAGCCCTATCAGCCCCTCTCGGACAGCCACCCGGACGCCGTAGGCGGCTTCGCCACCGCCGCGGCGGACCATCGCCTGAGCGTGCGCTTTCCCCCGGAGCTGGCTGCCCGGGTGCCGGAAAAAAAGCGCGCCGCCCTGGCAGCGCTGCTGGCTCAGGACCCGCGCCCGGCTTATCAGCAGGACCCGGAGCGGGTATACGGTTTCGGCTTTGCAGGGCTGGAGATCAGGTTCCGGGTTCGGGGAACGGAGCTTACGGTGGAGGATGTCCTGCGCCTCCCGGCGCGGGAGCAGCCGTAAGCGAAGCACATCGCCTGCCCCAGCGGACGGCATATTTCCCTTTGGGAAAAGCAGCGTGTCAAAAAAGTGGCGCCGCCACTTTTTTGAGAAAGCAACTTCGGCCAACCAGAGGTCGTCCGAAGTTGTAAGGAATTGATTTTGCAAGCAAAATCAACAACCCGCCCCGCCGGCAGAGCCGGCGGATACGAATGAAAGTCGGAGGGGCTGCGGCCCCTCCGACACCTCCCTGAGGTTTTTTGACAGTCTGGCCCGTCCGGCGTTTGCCGGACGGGCCTTATTCAGTTTCGGCGCGTTGAGAAAGTCTTTGCGCTCGAAATGCTTACAGGTTTTACATTGCGTTCTTGCAAGCGCAGGGTTTCGCGCCTGTAGGCGCGACCAGGGGGCTTTCCGTTCGCCCCCTGGACCCCTTCGGGTCCCATACGTGTCGAATCCTTTGTTCGTTTGGGCGCAGAAAGTCTCCTTTTTTGTGCCCACATGAAGGAATTTCGTGCCTGTGGGCGCGACCAGGGGGCTTTTCGACCATTGCGCAGCGACGCGCCATGGGGCGTAAACGTTCCTTGCTGTTTGAAGCGCCGCCTCTCCCGCCTGCGTCAGGAGCCGTGGCGTGCAGCTCAGGCTTTGCGCTGCACCTCTTCGATCATCTCCAGCACCCGCTTGGTGCCGTCCGCCGGAGGCGCGTCACGCAGGGCGGCTGTTAATTGCTCGCGATCGGCCCACAGCCGTTCCAGCGCCGCAACGAGGCTGGCGCGGGTAAGCTGCTCCTGGAGCAGCACGCGGCACAGGCCGCGCTTTTCCAGGCTCTGTGCGTTAAGAATCTGGTCGCCCCGGCTTGCGCCCTTGGGATAGGGAACCAGCAGCATGGGCTTGCCCAGGGCCTGGAACTCGCACAGGGCGTTGCTGCCCGCACGGCTGAGCACCAGATCCGCTGTTGCCAGCAGATCGGGCAGTTCCTTGTCCGCAAACTCCAGCTGCCTGTACCCCTGGGTGCCCTCCAGCGCCGGTTCCAGGTTGCCCTTGCCGCAAATGTGGCACAGGTCAAAGCGCTTTAGCAGCTCCGGCAAGGCTTCCCGGAGCACCTTGTTCACCGATTGAGCGCCCAGGGAGCCGCCCATCATCAGCAGCACGGGCTTTTCCCCCGTGAAGCCCAAAAGCGCAAGGCCCCGGGCGCGGCTGCCCTGGAACAGCTCCGGCCGCAGGGGCGTGCCGGTCATTTCCGCCTTGGCGCCCAGGGCGTCGGCACACTCGGGAAAGGTCGTGGCAAACTTGCGGGCAAAGGGCCGGCATAGCTTATTGGCCAGGCCGGGCGTCAGGTCGCTTTCATGGCACACCACCGGAATGCGGTGCAGCCATGCCCCGAACACCACCGGCACGGACACGAATCCCCCCTTGCTAAAGACCACATCGGGCTTCAGCTTACCCATGAGCCGTGCGGACTGCACCGCACCGGCCAGCACACGAAATGGGTCGGTAAAGTTCTGCCAGGAAAAGTAGCGGCGCAGTTTGCCGCTCTTGACCGCATGATAATGGACCTGAGGCACCCGGGCAATCATCTCCCGCTCGATGCCCTTTTCCGTGCCGATGTAATCAACCTCGTAGCCCGCCTGGAGCAGCCGGGGAATCAAGGCCAGGTTGGGCGAAACATGCCCCGCGGTGCCTCCGCCGGTCAGGACGATCTTTCTCATGGCGTTCACGCTCCTCCCTTTTACTATACCATATCCCGCCGCCGCTGAAAATAGGCGGAAAAAGCATCACAGGGCAAGGGTTTCCCCGGGAGCAAGGGCGCGCACCTGTCCGCCTTCTTCAAACCAGAGGGTGAAGCTGGTAGGATTGTGCAGGCGGCGGCCGTCCACGCTGGCATAGACCTGCTTCCAGGCCAGCACATAGTCGCAGATCTCGATATTGGTGGCATACCAGATGTCGTCCCTGCCCGCCAGACGGTCCATAAAGCGCTGGATCACCTGCCAATTGTTGTTGGCTTCAAATTCGTAGGCATGGCCCCAGAGGTAGAAAAGCTTGACTTCATTGAAATTGCGCGCCTCCACGAAGCGGTCCGCCAGGTCCATGAGCAGGGGATCATCATGGTGGCAGGTGGGGTCCAGCCGCAGCCAGTCCTGAGGGATTCTGAAAGCGTGGGTACTCCGGGTTGTCCGGGCGTACCGGATACCGCAGCAGCGCACGGCCTCCACCGTAGCGTCGTCCACCGCGCCATAGGGGTACGCCATGCCCCGGACGATGCCGCCAAACTCCCGCTCCAGATTTTCGCGGTCTTTGACGATTTCATAAACCATCCGCTCCTGGGAAATATCCGGCAGGTAAGCATGGGTCAAGCAATGCACGGCTACCTCGTGCCTGCCGGTAAACAGCGCTTTGTTCTGCGCCAGCGTCATGCGCCGGTGGATGGTTCCAGGAGCAAAGGCGAAGCCCTCCGGGGTGAACTGCCCGGAGTTGAGGTTAAAGGTTCCCTTCATACCGTGTTCGTCCATTAGCTTCACCAGGCGCATATCCTGTTCCACGCCGTCGTCATAGCTGAAGGTGAGGGCTTTCACCAGCCCGCCGGGAAAGCGTAAAAACATTGTGCAACATCTGCCTTTCCACAACGATGGTTCTCTTCGCGGCGGGGCGCTTTCCCCGCCGTGCGCTGTGGTCATTATAGAATTGCCGGGAGCTTTTGTCAAAGGGGGGCAGGCATAAAAAAAGGAGCCGCGCCTGTGTGGCAACGGTTCCTTGCGGTGCTGGTCATTCCTCGTGGAACAGGGAGATTCCCCGGAGCAGGTCCAGCTCCCGCACGTCCCGGGCGGTGGTGTACATTTTGCGGGTGAGCACCGCTCCGGCCCGGTAGTACAGGCAAATGAAGGGGCAATCCTGGGCGAACTGTTGTTGAATCTGATACAACACGTTCTGGTAATCCTCTTTGGTTGTCTGCGTACGCAGGGTTTCGCACAGTTCCGTCATGGTGTCGCTGCGGTAGCGGCAGTAGTTGCCGGTATTGCCCCGCATGAGCATGAATCCCGGATCGGGGCACACATCCATGGCATAGGCTACCAGCGCCAGGTCGTAGCTTCCAGCGCTGAGGCGCTCGGTCATTTCCGTCAGGGTCACGGTATTGATGCCCAGCTCAATCCCCGCCGGCGCCAGCTGATCGGCGATCATGTTGGCGGCTTCCACCCGCACGTCATTGTCTGGCTCCTCGTAAACGTAAAGGCTCAGGTGCAGCCGGCGAACCTCGTCCTTTTCGTTCAGCTTTTCCAGCACGCCGTCATCGTTCATGTCGTACCAGCCGTCCTCCTCCAGCAGGGCTTTGGCCTTGTCCAGGTTGTACTCGAAGGAGATGCTGCTATCATACATCCAGGTGCCGTTGATCATGGGGGTGTCCGTGCGGTTGACCATACCCATGTACACGGTGCTGGCCAGCTTGTTCGGATCCACCAGATAGCGGATGGCCTTGCGCACGTTTTCGGTGAGCTCCCAGGAATCGTTGTTCATTTGCAGGGTTTCCAGCTGATTGGTGCGGTAGTCCAACGCCAGGGAGGAAGTGCCGGACTTGTACTGTGCCGCGGCGATGGAACGGGTGAAAATGGTATCCACCCGGGCATATTCGTAGCTTTCGATCACGTCCTTGTCGTTGGCATGGCAAATGGCCGTGATCTCCTGGACCTTGGGCTGGTTCTGCCACCAGTTCTCATTGGCGCGCAGGTAGATGTAGTCTCCCGGCACGAAGTTCTCGATGACATACGCGCCGGTGCCGGGCGGGTTATCCGACTGCACCCGGTCCGCGGGCAAAACTGGAAAGGTCATGGCATAGAGAAACGCCCAGTAGCTGCGTTTACTCTTGACCACCACGGTATAGTCGTCCGAAGCGGTAATGGAGCTGATAAAATAGGTCAGGTTGCGATAGTATCCCTTGTCGTCGGCATACTGATCCTGGGCCCGGTCCAGGATGTGCTGGGCGGTAGCCACCACATCGTTGGCAGTCAGCGGCGTACCGTCTGAAAAAGTAATGTTTTCCCGCAGGTGAAAGGTCCAGGTCTTGCCGGCGCTGGACATTTCCCAGCTCTCCGCCAGGCCCGGAGCGGGCAGATAGTCGTCGTCCACCGTCACCAGGCTTTCGTATACCAGGCCGTAGATGCTCATCATATCCCGTTCCAGGGGATACAGGGGCGAAATCGAGGTGGTTTTGCTGCTCTGGATGCCCAGGGTCAGGCTGGTGCCCACATTGGTCGCTTCAGCGGCTGGCCAGAGGAAGCAAAGCAGCGTCAGGCACAGCGCTGCCGCCAGCAGCCTGCGCGGGAGGCGCAAAATAGAGCGCTTGATAAATTCCATAATCTCTGGTCACTCTCCCTGCATAGGATTTGGTCGGTCCGTCAGACAGGTTTTCCAGCTTCAGCGTCACCCCGTCCTCGGAGAGGGACGGGTCGCTGAGCCAGCCCCGCACCTCCCCCTGCCCCGCATGGAAGGCGCAGGCCACCAGGGTAGGGTCTCCCTGAAAAAGCTTGCCCAAGTAGCCCAGATACCAGGTACCGAAGCGCAGGTTGGTTTCCGCATCATACATCATGGCGAAGGAATAGTTCTCCACGTCCAGCTTGCCGGCAATCCACTCCGCGGTGTCGGGCATCAGCTGCATCAGTCCACGGGCGCCCACGCTGCTCTCCGCATCGGTGCGATAGGAGCTTTCGTTGAGGATAATGGCGGCCACATAGGCGGGCTGCAGGTTGTTTTCCCCGGCATACTGCTCAATCAGATCCCGGTACACCATGGGATAAGCCTCAATGACCCGCTGCTGGGCTTCGGCCCGCTCCTGCACCCGCTGGGCGATATACGCCCGCATCATGCTCTCCGCGGCCACCAGCCCGCCGATGACCAGCGCCATCACGCACAGGGTAATGGTCAGCCACAGGGGCATGCGGTTGGGCAGCTTGCGCTTGCCGGGCTTGCGGGGCTTGGGGGGCAGGCGGTGCCGGTCCATGGTTTCCGGCGGCTCCTCCAGGGGCCGCTGGGAAAACTGCGGCCTGGGCGCGTGGGAAACCCGCGGCTGGGCCGCAGCGCCCGCCGGACCTGCGTCCTGTGCCGGGAGTTCCCGGCGGGTCACCCGCTGCTGGGGCGCGGCGCGGTGGTAGCGGTCCCCCGGCACGGCGGCGGGCGGCGCTTCCGGCGCAGGCTGCGCTTCCCCGGCGGGGACGCGGCGCACGGGTTCCTGAGGTTCCGGGTTCTGATAGCGTTCAGCGCGCCTGTGGCGCACGGGGGTGGTCGGTTCCATGGTTGCTCCTTTGTAGGGCCGCCAGGCGGCGTTCTTCTGCCAGTAAAGGGGGAATGCTGTCCCTAGTGTAACGGATGGAGCCGCTGGTGTCAATGACCACATCCGCCCGGCGGGCCTTTTCCGCCGGGTCCATCTGACTGCGCAGGCGGCTTTCCGCCTCCTCCCGGGTGAAGTGATCCCGCTCCATGAGCCGGGCCAGCTGCGTCTCCCGGGGCAGGGTCACGCACCAGACCCGCTGGCACAGCTTCTCCAGCCCCGCCTCGTAGAGCAGGGGCATGTCCAGCACGGCAACCTCCGCGCCGGCCTGTTCCAGCCGCGCCAGTTCTTCCCGGATGCGGCGCAGGATCATGGGCTGCATCAGCGCGTCCAGCCGGGCGCGCTGCTCCCCGTCGCCGAATATGGCGGCGCCCAGGGCGCGGCGGTCCAGCGTGCCGTCGGGGTGGAACACCCCCGGCCCAAAGGCTTCCCGGATGCCCGGCAGCGCCGCGCCTCCCGGCGCCGTCAGCTCCCGGGAAAGCACGTCCCCGTCAATGATCTCCACCCCCAGCTCCCGCAGGGCGGCGGACACGTTGCTCTTGCCGCAGGCAATGCCCCCCGTCAGGCCCAGTACCAGCATGGTTCTTCCTCCCTTGCAGAACAGGCAGGTTATTGATTCAACGTTGCAGGGGCGGTTTTCCCT
>CALVVZ010000103.1 GCA_944364075.1 uncultured Clostridia bacterium
AGTGGCGTTGCCACTTTTTTGACACGCTGGGCCGCCGCTTGTCATTGGCAAGCGGCGGCTTCAGACGGTTGAAAAAGATACTTTTTTTCATATGACTGCAAGAGAAATGAAGCTTCAGGCTCCCCAACTTGCAAGCATCTCATCGCGTATGGGACCGAAGGTTTCCAAAGGGCGATCGGAAAGCCCTTTGGTCGCGCACGCAGGCGCGAAACTTTTATGCTTGCAAGAATGCATACAAAGCTTGCAAAAATGATGAGGCAAAATACTTTGTCAACGCGCTGAGGCCGCCGCTTGTCACTGGCAAGCGGCGGCCTCAGCATATCAAAAAGTGGCGCCGCCACTTTTTTGGCACCCTGCGGCGGTGCATGCCGCCTTCGAATACCGATCCTGCTGGCATCTGGAAATTTCCAGGCATGGGCCCGGAACGGCACAGAGAGCCGGGCCTTCGGGAAACTTACTGGTTGACGCCGGGTCTGGGGCAGGATCATTGGCTGCGAACCTTGGGAGAAAAGTCAGCCGTTTTCACGTTCCCGTCGGGGCAGCGTGAACCAGAAGGTGGTGCCGTCTCCTTCCCGGCTATCCACGCCATAGGGAGCGCCATGTGCCTCCAGAATGCTGCGCACGATACTCAGCCCCAGCCCGGAGCCCTGTATGGCTCGCTTGTGGTTCTCTTTGGCGCGGTAATAACGGTTCCAGATCAGCGGCAATTCTTCGGCGGGAATGCCCTTGCCGCTGTCGTGGATGGCGATGCGTACCTGGCCGTCGGTCACGGACTGGGTGACGGTGACGGTTTTATCTTCTCCGGTATAGGTGAGCGCGTTATTGATGAGATTGTAGAGCACCTGACCGATGCGGCCCTCGTCGGCGTACACGCAGCAATCCTCGGACGGCTCGAAAAGAATCTGATACCCTTCCTGTTCCTTGAGCTTGTTGTACCGGCCAAGGATGGCGGATACGGCCTGGGTGAGGGAAAAGACGCAAGGTTCCATTTTCAACGTGCCCGCCTGCAGCTTGCTGAAATCCAATAGCTCCGTCACCAGGGAGGACAGCCGGCTGGTTTCGTCGATGATGATCTGCATGTTCTCCGGGGAGTTTTCCCCGGGAATGTCCCGCATGACCTCGGCATAACCGCCGATCATGGTAAGGGGCGTACGCAGGTCGTGGGAAATGTTGGCAATGAGTTCCTGCTGCAAATGCTCCACCTGGCTCAATTCTTCCGCCGCTTTGACCAGGGTATCGTTGAGTTCGCTGATCTCCCGGTAGTGATCTCCGTTGGCCGGCTTTTCATAGCGGCCGCGGGCCAGGGCCTTGGCCGCCTGGTTGGTTTCAATAATGGGCCGGGATACGTGCCGGGAAATGATGGCCGCCAGCGCCAGTGCCAGCAGCAGCACCAGCACGGTAATCAGCAGCAGCTGGGAACGCAGGGTGCTCACCGTGGCGTCCAGGGGAGTGATTACGGCGTTGAGCAGCAGGTAGCGGGCGGAGCCGTCGGCCAGGGTCACCTTCTGGGTATACAGCAGGCTCGTTTGCGCACCGATCTCCTTGGGCGGAACGCGGCCGGAAAAGCGGTCTATGGCGTAGCGGTCGTTGCGGGGATGCTCCAGGGTGAACAGGCGCAGATGGGGAGCGTTTTCTTCGTCGGCCTGCTGGCAAAAAAAGGCCAGGGTCTGGGCGTTGGCCTTGTGCAGCACGCAGGAAATGGACGCTTCGCAGGAGATCAACGGCTGCTGGTCTGCATCCAGGATCAGCACGCAGATGGAATTCCGGTTGGAGAGCTGGTTGGCCAGAGCGTCCAGATCCGGATTGTCCATGTTCTGTGCCAGAATATCCCCGGAAGAGCTGACCATCTGCGTCTTGAAGTACCGGTAGAAGTCATCCAGCAGCACGATCTGGAACAGCCACAGCAGCCCGATGACCAGTACCACAAACAGCGCCAGATACAGCATAACCTGGCGCTGAATACTCCGGCGCGGCCTGACGGCGGATTTACTCCTGCTCAAAACGATAGCCCACCCCTCGCAAGGTCGTGATCCGGTCGGCATAGGGGCCTAGCTGGCGGCGCAAGAGCTTGATGTGGGTGTCCAGGGTGCGGTCATCCCCAAAGAAATCGTACCCCCAGATCTCCGAAAGCAGCTTTTCCCGCGTCAGGGCGATGCCGCGGTTGCGCACCAGGTAGAACAGCAGGTCGTATTCCTTGGGACTCAGCTCCAGCACCCGATCGCCCAGGGTTACCCGACGGGCGGTGAAATCCACCTTCAATTCGCCGATCTCCACGGCCTCCCGCGCTTCCGCCTGGGTTCCGCTGCGCTTGAGGATAGCCGCCACACGCATCATAAGCTCCTTGGGGGAGAAAGGCTTGACCACATAGTCGTCAATGCCCAGTTCGAAGCCGTGAAGCTTGTCATACTCTTCCCCGCGGGCACTGAGCATCAGAATAGGTACGTTGCTTTGCTTGCGGATTTCCCGGCAAGCGGAAAAGCCGTCCAGGTCGGGCATCATCACGTCCATGATAATCAGGTCAAAGCTGCGCTTGCGGCAAAGTTCCACCGCCTGCATGCCGTTTTCCGCTTCGGTGACTTCGTAATGCTCGAAAACGGCGTATTTCTTTATCAGCTCGCGAATGCGGGCTTCATCGTCCACCACCAGCAACTGCATGGGATCATTTCCTTTCGCGGTTGACTTTCTATCAGTATAAGCCCCGGAGGGCGATAGCGCAAGAAAAAACTCCGCCGCCACGGGGGTGACGGGCGGAGCAAAGGGGTTCCTAAGGATAAGGATGAAGAAGGTTGTTGCGTTGTTCTGGTTTTGTTTACCGGTTCCCGGAGCCGGGAAGACCCCGCCTCCCTGCTGCCATCCTACCACCTCCTCGATACGATTTGATTCCGTTATTCGCTCAACGCGGGCATAAAGCTCAGCGTAAGCTCCTGACTATCCCGCAGGAGCGAAAACTCCAGTGTGGAGGCGGATGTACTGGAGGCCAGCAGCGCGTCCAGTACATCGCAGGAATAGAGATCCACGCCGTCCAGGGAGAGCAACAGATCTCCGGCTTCCAGGCCCATATGCTGGGCCGCGCTGTTTTCCATCACGGCCAGGACGTACAATCCACCGCTCTCTCCCTGATTCTGCAGCACCAGTCCCAGGGCGGCAGCCTGCTGGGGCCAGTCATCCAATTCATCTGCGCCATTGATGGCTACGGAGGCGTTAATCCATGGCAGCACCAGCAGGGGTGACAGCGCCAGCAAAGTCAGTATTGCGCAGGCCAGATAATGCCTGCGGTGAATTGCGGCCACCGGCTGGGTGTCCTGATGGATGTCTGTCATGGGCTTCACCTCCTCTTGGTTGATGAAAAAAGGATAATCGGAAAAAGTGAAGAATGGATGAATGGGTGCTGAATGCTGCTTGAATTTGGAGAAAACGGAGGAATGCCCCATGGCCAATTCACGATCCCTGCGCGCAGCGCCGCTGGCGGGAAACACCGCCACCGGTGCGCTGAAGCTGATTGCCCTGTGCTTTATGATGATTGACCACATGGGTAAAATGCTCTTTCCCCAGGTGCCGGAAATGCGTATCCTGGGCCGCATCGCCTTTCCGCTGTACGCCTGGTGCATGGTGGTGGGCTTTCACTATACCCGCAACCCCTGGCGGTATGCCCTGCGCATCCTAGCGGTGGGCGTGGTTTCCCAACCCCTGTATATGCTGGCCCTGAATCATACCTGGCGGGAGCCTAACATCTTCCTGACACTGTTCTTCGCACTGCTGGGCCTGATGGCGGTGGAGGAAAAGCCCTGGGAGCGCGACGGCCTGTCCCGGCGCGTGCTGGGCCGGCTGGGCGCCGCCGCGGGGCTGGTCCTGTGCCTGTGCGCGGCGGTGTGGTTCGGCTGTGACTACGGCTGGCGGGGGGTGCTGCTGGTGACGCTGCTGTATGCGGCGCGGGGGAGCCGGCCTGCCCTGGCGGCGGTCATGGTTGCTTTCTGCCTGTACTGGGGAACCAACAGCAGCACCGTGGCCAGCTTCTTTGGGCTTTCGCTGCGTTTCTCCGGGGCGGCGGGAACGCTGCTGTCCCCCTGGCTGCGGCTCCAGGCCCTGGCTATCCTGGCGCTGCCGCTGATGCTGGTTCCCTGGAAGCGTGACCTGCGCCTGCCCGCCTGGGTAGGCTACGGTATCTATCCCGCGCATCTGGCGATGCTCTGGCTGCTGGAGCAACTGCTGTAACGCCGGAGGCGCGCAGGAAAAAGTCGATGCTCCTTGCTGTTGCATGCCTGCTTTCGGGCCGCGGAGGCTGCGGCAACGCCGATAATTTTTCCTTTTTTGACAATCTGAAAGGCCCCCTGCCCCGCGGATATTCGCGGTCAGGGGGCCTTGCGTATACCGTGCATAGCCGGGCGGCGTGCCATGCGCCGCGTCCGCCGGAGAAACTTACATGAGGTTTTCCGGGTTCAAGCCTTGCAGATCTTCGGGAACGAAGCGGCCGTCCTTGCGGATGAGCTCACCGTCAAAGTACATTTCGCCTCCGCCGTATTCGGGGGTCTGAATGCAGACCAGGTCCCAATGAATGGCGGAATGATTGCCGTTGTTGCATTCGTCATAGCAGCGGCCGGGGGTAAAGTGGAAGGAACCGGCGATCTTCTCATCAAAGAGGGTATCCTTCATGGCGGAAGTGATATAGGGGTTTACGCCGATGGCGAATTCGCCCACCCGGCGGGCGCCCTCGTCCGTGTCCAGGATCTCGTTCAGGCGCTGGGTGTCGTTGGCGGTGGCTTCTACAATGCGGCCCTCCCGGAATACCAGGCGGATGTTTTCAAAGGTCACGCCCTGATACAGGCTGGGGGTGTTGTAGGTGATCACGCCCTCGATGCTGCCGTTCACCGGCGCGGTGTACACCTCGCCGTCGGGAATGTTCAGCTCCCCGGCGCACTTGATGGCGGGCAGACCCTTGATGGAGAAGCGCAGGTCGGTGCCCTTGCCCACGATGTGTACCTGATCCGTGGCTTCCATGCGCTTCACCAGGGCGTCCATGGCGCGGCTCATGCGGCTGTAATCCAGGTTGCATACGTGAAAATAGTAGTCCTCGAAGGCTTCGGTGCTCATGCAGGCCTGTTGGGCCATGGCGGGCACGGGATAGCGCAGCACCACCCACTTGGTATCCGGCACGCGGATACCGCCGTGTACCACATTGCCATAGTGCTGGGCGTACAGGCGCATTCGCTCCTGGGGTACGTCGCCGGATTCATAGCTGTTGTCTCCGGCCCGTACGCCGATGTAGGCCTGGCACTCGCTCATGCGCTTGCCGTCCCCGGCGGCCAGCCAGTCCAGCTGATCGCCGGTATAGCCCATGGCCATGGCGCGTTCCACCTTGGGTTCCTTGAGGTTCACATAGGGCACGCCTCCGGCGGCATAGGCTTCTTCCACCAGCTGCGCCATGAACTCCGCGGGCACGCCGGTGCCTTCGATCCAGATTTTTTCGCCGGGCTGCAGTTTGCAGGAGTAGTTGACCAGGTTGTGGGCCAGCTGTACCATACGGGGATCTTTCATAGGATGTTCCCTCCGGTTTTTATATTTTCGGAATGCCCGGCCCAGCGCCCGGGCGCAGGGCTTTTCCACCCCGTAGGTGAGCAGAAAGGCCAGCAGCAGGGACAGGCCGAAGCATAGCAGCGTGTATTGGGTCTGCCAGGGCTGTTCCCCGGCCTGGTTGGGCAAGGCGCTGAGGGAGGGCGGGAAGCCCAGCCGCTTCAGCTCCACCGCCACGCACTGATGCGCCAGGTAATAGTTCATGGACAGACCGGCCAGGAATTTCATGACCCGGTTGCCAAACACAAAGCGCACCGGCCGCAGGCAGAAGGGCAGCAGCAGCGCGATGCCGCCATAGAGCAGCGCGAATAACGGGCGGCGGATCATCTGCCCCGCCTGGATGGCCGTATTGCCGGGGGAAGCCGCCTGTACCCGCAAAAGCGCGGTCAGCCCCCACAATAGTGCCGCCAACCCCAGGGTAGCCAGCACACGGAACCAGCCCCGCGTCCCCAGGCCCTTTTCCAGGCGCACATAGGCCATGGCGCAGAGCATGCCCAGGGCATACACATCCAGGAAGGCAGGCATCTGGTTGACCACCAGGTTGTAGTCGCTCAGGCTCCAGAGCTGATAGCCCCGGTAGCACAGCCCCGCCAGCATCATCAACCCCAGGGTCAGGGCGGGCTGCCGCTTCGTTCCCCGGGCCAGCAGCGGGAAGATTAGGTAAAACTGCATTTCCACCGCAATGGTCCAGCTGGCTACGCCCAGGGGCGTGCTCAGATAGGCGTAGGCGTCCTGGTTCTGCAGAAAGGTCAGGTGCAAAAAGACGTCCTTGACCCCGTTTTGCGGGGAATTGTACAGCCCGTGGGGCAGGGCTACCAACAGCAGCATCCCCAGGGTGAAGGCATAGTAGCTGGGTACGATCCGCTGGACCCGCCGCTCATAAAAGGCGCGGGTTTCCGGCATTGGCCGGCCCTCCAGCATGTGCCGCGCCCAGGGCAGGAACAGCAGGAAGCCGCTGAGCAGAATCATGCCGTCCACATGCACATACCCCGAACGCATCAGAAAATCCAGGCTGCCCAAAATGGGCAGCCTGGGAGTCAGCCAGCTCTGTTGCCAAATGTGATACCAGCTGACCAGAAAAACCAGCATTACCCGGTAACCGTCCAGCGCGGGTATCCGGTCCTTGGCGGCGGGAGCCACAGGCAAACCTCCCTTGTTAGTCGTCCGTTACCGCGTAGCTTTCCGCTGGCGCAGCGGTTTCTTCGGCCTCCGGCGCGCTTTCTTCGGTGACGCGGGTCATTTTGTAGGTGACGATGGTGCTCCCGCGCAGATCCCGCAGGGTAAGGCTGTCCTCGCTCAGGGAGCTGACCTTGTGGGTATTGCTCAGCGCGTCGGCGGACAGGCCTGTTTCCATGGTGTAATTATCCACCAGGAAATAGAGCTTTTCTCCGTTCAGGTCGCAGGTGCCATCTTCCTGGAAAACGAAGGTCACGCCGTTGTCATTGCGCCAGGTCCCCAGGATGGCGTAGCAGTTGCGCTCCAGGCGGGACGCTACATCCTTGTACTCGGGGATGGCCCGGTAGTAGGGCAGCGCTTCATAGGGCTTTCCTTCGTTGTAGAGCAGGTTGCCCTGGAGGTAATTGGCCTCCTGATACATGTCGTCCAGCCCTTCGTAGAACTCGGGCAGCTCCGTCAGGTCCATATGCCCCAACAGGGTCACGACCAGGGCGTATTCGCCGTTGCTCATGGCGTCGGAGGCCTCCACGGAGGCAGTCTGGTAGTAGGCGTCGTAGTAGGCGCGGCTCTGGGTGGCGGCATCCTGA
This sequence comes from uncultured Clostridia bacterium, assembly GCA_944364075.1. Classification (GTDB taxonomy): domain Bacteria; phylum Bacillota; class Clostridia; order Christensenellales; family Aristaeellaceae; genus Egerieenecus. The sequence goes on from CALVVZ010000103.1 coordinate 7,332, forward strand.
TACGCGCCGGCCTTGGCGTACAGGCGCGCGGCGCTGAGCACCTGATTGCTGTTGGCGGCTTCGGTGGCCAGCAGGTAATACAGCTGCTGGGCCTGAGCCGGGGCGTCGCTGTACTCTCCCAGGGAGGCGAACAGGTCGGCGGCTTCCAGCCCCTGGCCCTGATCCGCCAGCGCCCGGGCCTGGTCATAGCCGCACTGCTTGGCGCGCTCCGCCGCGTCGCTGTAATTTTCCAGGGAGGCAAACAGGGTCATGGCCGTGGCGGCGTCACCGCCGGCATAAGCGGCATCCGCCTGGCCGTATACGGCGGCCTGCCAACGGATCTCGCTGTCGCTGTAATCCTCCAGCTCCGCGTACAGCGCCGCCGCTGCGGCCCAGTCCTTGTTCTCCAGCAGCTTGCCCGCCTTGAGGTACTTGGCCCGCTGCAGCTCTTTTTCCGCGCCCTTGTAATCTCCCAGGTCGGTCAGGGAAGCGATGGCGGCGTCATAGTCCCCTGCATCGGTAAGGGCGACCGCCTGACCGAAGCGGGCTTCCTCCAGCAGCTTGGCGGCGTCCTGGTAGGTGGATACCTGGCTGAGATACTGCACGGCGGTGTCATATTCGCCCTTTTCCAGGGCCGCTTCGCCGGGCAGGTAGAGGCAGTCCATCTTCAGGTCGAACACGTCCTCATAGGTTTCGGGGATGGTGTTCAGCAGTCCCAGGGCGCGGTTGTACTCCAGGTCCTTCATGGCGGTCCGGGCAACCTCGTAGGTACAGGCGATGTACAGCTCGCTGCTGTCCTCATAATCGGGAATCTTGCCGAAGAGTTCGGCGGCGGTGGCATAGTCGCCGCTGTCCATGGCCTCCTTGGCGGGGGCATAGATGCAGGCGATGGCCTGCTCCTGGGCGTCCTGATAGTCTCCGGCGGCCAGGAAATGCTCGCCGGCCTGGGTGTAATCACCCGCTGCCTGCAGCTCCAGGGCTTTGCCGTAATGGGCCTGGGGCAGAAGCGTATCGGTATCCTGATACCCGGCGGTCTGGCTCAGGTAGAGAATGGCGTTGTCCCAGTCGGTGCGCTCCAGGGCGGCTTTGCCGCTCTGATAAATGGCTTCCTGAGCCAGCGCCGGGGCGTCGCTGTAATCTCCCAGGGCCTCAAAGGCCACCTGGGCCTCCAGGTAGCTTCCCTGGTCCAGCAGCCCCTTGGCCAGCAGATAATCGCAGGCCTTGATCTGTTCGGCGCAGTCCGCGTAATCCCCCAGCGCGGTAAAGAGGGCGGAAGCCTCTTCGGCCTTCCCCTGGGACAGCAGCAGCTTGCCCAGGCGGTAGTCCGCTTCCTGGGCGTAGGCGGCGCTGTTCTCATAGTCCGCCAGCTCCCGGAACGTCTCGCCGGCCTGGGTCAGGCTTTCCTGATCCTGGGCGTCCAGCAGTTCCAGGGCGGTCTCGTAGCGGCAGCGGAGCACATAGGCGTCCGCGTCCGCATAGCCCTCCATGGCGGCAAACACGCTCTGGGCCTGGGCATAGTCACCGCTTTCAAAGGCGCTTACCGCGCCCCGGTAGCGCAGGTAGGGCAGGCCGTGAAATACCACGCCATAGACTACCGCGACGCCCGCGGCGGCCAGGACGGCGATCTTCACGGTTCGGCGCTGCTTTTTCTTCTTCTGGTCATACGCCTGCTCGCGCTCCAGCTGCAGGCGGGAGGCATCCTCCCGGGCGGCCTTGGCCTTCAGGGCCAACTGCTGGTCCCGCTGGGCGGCGATCTTTTCGATGGCCTCCTTGTTGTACCGGGCAAACACCTGCTCCCGGGAGCGCTGACAGCGCACGCAGGAATGCAGATAGGGCGGGTTGGGCCGCCCGCACACGCAGACCCATACGCCATCCTGGTTTTCGGGATAACCCACGGCGTTGCTGCCCGCCACAAAGCGCAGCAGCTCCAGGTTGCGCCCGTTGGGCAGCGCGTTGGAGGTATACTCGCACAAGGAACCCTTCCCCCGGCGCCACACGTCGTTATCGTCGTACCAGACCTTTTCAATTATGACTTCCAGTCCGGTGGGACGCAGGCTTTCGTCCACCGGCACCACCATGGAGAACACGCTGCGGGGGTGGCCTTCCAGGGCGTGCGCCCGATAGATGAGCCGTTCCAGCTCCTCGCCGTCCTTCCCCTGGAGCAACAGGGTTACCTCGCAGGAAACCACCAGCTTGTCCGAGAGGTTGTACATGATCAGTTCGCAGGCGGGATAATTCTCCCGGGGCAGCTCGCCGCGCCACATTTCCACCGGGCAGGTCAGATCAATTTTCGTAGGTCATGCCCCCTTCTTGGGTTTTTCTTGAGCATCCGGGCGGGAACGGTCAGCCGTCCACGTACAGGGTAATATCGCTAAGGTACATCTGCGTGAAGCCCATGTACAGCACGATGACCTGGCTGTCGTCCAGCTTCATGGCATACCACAGGCTGGCGGAGGCGTCAGTGCCGTATTCGGCCAGGCCGTAGGGCGCGGTTTTGCCGTCGCCGTAGAGCACCTCCCGGCTTACGCCGTCATAGGCGCCCTCACCGTTGCGGAAGCGGCTGATGACGCTGGAAAGGGAATCCCCGATGCGCACACAGCGCGGGCCCTCCAGGCCGTCCATGTCGATGGTAAATACCTCCAGCTTGGGGCTGGCCTTCTGGGCGTCGTAGGAAAAGGTCATGGCGCAGGTGGGAAATTCCATGGCCCGCAGGTAGCTGCCGTCGTCATCCTGCATCCAGTTGTCTTCCTGGGGCGCGCCCAGGCGCTCTTGGGCAGTCTCCGGGGTCAGGGACAGGAAGTCCATACCGGAGAAAACCAGATCGTCCCGGCCGAAGGTGTCCAGCTCCGCGCCGTTGACGCTGGTGGGCACCTGGGCATATTCCTTCTTTTCGCAGATCTCCTGTACCGCGTCCAGATTGCTGCGCACCTGGTCGGCGCTGACGGTAACGTTCAGCCCGTAGGCGCGAATGGCGGCTACCAGGTTGTTCTGAATGGTGTAGACCAGCCCGCAGTCCGTATAGCCGTCGCCGCCGGAGGATAGCTGATCGTGTACCGCGTACTGGATGGTCATAATCCGCTGGCCGTCCCGCTGCACCCAGCCCCACATGGCCCCGGCGGGCATGGTGTCGCTCAGGTACAGGGCCGCAAAGCTGCTGTCTCCCACCAGGTCGGGATTCTCCTGATAAAAGGCGTCGATCACCTCGCTGGAGAGGCTGTCGATGCGCGTGCCCCGCGGGCCCACTTCGTCGGCGGAGGTAATGACCA
>CALVVZ010000104.1 GCA_944364075.1 uncultured Clostridia bacterium
GCGCCTGTAGCTCAGTTGGATAGAGCAACGGCCTTCTAAGCCGTGGGTCAGGGGTTCGAATCCCTTCAGGCGCGCCATGTATGGTGGGTATAGTTCAGCGGTAGAGCGCCAGATTGTGGCTCTGGATGCCGTGGGTTCGAATCCCACTACTCACCCCATTTTCCTTTTTTTACCTGTCGCTGGTGCGGCGGACACACAACCTGCGTTGGGGTGTAGCCAAGTGGTAAGGCACGGGACTTTGACTCCCGCATTCGCAGGTTCGAGCCCTGCCACCCCAGCCAAGCATGACCCATTAGCTCAGTTGGCAGAGCACTTGACTTTTAATCAAGGTGTCTGGAGTTCGAATCTCCAATGGGTCACCATCTGCCTTCTGATAATTGGACGTGCGGGCATGGCGGAATGGCAGACGCGCCAGACTTAGGATCTGGTGCCTTCGGGCGTAAGAGTTCAAGTCTCTTTGTCCGCACGGTCTCTTGTTTTTCACCCGGTTTTTGTGGTGGAACATGCGGTAGTAGCTCAGTGGTAGAGTGCCACCTTGCCAAGGTGGATGTCGCGGGTCCGAATCCCGTCTACCGCTCCACTTGCGGGTGTAGCTCAATGGCAGAGCTCCAGCCTTCCAAGCTGGTCACGTGGGTTCGATTCCCATCACCCGCTCCAGCCACAAGGCCATGTGCCATATCAAAGAAGGAGTTGCCGTTTGGCAGCTCCTTCTTTGGTATCGGCGGGGATATGCTGGCGCCTTAAAATTTTACGAAGCGCCCGTTTACAAAGATACATTCTGTGCTATACTAAAGTGTAACCCGCGTTTTCCGGTGTGTTGTCGGGAAGGCGGGAGGCATGAAACAGCAAGAAACAACCGGGCCGTCTTTTTTCCCGGGACGGCGGAAAGGCAAAGGGACACGGATGAATAACGGAAGGCCAAACTATCAGCAAAACGGAAGCGGACAACACCCCCAACAGGGGATACCCCCCCAGGGTCAGCGCGGCTATGCGCCCCAGGGCGGTGGTTACCCCGGCCAGACGCCCCAAGGCTATTTCCAGCCCCAGGGCCAGGCGCCTCAGGGGTATGCGCCCCAGGGATACCAGGCACCCCAGGGTCAGGCGCCCCAGGGCCAGCAGCCCTATGGATACGCGCAGGGCCAGGGTGGGTATTATGGCGCGCCGGCCGGCTATCCTCAGGGCCAGGGCGGATACTATGCGCCTCAGGGTGGCCGTGCGCCTGGACAGCAAATGCCCCCGCAGGGCTATGCCCAGCAGCCTTATCCGCCCCAGCAGGGATATGGCCCGGGCCCCGGCCAAGCCTACCCGGCGGGCATGTACGGCCAACCTGCGCAACCCAAGGCTCCGGCAAAACCGTTTCCGGTGGAGCTTGCCTGCAAAATCGCGGTGCTAGGCGTGCTCCCGGTGCTGTTTGTGCTGAGCATGATTTTCCCCGTTGCGGCGCTGAAATGGATTTTTGTGGTGCTGGCGGTGGCAGGCGTATCCTTCCTGTGGGTGAGACCTGTGTTTTTTTCCAATACGCGCTTGACGCTGACGGCGGTATACGCGGCTGCGGTGGTGGTGGCGCTGGTCAGCGCGCTGATGGCTCCGCCTGTGGATACGCAGAACAACGCGCAGGGAAGCAACACGGTGAACCAGGATACCATTGATGAAACGCTGAACAACATGCGCGGCCAGACCGGGGAAACGCCCGAGCCCGGCATGGCCCTGCAGGAGGTAACGGCAGCGCCTACCGCTTCCCTGGATCAGGACGAGACGGTGTCGCAGCTCAAGTCCTTCTTCTATTTCTGGAGCGTCAACAAGACCAGCGAGATGGTAACGCTGTGCGCGCCTTCCTGGCAGAGCAGCGTGGAGGACCCCACCAAGGAACTGTTCAGCATCCTGGCCAACCGCGTGCCCCTGGACTATGAGGTGGAGAAGATCAGCGGCTCCGCCAACGATTCCACCCGCACGGTGACCGTGGTTGCCAATATTGACAAGCAGAATGGCCGCGACCCGGTGAAGTACCGCTTCTCGGTGGTTATGCTCAAGGAAAACGATCTGTGGTATGTGGACCCCAAATCCCTGAGCTCCAGCGAACCGGAGGAAACGCCTTCGCCCACGCCCACCGCTTCCCCTTCGCCTACGCCTGAGGTCAATGCCAGCACGGTGCTGTACTACAATGTGGACGGCGGCAGCTATTACCATGCGGACCCCAACTGCAACCGGATTGATAGCAAGTATTTGCCGCTGACCGGTACCTTCACGTATAGCCAGATTAATGATGAACCGTATTCCAAGCTGCAAGCATGCAACTATTGCGGCGCGCCTTTGCGCCAGTAAAACCATGGCGCGTTCAAAAACGTGTAATGCGCCATACGGTCCGGGGAGCGGTGGCACGCTGCTCCCCGGTTTTTTGATTCATACGAAAGGAGGCGGACGATGACGCTGGATGGCCTTTGCGCGGAGATTTCCTTGCAAATGCGTCCGCTGCGTGGGCAAAGGGTGTTAATCGCACTTTCCGGCGGGGCGGATTCGGTGGCGCTGGCTTGCGCCCTATGCCGCCTGCGGGAGCAGGAAGGCTGGCGGCTGCGGGCCGTCCATGTGAATCACGGCCTGCGGGGCGCGGAGAGCGATGGGGATCAGGACTTTGTGGAGGCGCTGTGCAGCCGCTTGGCATTACCGCTTTCCTGCCGGCGGCTGGTTCCGCCTGCCCGTGCCGGGGAGACCTGGGCCAGGGAAGCGCGGTACGAGGCGATATTGGCTGTAGCGGCAGAAACGGACTGTTCGGTTGTGGCACTGGCGCACCATCGGGACGATCAGGCGGAAACGCTGCTGGAGCATCTTCTGCGGGGTTGCGGCCCAGAAGGGCTGGCAGGTATGCGCTCCATCAGCCGGATGGGCAAGGTTACCCTGGCGCGTCCGCTGCTGGGCGTTGCGCGAGCGGCGCTGCGGGCAGCATTGAAAGCGGCAGGGGAGACCTGGCGCGAGGACCGTACCAATGCCCAGGCCATGTGCCTTCGCAACCGTCTGCGGTTGGAACTCCTGCCGGCGATGGAGGCGCTTGCGCCCGGCGCGGCGGAGAGGCTTGCGGATGCCGCGCGGCTTCAGGCAGGGGAACAGGCCATGCTGACGGACATGGAAACGGTATTTTTGCAGCGCCATGACCATGGCTGGCTTGCGCTGCCGCTGGACGCCCTGGAGGCGCTGCATCCGGCCATGCGGGCGCGCGTGCTTCGCCGCTGGTGGCGGGAGGTGGCGCCGGAGGAACCGCGCCTGGACGAACGCCAGACCGTGGCCTGGCTGGACCTGTTGCCGGCGCGGTGCGGCGCGCGCTGCAATCTGCCGGGAAACTGGCATGGGGAGCGTGACTACCGCTTTCTACACGCGGTTCCGCCGGTTCCACCCCCACGGGAAGAGGTTCTTGTGGAAGCTCGAAAGGCGCGGTATTGTCTGGGGCAGGTCACGCTGACGCTTGCCCCCTGGCGTCCCGAGGATGGCACGGGGGACGGCAAGCGATGGCAGGCTTTCCCTGGCGAACAGCTGGCGGGTTGCCGGCTGCGAACCCGGCAGGCGGGAGACTGGATGCGCCCCTTTGGCGGCGGGGGACGGAAGAGCATACAGGATGTGTTTACGGACCGCAAGGTGGACGCCGCATTCCGGGACAGGGTGCCCCTGGTGTGCAGGGGGCAGGAAGTGCTGCTGATCGCGGGGGTCACGGCAGGAAATTTGCCGCCCGCTGGCGAAAAAAACAATTTATGGACGCTGCGCTGGGACGGCTATCTGCCCTGGCTGGACGGCTGACACGGGGAGAGGAGAAATAGCATGGAACGGGATGCGAAGCTGTATCAGGATCTGCTGAAGGTGCTGGTGACCAAGGATGAGATTCAGGCTGCGGTAAAGGCGCTGGGTGCGCGAATTACCGCGGATTACGCGGGCAAGGAACCGGTGCTCATCGGCATCCTCAAGGGTGCGGTGGTGTTTTACAGCGACCTGATCCGGGAGATTGACCTGCCGCTGACCACCGAATTTATGGCCATTTCCAGCTATGGCAGCGCTACAAAAACTTCCGGCGTGGTGCAGGTGCTCAAGGATCTGAACCGGGACATTACCGGTAAGGACGTGATGATCGTGGAGGACATCGTGGACTCCGGTATGACGCTGAACTATCTCAAAAAGTATCTGGCGGACCGGGGCGCGGCCTCCATCCGCATTGTGACGCTGCTGGACAAGCCGGCTCGCCGCCGCGTGGAGTTGAAGACGGACTATTCCTGCTTCACCATTCCGGACGAATTTGTGGTGGGCTATGGCCTGGACTTTGACGAGAAATACCGCAACCTGCCGGATATTGGCGTATTGCATCCGCGCATTTACGGCGGCGAATGAGGCCTGGGATGCCCGGCGGGCGGGAGCCGGAAAAGTTTACATCATTTTTGGGCCGGGAAGCGCTGAAACAGGCGTTTCCCGGTTTGCATTTCCTGGGGGCTGTGTGTTATAATGGCACTTGAATTGACGATTTAAGGAGGCTCCGATTTTGAAGAAGTCGTCCAGAGGCTTTATGGGATACGCTACCGTGCTGGTGGTGCTGATCCTGCTTGCCCTGATGCTGAATGGCGGAATGATGAGATCCGTCAGCCAGCGCATAGAATATTCCACGCTGCTGGAGATGATCGCCAACGATCAGGTGGCGCAGGTCGCCATCCGGGATAACGAATTGGTGGGACTGCTGAAGGATTCCAATATTACCGCCGCGCAGTTTCCTGATCAGCGTTATGACTTTGAAACGACCATCGGCGACGATTTCCTCCTGACGGTACGGCAGATGCAGGCCGCCAAGGAGGGCAAGACGCTGGATGAGGTTTCCGTGAGCGACCTGGATTTTACCATTTCCTACCTCCCACCGGTGGAAACGCCCTGGTGGCTCAGTTTCCTGCCCTTTATTGTGACCACGCTGCTGTTTATGGGCCTGTGGTACCTGCTGATGCGTTCCCAGTCCGGGGGAAACAGCAAGGTGATGAACTTCGGCAAGAGCCGGGCACGCATGTCCGAACCCGGACGAAACAAGGTCACCTTTGCGGATGTGGCAGGCGCCGATGAGGAAAAGGAAGAACTCCAGGAAATGGTGGACTTCCTGCGCAATCCCAAGAACTATTTGGCCATGGGCGCGCGCATTCCCAAGGGCGTGCTGCTGGTGGGCCCTCCCGGTACAGGGAAAACTTTGCTGGCCAAGGCCGTGGCCGGGGAAGCCAACGTGCCCTTCTTCTCCATTTCCGGTTCGGACTTTGTGGAGATGTTTGTGGGCGTGGGCGCCAGCCGGGTGCGCGACATGTTTGAGCAGGCGAAGAAAGCGGCGCCCTCCATTGTGTTTATCGACGAAATCGATGCGGTAGGCCGGCATCGCGGCGCGGGCCTGGGCGGGGGCCATGACGAACGGGAGCAAACGCTGAACCAGCTATTGGTGGAAATGGACGGCTTCGATATCAACGAAGGCGTCATCGTCATGGCGGCCACCAACCGCCGGGATATTTTGGATCCTGCTTTGCTGCGCCCCGGCCGCTTTGACCGCCAGGTGACGGTGAACTATCCCGACCAGGCGGGCCGGGTGGCCATTTTGAAGGTGCACAGCAAGGGGAAAAAACTGGCTGCGGACGTGGATTTGGAAAACGTGGCCAAGCGGATGCCCTTCTCCACCGGCGCCGAGCTGGAAAACGTCATGAACGAAGCTGCGATCCTGGCGGCCCGTGGCCGCAAACCGGAAATTACCCAGCAGCTGTTGGTGGACGCCATCGCCCGGGTGCAGATGGGGCCGGAGAAGCGCAGCCACAAGGTCAGCGAAAAGGACAAGCGTTTGGTGGCCTGCCACGAAGGCGGCCATGCCATCGTGGGGCACCTGCTGCCGGGCTGTGACGAAGTGCATCTGATTACCATTGTGCCCCGGGGACAGGCGGCGGGACATACCCTCTCCCTGCCGGGGGAGGAACATGACAACATGAGCCGGAGCCAGATGCTGGACCAGGTGTGCATGTGCCTGGGTGGCCATGCGGCGGAAAAGGTGGGCTTGGGCGAGATCTATACGGGCTCCTCTTCCGACCTGAAACGTGCTACGGAGCTTTGCCGGCGCATGGTTACCATGTACGGCATGAGCGAGGAAATCGGCACCGTTTATCTGGCCAACGACGAGGAAGTTTTTGTGGGCATGGAGTTCGGCCAGTCCAGGGCATACAGCGAAGAGGTGGCAGCGCAGATTGACCGGGAGGTCAAACGCATACTTTCGCGGTGCTATGCCCGTGCTGTGCAGCTACTGGAGAACCATCGCGCCGAGCTGGATCGACTGGTGGAAGCGTTGTTGCAGCGGGAAACGCTGAACCGGCGCGAGTTCGTGGCGCTGATGGCCGGAGAATCGCTCCCGCCGGAGGCGGAAGCGGCCATGGAGAAGCCACAGCCTACCCCCGACATTCCCCCGCGGGAAAAGAAACCCGCTGCGCCGCCTGAAAAACCCGAGATCCCCGACGGGATTTTCCTGGGCGGTTCGGACGGACAACGGGCGTGAAAGCCGATCTTCATGTACACACTACCCTCAGCGACGGCGTATATACGCCTGCTGAGGTGGCGCGGACCGCTGTGGAAAAGGGCCTGGACGTATTGGCCATTACGGACCATGACACCATGGGCGGCGCGGAGGAGGCGGCCGGCCAAACGGCATCCTTGCGGATCATTCCCGGCGTGGAGCTGAGCCTGCGGGAGATGCGGAGCCTGCATCTGCTGGGCTATGGCCCGGCTGGAGATGCGGAGCCCCTAAAGCGCCGTCTGGCGGTGCTGGCGCGCGCACGCAAGGAACGGGCGGCTGAAATATGCCGGCGATTGACGCGCTTGGGATACCCGTTGCGGCCGGAGAAACTGACCTGCCAGGGTACCGTGGGACGGGCGCATATTGCCCGGGCCATGGTGGAAAACCGTTGGGTCGCTACGGTTCAGGAGGCGTTTGACAGGTTTTTGACCGAAGGTGCGCCCGCATATGTGCCGGGCGAAAGGCTCGCCATGCGGGAGGCGTTGACGCTGCTTAACGGGTGTGGCATGGTGCCCGTTCTGGCGCATCCGGCATTGCTGCCGGTGGATGCTATGCAACTTCCCGTGCTGCTGCGCTGCTGGAAGGACCAGGGGCTGCAGGGGGTGGAGGTGTACCACCCCGCCCAGACGGCCCGAGGCTACGCGGGGCTGGACGGCCAGGCCCGCGCAATGGGCCTGTTGGTTACCGGAGGCAGCGATTTCCACACGCCGCGGCCTGACCGTCACGGTCAGCTGGGCGCGATGGTTGCAGCCTGGACGAGGGTGGAGGAGGATGTGCATGCACTTTTGGAGCGCGTCGGCCATGGAAGGCAAAGTCCGTGAGCCGAGGTTGAATGAATACAGGTGAAAGGAGAATGGGCTTGTATCAGAACGGCTATGTGCCGCCCCAATCGGGAGACGGCGAGCGCAAGCGCCGGGCGCAGCGCGTGCCTGCTGTCCCTTCCCGGGTGATGGATGCGGCGGCAACGGCATACCAGCAGCGCCGGGATACAGCGGCTCCATCCAATGCGCAGTCCATGGGCGGCTATGTGCGTCACGGCATGCCCCAGGACCGGCAGGGCACAGTAAGCGGACGCTATGCCTTTGACCAACGGACGCAGACGGCTTATGACAGCCGCTTCCGGCGGCCCGAGGGGGATATGCAGCGAAACGATGGCTACCGGCCCCAGCGGGAACCGGCACCGCAGCCGGCCAGGGATATGTACGGCAATCCTCTGGGCTATCCCGCCCAGGGATATTATCAACAGACCTCCGCTCAGGGGCCGGAGACGGGAGGCGGCGAACCGCCGCGCCGGCGCCACGGCAAGCGATGGCTGGCTGTCCTGATTGTGGTGGTAGTGCTTGTGGGCGCGGGCTATGGCGGATACAATTACTTGCAGTATGCCGCGGTGGCCAGAGCGGTACAGGCCTATGACAATGTATTTTGCCAGGGCGTCTATGTGGACGGCATCCATCTGGGCGGTATGACCCCGGAGGAGGCCATCAACGCGGTGCAGGCGCAGGTGCAGCAGCGCAATAGCGCCTGGAAGGTTCGGCTGATTTTCAGCGGGCAGCTGGTGACGGAAATCACCGCCGATCAGCTGGGTATGTCCGTGGATGTCATCGACGTGATGAATACGGCCTGGGTTCAGGGACATACCGGAGATATTTACCAGCGGCAGGCGGACATGGAAGCGCTGCAGGAAACCCCTTTTGAGGCATATACGGCCATGCCCAGCGGTGATACCAGTATCATTGACGGTATCCTTCAGGAGATCAAAACCAATGTTTACCGCGCACCCCAGGATGCGCGGCTGCTCACCTTTGATCCCAGCCTTTCCTATCCCTTTACTTTTCAGCAGGAGATGCAAGGACGGTATCTGGACACGGAGCCGCTAAAGGAAAAGCTGTATCAGATGGTATCCACTATGGAAAGCGGGGATGTGGAGATCATCCCGGAGACCATCGAGCCCTCGGTCACGGTGGAGGATCTGAAGAAAAACCTGACCTTGCGCGCCACGGCGCAGACTCCCATCTCCACCAGCAGCACCACGGAGCGCACCAACAACATCCGCCGCGCTTTTCAGCTGATCAGCGGAACGATCCTCAAGCCGGGGGAAAAGTTCTCCTTTAACGGCATTGTGGGGGAGCGGTCGGAGAAAAACGGATTCTATCCTGCCATTGAATATGCCTATGGGGAAAGCGTCATGGGCATTGGCGGCGGCGTTTGCCAGGCCAGTACCACCATCTATCAGGCGGCGGTAACCGCTGGACTGGAAATCGTGACCCGCGAGCCGCACTCCGACGCGGTGAGCTATGCGTCCTATGGCGAAGACGCTACCGTGTATTATAAGGTCGGCGGCAAGAAAATTGACCTGGTGTTCAAAAACAATACGGAGCACGATATTTATATTGTGGCCGCCGTGGAAGCGGACTCCAGCAACAGCAAACGCCTGGTGTCCACCGTGTCCCTCTATGGCGAGGACTTGGGCAATATCCGTTACGAATTGCAGAGCAAGACGGTGGAGGTCATTCAACCCGCTGCGGAACCCACGTACATCGAGGACAAGGATGCGGACTATGTGACCTATACGGACGAGGAGTACCGGGTCAAGGGCAAGGAAGGATACGTGGTGGAAAGCTATCGTGTCACCTATGAAAACGAAATGGTTGTTTCCCGGGAATTGCTGTACACGGATACCTACAAGGCTAAGGATCCTCGCGTATACGTAGGCGTCACCCCCAGGGAAGAAGAACAGTAAGAGAAAAGCGGCGATGACGCATGCGCAGCATTGCACAACCGCCGCCTTTTTCGTAACACAGACCCCCTACGAAGAATGGAGGAATTCGGATATGCTGAAGCAATGCCTGATATGGATGCTATGCGCTGTGATGCTTCTGGGCGGGGCAGCCGCTGAAGCGGAACGCACCAAGGCGCCGCTGCCGGAATTGGGCCTGACCTTTCATCTGGATGCCGCGCGGCTGGAGGCGCTTCAAGCGGGCACATACGGATTGCTGCCCGTGCTGGGCGGCGAGGATGACGAATATTTCGGACGGGTGTACGCTGCGCTGCTGAGTCAGGAGGACCAGACGGCCATTGCGGCATTCACCACCATGGAAGAACTGATGCGTTACCTGGAGGAACGGGAACGGCTGGTCTACCGCATTGACGTGGTACGTCAGGCGGACGATGATGCCCGGGAGCCCTTTGCCACGGCGGGAGATTTTTCGTTCTATTGCGAAGCGTACGCTGCCGCGCCCTCGGGAGATGCGGCGGTCCTGGCGCTGATGCAGGCGGATGCGGAAAATATGGGCGGCCTGGTATCCGCGGCGGTACCCACGCCGCTGCGCCCCTATGGAACGGCGGCCATGACGGCCATTGCGCCCTTCACCACCACGGACCTGAACGGGGAAACGGTCACCGAAGAGATCTTTACCCGCGCCAGACTGACCATGGTGAACATCTGGGGAACCTATTGCACGCCCTGCATCAATGAAATGCCGGACTTGGGCAAACTGGCGCAGGAGGCCGACCCGTCCGAGTTTCAGCTGGTGGGTGTGCTGGCGGACGTGGTAGAAACCGCGGGGCCGGAGGATGCCTCCTGGATCAAAGCCGTGGAGCTGGTGAAGCAAACCGGTGCGGCCTATACGCACCTGACCCAGAGCGAATCCCTGTACTATGCGGCGCTCCAGGGCGTCAGCGCGGTACCTACGACCTATTTTGTCAACGCGGCGGGAGAGCTGGTGGGGGAACCGGTGATCGGTTCTCAGTCCGAGGAGGCCTGGCGGCAAACCATTGCCCAGCGCCTGGCCATGCTGGAAGAATAAGAAGGGGCCGCGAACCGGCATAGGTTCGCGGCCCCTCAGTCTGTTGAAAAAGGCATGTTTTTTCATACAGACGCAAGAAAAATGAAACTTCAGGCTCCCGAACTTGCAAAAATTTCATAGCGTATGGGGCCGAAGGTTTCCAAAGGGCGATCGGAAAGCCCTTTGGTCGCGCCCGCAGGCGCGAAACCTTTTGCATCTGCAAGAAT
>CALVVZ010000105.1 GCA_944364075.1 uncultured Clostridia bacterium
GCCGCCGCTTTTTTGACAAGTTGAAAGCATGCCTCTTGCAACAGTCTGAGCCGGAGGGGCCGCGGCCCCTCCGGCTTTTTTGGCGCTGCCCGTTCACCCGCAGGCAAGCGAGGCGCTTTCCATCACCGGAAAATGTCCAGAGGCGCCGCTGGCCTGGCAGAGAAAGCTTATGGCCGGTTGCCGCTCTGTGCAAGGGCTTCCAGCCCGGCAATATACGCCTCCCGTGCAATCTGCCTTTGCACGTAGAGCTCATGCAGCTCCTGGAGGCTGGCAAGGACGCCTTCCCCGGCGCTGTACAGTGAGTTGGCCGGCTGCGCGAAAAGGAAGCCGCCAATCGCCCGGTACTGCGCAATGGTATTCGGGGCATAGCGCCACCGCAAGCTTTCCGAACGCTCCAGGGCGTTTTCGTGGTACCCGATGATCTCCTCCAGCTCTTGCTTCTGCACGCCATCGGCAGTCCGTAGCTGTTCCCGCAGGCTGGCTAGGCTTTCCTCCAGTTCCTGAATGGTCTTTGCGTAAAAGGGGTCCTCCACCGGTTCATTGTTGCCGGGACACAGGCGGATGCGGGTGGAAACGTCCAGGGTGTCCACCTGGCATTCCAGAAATTTGATGGCCTCGGGAAGATTCGCGCAATGAGGATTCAGGAACATCACATGCAAATATACGGGAATGGCGCAATCCATCCCCTCAGCAATGGACAGCGGCAAGGGCACGGCGGCGTAATCCCCCTCCGCTTGGGAAAGCAGCTCATGGTCCATCAGCAGGCTGGCGCTGGGCTGATTATAGGCGTCATCGTCCTGAGCGGTCCTGTTTGCAGGCAAGTCCAGGTTGGAAGCGTCCATGCTGTCCAAGGCCATCAGCATAGCGTTGAACTCGGGCGTGTCAAAGGTAACCGGTTCGCCTTTGGCATCGCAATAGGCCAGATATGCGTTGAACATCAGCTCCAGCACTACGGCACGGTTACTCTGGGTAGCGCCTAAGGGGAGAAGGCCTGCTTTGCTCTCATCATGGACCCATTCGTTGTTCCATCGGGTGATAAATTCGCACAGTCCGGCAAAGGTGGTGGGTAAATCCTCCGGCGTCAGCCCGGCCTCCATGAGCTTGTCCGGCCTGTAAGAAAGCATGGAACCTGTTAGCTCCACGGGAATGGCGTACAGTTTGCCGTCCTTGAGCACCACATCCTGGAAGGCGGGATACAGGGTGTTTACATAGTCCATGAGCTTTGGGCTGTGGGATAGGTCGGCGCAGCAACCGCTGTCCCGCAGAGCTTCAAAGCCTTCCTGCGTATAGCAGCAGATGATGTCCACGGAGGCGTCCCCGGCGGCAATGGCCTGCGCCAGCTCGGGCGCGCTCAGGTATTCGGGGCTGGAAATCAGCGGAACGTCCGGGTTTTCCTGGGTAAATTTCCGTATTGCAGCCTGCTGCCACACGTTCAACAGGGTCAGGGTTTTCTGCGGCAGGTAAGCGGGGTCCAGGCTGCGTACTTCCAGCCCGTTGGCATTCCAGACCGCCGCGTAGCCATGGTCCGTCAGCGTCATGCCGGCCGCGTTGCCAATGCTGGTATAGGCAGCCTTCTGCGGCTGGCCCAGGGCAGACATGCGCCAAAGCATACCGGAACCGGCATAGTAGAGCGTATCGCTAGCCCGGTGGTAGGCCATATGGGTCATGTTCCGTTCATCCGGCCATTCCTGCAGGCGGGTAATGGCTCCACCGTCAGCCTCCAGGGCAACCAGGGCGGCGGGTGCGGCCTCCTGGGTAGCTTCGTTCCAACCGGCGAAAGCGTACCCCAGCAGCATGCCGTCCTGATAGGGGGTAAGGTGTTTCACCCGTTCAGCCAGCGCCGTAACGCGAACGGAGCCGTCCGTCAGGCTAATATCGAACAGGCGGCATGTCGGCTCCTCCCGCGCCCAATCCATGGCGGTAAAATAGGCATGACCCGCCATGGCCACCGGAGCGTCGAAGTCCATCAGATATGCATAACCATCCTGCTGCACACAGAGCGCCTGCATGTTCACGGCGCATACTTCCTCCCGCGCCATGGTTCCCTCCGCGAAGGTCAGCCGGGCAATGCTGCCGGTGAGGGTGTTGAAGCCGTAAAGCGCTTCCCCATCGCTGAACAGATACCCGAACCCTTCCTCGGGCGGCATATCGCCCTGTTGGCTCGCCCTGGCGTTCGCCAAATCGGGATAAAGGCGCGTATAACAGACATTGCCGCAGACCTTCTCCACCTGTGCGTCCTGGGAAGGCGTATAGCGGTAGACGCTATAGGTCCAGGTATACAACGTTTCGTCATACGACCGCAGCAAGATATACACCGTTTCCCCCACGGCGACGGCCGTTTCCACGCAGGGCGCATAGGCGGCCGTTTCTTCCCGCATAAACAGCGACGCATCCCCCGGCGCAGCATGCGCGGCGGGCGCCGAAAGGATCAGCGCCAGCATTAAAAGCATCGTCGCGATTCGTTTGAACATACCGCCCCTTCTTTCCTCCCCATGCGCCAACCAGGCATAAAAAAGGGAATGGGCGCGGGAGAATTCCCTGCGCCGCATTCCCCAGGGGGAAATATTATTGATTTTCCAGTACGATCATCCGCGCCTTCTGATTCAGTTCCTTGATATACTGCTCACGGGTAATCTGCTTTTGCACATAGCGCTCATGCAGGCTGCGCAGTTGGGTGGTGGTATCGTTCCCGGCGCTGTAAAGCACATTGGCGTGGCGCGGAAAGACGTGATCGCCGATTTCCCGGTACTGGGCGATGGTTGCGGCGGAATAGTTCCAGCGGTAGCTTTCCTGGTTGGCCAGCGCCTGTTCATAATACTGGATAACATCCTCCAGGTCGCGTTTCTGGGCCGCATCGGCGGTCTTGAGCTGCTCCTGTAGATCCTCCAGACCCGTCTGGAAGCTCTTGATGATTTCTTCATAATAAGGATTCTCGATGGGATCGTTGTTGTCGGGGCACATCATGATGCGCGCGTCGTCATAGAGGCTGTCCACGTAGCATTCCAGCAGCTTGATGGCCTCCGGCAGGTTGGCGCACCGGGGATTCACAAACAAGATTTCGGTACTTACGCCCACGGTGAAATCCTTGTCTTCGCTGATGGACAGCTTCAGCGGCACGGCGGCATAGTCGCCCTCCGCCTCGGAAAGCAGGCCACGGTCCACAAATACGCCGGAATACAGCTGATAAAACTCGTCATACTCCAGGTCGGTCATGTTCTGAGGCATGTCCAGGTTGGAAGCGTCCATGCTGTCCAGGGCGGTGAGCATGGCGTTGAATTCCGGGGTGTCAAAGGTAAGGGGCTCGTCCTTGGCGTCGTAATAATCCAGGTAGGCCTTGAGCATCAGGTCAAAGACCACAGAGCGGTTGCTCATGGTAGTGCAGAAGGGCATGACATTGACCTTGTTTTCATCGTCGATCCACTCGTTGTTCCAGCGGGTGATGAATTCACACAGCTCCACAAAGGTGGTGGGCATATCCTCGGGGGTCAGCCCGATTTCCTCCAGCTTGCTGGGCTGGTAGCTAAGGGTAGAACCATAAATGCTGACAGGAATCGCGTAGAGCTTACCGTCCTTGAGCACCTCGTCCTTCAGGGCGGGATAGAGGGAGTTCACATAGTCCATCAGCTTCTGGCTGGAGGACAGGTCCGCGCAGTAGCCCTTGTCCCGCAGGTTTTCAAAGCCGTTCTGCACGTTGGAACGGATGACGTCAATGGTGGCGTCTCCCGAAACCATGGCCTGTCCCAGCTCCGACATGCTGTAAAAGTCATCGCTGAAAATCAGCGGAATATCCGGATTTTCCGTGCTGAACTGCCGCGCCGCGCTATCGCGCCAGCTGCCAATGATGGTCAGCGTTTTGGTAGGCAGATAGGCGGGGTCCATGTTGTGAATCTCCAGGCCGTCGCTTCCCCATAGCGCGCAGTAACCGGAAGCGAGCATCGTCATGCCGTCCGCGTAGCTTTGATTGGAATATGCAGCCTTGAATGGATCTCCCTGCCCGGTCATGCCCCACAGGGTGCTCTCGGCAAGGTAATATGCGGTATCCGTCGCGGCATGATACGTCATGCCGTTGATATAGCCTACGTCCGGCATTTCCCGAAAGGTAGCCATAGCGCCATCCGCAGGGTTCACCGTGACCAGCTGGGCGGGGATTTCCTTGTCGGTATTGGTATCCCAGGAAGAAGTGACGAAGCCCAGCAGCTTCCCGTCCTTGTATGGCATGAGCTGGCTCAGGCGCTGGGTAACCTGCGTCTTTTTCAGGGACCCGTCCGCCAGGTTGATGTCATAAAGGAAATACAGCGGTTCATTGCTGCGCCAATCCGTGGAGGAGAAGTACGCATGCCCGTCCATGGCGCACATCCCGTTCATGTCTACGATATAGGCGTAATCATCCTCCTGGATGTACAGGTCTTCCATGGGAATGGTGCAGGCAACCTCCCGGTTCATGGCGCCGTTCGCAAAGGTGAGCACGGCGATTTCCCCATTGAGGGTATTCATTCCATACAGCTTTCCCCCGTCGCTGAACAGGTAGCCAATGCCCGTCTCGGGATCGGGGCTGCCTTCCGTTTGCGCGTTCTTGGCGTCCTCCAGACTGCTGTACCAGCGGGAATAGCCGATGTTGTCCGCCAGCAGCTCCGGTTCTCCACTCTGCCCATGGGTATATCCATAGAGCATAAAATTGGTCCTGGAGTTTTCTTCATCATATTGGTTTGCCAGGATATAGAGTGTGTCGCCTACCGCGGCGGCCGTCGTAATGGAGATGTTATTGCTTGTTTCGTCGTTACGGACAAAGAGCGTCACATCTCCCGGGGCAGCCCAGGCCGCCGTAGCGCTGAGCATAAACGTCAGTACAAGCAGCAATGCTACTATTCGCTTCAACATGTTTCTTACCTTCTTCCTTATCCTTTTCTGGAGGAAGCGCGCAAGGCGTTCTCCGCTTAAGTAACGCAGCATGCGTGGAAATTGCTGCAAGAAAATCCATCATTTTCACAAAAGAAGTTTTTCCAGCGCTTTGGGTGGGCGGCATTCTACCGGTAAATCCTGGAAAAAGGCGCGGCGGGTCCTCCCGCTCAGACCGCCGGAAAAGCATGTGGCTTCATTATTTTTGCAAGTTGTACACTGTATTCTTGCAAACGCAGAGATTTCGCCCCTGCGAGCGCAAGCAAAGGGCTTTCTGATCATTCCGCGACCTCAATTGTCGCGGCATTCTGCCGCTCGTTTCGGTTGAGAAAGGCACGTTTTTTCAACAGTCTGAACGGCGCCTCCCATTGCTCATGTTGTCAGAAAAATGGTTTCAGGTACTTTAGCGGCCTGCAAGTAGCCTATTTACACAATGAAATACTTGCTTCATCACACACAAAGGGCAACGTGTCAAAAAAGCCCAATCCGCAGCGGATTCCTTCGTTTTTATGTTTTTCCGCGCATGGGCGGCACGTCTCATTCCCGCGCCATGCAGTCCAGCCAGTACCGGGCCGCGCCCACCAGCCCCGCGTCGTTGCCCAGAGCGGCTCGCTCCAGGCGCAGGCCCTGGGCGAAACAGGGCATGGCCCGTGCCAGCACCTGTTCCCGCAGGGGCTGCAAAAACAGCTTTTCCTGGGCGCTAACGCCGCCGCCGATGAGCACCATTTCCGGATTGAATACATGTACCAGGCCCGCGACCCCGGCGGCTACATCCTCCGTCCAGCGCGCCAGCGCGCGGCCCAGCGCCTGATCGCCTTGCGCCGCCCGGGCAAAAATCTGCCGGCCGTCCAGTTCCGTTTCCCCGGTAGTTTCCCGCGCCAGACGGATCAGGGCGGTCACGGAAGCATATTGCTCCAGGCAGCCCCGGTTTCCGCAGGCGCAGGGGCGTCCCCCCCGCTCCAAAGGAAAATGTCCCAGTTCCCCGGCAATACCGCGAGCGCCGCCGTACAGCCGACCGTCCAGCACCAGTCCGCCGCCCACGCCCGTGCCCAGGGTCAGCATCAGCACATGCCTTCGCCCGCGGGCCGCGCCGGTGAAGCACTCCCCCAGCGCCGCGGCATTGGCGTCGTTGAGCGCCCAAGCCGGCGCCCCGAAGGCGGCTTCCGCAAGCGCTTTGAAGTTCGTGCCCTCATAGTTGGGAATGGCGCCGTTGGTGCCGATGACCACGCCGGTGCGGCTGTCAATCTGCCCGGTGGCGCTGATTCCCACGCCCCGTACTCGCGCCCCCGTCCGCGCCAGGAAATCCCTGGCCGCTTCCGTGGCCGTATGGAAAATGGGTGTGGCGTAGCCGTCTCCCCGGACGTCCGCCTCGCCCCGGGCATGGATGTTTCCTTCCTCGTCCACCAGTCCCAGCTTCACAGCGGTTCCGCCCAGGTCCATACACAGCAGCATGCCTTCGCCTCCCCTTACAGATCCTTCACCGCGTCCATGAACCGGCGGGCAATCTCCAACGGGCGGGTAATGGCGCCGCCCACCACCACGGCCCAGGCGCCCAGCTCCAGCATCCGCCGGGCCTGCGCCGGGGCATGGATTCTGCCCTCCGCCACCACAGGGCAGGGCAGCGCCTTTACCATGGCCTCCACCAGGGCATAGTTGGGACCGTCACCCTGGTCCGCGGTCTGCGGGGTGTATCCGTTCATGGTGGTGCCCACCAGGTCGGCCCCCGCGGCGTGGGCGGCCACGGCCTCCTCCAGGGTGGCGCAGTCGGCCATGAGCGTCAGGTCCGGGAACTCCTCCCGTATCCGGCGCAGATACTGCGCGGGGGTCAGCCCGTCGCCCCGGGGAACATTGGTGCAGTCCACCGCCACAATGTCGGCCCCGGCGTCCACGCATTCCCGCACCTCCCGCAGGGTGATGGTGATATACCCCCCATAGCCGGGATACGCCCGCTTGATCAGCCCGATCACCGGCAGGCCGGTCTCCGCCTTGATCTCCCGAATGTCCCGGGCCGAGCTGGTGCGGATCATTTTTGCGCCCGCCTGCTTGGCCGCCCGGGCCATCAGGTACATGACCGACCGCTCCGGGTCGTACAGCGGTTCCCCCGGAACCGCCTGGCAGGAAACGACAACGGTTCCCCGCATGGTATCAAAAAGCTCCTGTCTGGTCATCTTTGGACCCTCCCCCATGCTCCGCAAAAGCAAAGGGACGCCGCCCCGGGAAGCCCATGTTCCCGCGGCAGCGCCCCCGCATTTGCTTACTTAGCCACGATGTTCAGCAGCCGTCCGGGCACAAAGATGACCTTCATCACGGTCTTGCCGCCCAGCAGCGCCTGCACGTCCTCCCGCTGAATCAGCTCGCGCTCCGCCTGCTCCTTGCCCATGTCGGCAGGAATCATGATGCGGCCGCGAACCTTGCCGCAAATCTGCACGGCAATCTCCACCTCGGCGGTCTTCATCTTCTCCTCGTCCCACTTGGGCCAGGGCTGATGATGAATGGGCGCGCCGAAGCCCTGGTTCTCCCACATTTCCTCGGTGATATGAGGGGCCACGGGATTGAGCAGCAAAAGCAGCGTGCGCAATTCGCCCCGGGTGACCTGGCCCTTGGCAAAGAAGTCATTCACCAGGGTCATCATGGCGGCGATAGCGGTGTTGAACTTCATCTTTTCATAGTCCTCGGAGACCTTCTTGATGGTTTGATGCATCTCGGCCTCCAGGTCCTTGGAGAAGCCCTCGCCGTCGCAGACCATGCTTTGCAGCTTCCATACCCGGTCCAGGAAGCGGCGGCAGCCCTTGGCGCCGTTGGTGGACCACGGAATGGCCTGGTCGAAGGCGCCCATGAACATCTCGTACAGGCGGAAGGCGTCCGCGCCCAGCTCCCGCACGATGTCGTCGGGGTTGATGACGTTCCCGCGGGATTTGGACATCTTCTCCCCGTTCTCGCCCAGAATCATACCGTGGCTGGTGCGCTTTTGATAGGGTTCGGGCGCGGGCACCACGCCGATGTCGTGGAGGAACAGGTGCCAGAAGCGGCTGTACAGCAGGTGCAGGGTGGTGTGCTCCATGCCGCCGTTGTACCAGTCCACGGGCAGCCAGTACTGGAGAGCTTCCTTGCTGGCCAGCTCCTTGTCGTTATGCGGGTCGCAATAGCGCATGAAATACCAGCTGGAACCGGCCCACTGGGGCATGGTGTCGGTCTCCCGCTTGGCGGGACCGCCGCAGTGGGGGCAGGTGGTGTTCACCCATTCCGTCATGGCGGAGAGGGGGCTTTCGCCGTCGTCGGTGGGCTCGTAGTTCTTCACGTTGGGCAGCAGGACGGGCAGCTGGTCCTCAGGCACGGGCACCATGCCGCACTTGTCGCAGTGTACCATGGGAATGGGTTCGCCCCAGTAGCGCTGGCGGCTGAACACCCAGTCCCGGAGCTTGTAGTTCACCTTGCGCTCGCCGTAGCCCTTTTCCACCAGGTAATCCACAATGGCCTTCTTGGCCTGGGCCACCTTCAATCCATCCAGGAAGCCGCTGTTCACCATCACGCCGTCCTGGATGTCCGTGTAGGCTTCCTGGTTGATGTCGCCGCCGGCCACCACCTCCACCATGGGCAGGCCGAACTTGCGGGCAAACTCCCAGTCGCGGGTATCATGGGCGGGCACGGCCATAATGGCGCCAGTGCCGTAGGTCATCAATACATAGTCGGACAGCCAGATGGGAATTTCCTTCCCATTCACGGGATTGACGGCCCGCACGCCCTCCAGCTGCACGCCGGTCTTTTCCTTGTTCAGCTCGGCGCGCTCAAAATCGCTCTTTCGGGCGGCTTCCTGGCGATAGGCCACGCAGGCGTCATAGTTGGTAATCTGCTCCTTGAGCTTGTCCACCAGGGGATGCTCGGGAGAAAGCACCATGTAGGTAGCACCGAAGAGGGTATCCGGCCGGGTGGTATAGACCCGCACCTTCTCCCCGGGCACGGTGAGGGCAAAGTCCACCTCCGCGCCCTCGCTGCGGCCAATCCAGTTTCGCTGCTGGGTCTTGACCTTCTCGATGAAGTCCACGTGTTCCAGTCCGTCCAGGAGCTGCTGGGCATAGGCGGTGATTTTCAGCATCCACTGGGTTTTCACCTTGCGGATGACCGGCGCGCCGCAGCGCTCGCACACGCCGTCCACCACTTCCTCGTTGGCCAGGCCGCACTTGCAGGAGGTACACCAGTTGATAGGCATCTGCGCCTTGTAGGCCAGGCCATGCTTGTACAGCTGGAGGAAGATCCACTGGGTCCACTTGAAATAGGCGGGGTCGGTGGTGTTCACCTCCCGGGTATAGTCAAAGGAGAAGCCGATTTTTTGCAGCTGCTGCCGGAAGTGGTCGATGTTCTGCTGGGTCACCTCGGCGGGATGCACCTTGTTCTTGATGGCATAGTTCTCCGTGGGCAGGCCGAAGGCGTCCCAGCCAATGGGGAACAGCACGTTGTAGCCCTCCATGCGGCGCTTGCGGCAGATGATATCCATGGCGGTATTGGACCGGGGATGGCCCACATGCAGCCCCGCCCCGGAGGGATACGGGAACTCAATCAACCCATAAAACTTGGGCTTGTTATAATCGTTCTCCGCCTCGAAGGCATGGGTTTCCGCCCAGATTTTCTGCCACTTTTTTTCAATGGATGCGGGGTCGTAATTCTCCTGGTACATGGACGCTTCCTCCTCCTTGACCCAAAAAAGCGTTTCGCCTTTCCTACAAAGACGAAACGCCGTTTCGCGGTACCACTTTGCTTGCCCCGGACGGCCGGGGCCACCTTCTGCCGTGCTTTATCGGGCACACCCGTCCGTTTTACCGGAACGCTCCCGGGCGAGCGGCGCGACCTCTCCCCTGCCGCCTTGCACCCTCCGGCGGCTCTCTGCAAGGGAAATCCGGTCCCGCGTTCCCGTTCATTGCGCGGTTGTTGATGGGTATTATAGCACGTTTGCCGCCGCTTGTAAATCCCCTGCCGCCGGGCTTTTGCCCATCCTTTTTCCCCTGTTTTGTTTCAGCAAACAGAAAAAAACCTTCCGCAACTGCGAAAGGCTTTTTCTTGGTGAGGCGCCATCCAGACTCGAACTGGAGAATAAAGGTTTTGCAGACCTTCGCCTTACCACTTGGCTATGGCGCCGTGTGTGGAGCGGTAGACGGGATTCGGACCCGCGACATCCACCTTGGCAAGGTGGCACTCTACCACTGAGCTACTACCGCACACAGTGCCTTGGGGCGGAATCGAACCACCGACACGCAGATTTTCAGTCTGCTGCTCTACCGACTGAGCTACCAAGGCATATTGGCGACCCGGAAGGGGCTCGAACCCTCGACCTCCAGCGTGACAGGCTGGCGCTCTAACCAACTGAGCTACCGGGCCAGGTATCGTGGTGGGAACAACAGGGCTCGAACCTGTGACCCTCTGCTTGTAAGGCAGATGCTCTCCCAGCTGAGCTATGCTCCCCTGATGCGCCACCAACCAAGGGTTTCGGCCAGCCTCTGCGGGCTTACCGCGGCGACGTGTTATATAATACCGCAGGGTTTTCCGTTTGTCAAGGGCTTTCTTGCACAAATTTTCCGAAATTGTGTAGAGCTACAATACATATTGGACAGAGGGAAAAAAAGAGTGAGACTTGAGCGCCCATCTGGTATAGTTGAATTGC
>CALVVZ010000106.1 GCA_944364075.1 uncultured Clostridia bacterium
GCAGGGCCTGCGTTTCGCTATCCGCGAGGGTGGCCGCACGGTTGGTTCCGGCGTTGTGGCGAAGGTGATCGAGTAAGAAATTTCCCCATCCGGCGGTACTCCGCCGGATGGGATCGCCCTGTTTTCTTCCGAAGACAGGGAAGCAACAATGCATAGAGGCAGGAGGTGTCCAGCGTGGCTAACGCCGCTCGTCAGAAGGTGTGCCTTGCCTGCACGGAGTGCAAGCAGCGCAACTACAATAACATGAAGAACAAGAAGAACACCCCGGATCGCATTGAGCTTATGAAGTACTGCCCTTTCTGCAAGAAACACACCGCTCATCGCGAAACGAAATAACCGCTACCAATACGGTGAGGATGTGAAAAAAATGGCAGATGAGAATAAGACGGTCGCCGCGAAGCCCGAAAAGGCTGCCGCGAAGAAGACCCCTGAAACCAAGTGGCAGAAGTTCATTGGCTGGTGTGCCAAGCTGCCCAAGCGTGTGGCTACGCCCTTCAAGAACATGGGCTATGAGCTCAAGAAGGTGACCTGGCCCACCAAGCGCAAGCTGGTGACCTACTCCATTGTCGTGCTGGTTTTCATGGTCGTCCTGGGACTGATCATCAGCCTGCTCGACATGGGCGCATCGGCGCTGGTGAAGCTGCTGGTGCTGTGATCCGTGGCATAGGAGAAAAAGCATGACCGAAAAGAGCAAGGAGCCCTGCTGGTATGTGGTGCATACCTACTCGGGGTACGAAAACAAGGTAAAGGACACCCTGGAGAAATCCGTTGAAAACAACGGCATGCAGGATCTGATCTTCGACGTCAGAGTGCCTGTGGAGGATGTCATCGAAATCAAGAATGGCAAACGGGTGAAAACGCAGCGCAAGGTGTATCCCGGCTATGTGCTGGTACACATGATCGAGACCAGCGAAAGCTGGTACGTGGTGCGCAATACCCGCGGCGTGACGGGCTTTGTGGGTCCGGACAGCAAGCCGGTGGCGCTCACGGACGCGGAGGTGGAGATGATGCTCAACACCGAGGCCAAGAGCGTGGAATTCGGCGTTGCCATTGGCGAGGAAGTTCGCATTCTCTCGGGTCCCTTGGAGAACTTCAGCGGCATTGTCGAGGATGTGGATACCATCCGCGACAAGCTCACGGTGAAGGTGCAGATGTTCCTTGGCCGTGAGATGCCCGTTGAGGTGGATCTGGATCAGGTGGAAAAGATCAGCAAGTGATCGACAGCCTGCGAGGGTTCTCCGAAAACTTCTTTTTCAAGGCTTCAACACCGCCGCAGGCGGTGAAGCTGCGGAGTCATATCCGCATTTTGTCCGCCCCGGGCGGGGCAGTGGGAGAAAGTGCAAGCACTTTCGCCATGACCACATTTTTTAGGAGGTGCCATTTCCATGGCAAAGAAAGTAACTGGCTACATCAAGCTGCAGGTGCCGGCCGGCAAGGCGAATCCTGCGCCGCCTATCGGTCCTGCGCTGGGTCAGCACGGCGTGAACATTCCTGGCTTCTGCAAGGAATTCAACGAGCGCACCGCCAAGCAGGCGGGCCTGATCATCCCCGTGGTGATCACCGTATATTCCGACCGTACCTTCACCTTCATCACCAAGACTCCTCCTGTTCCTGTGCTGATTAAGAAGGCCCTGAACATCGAAACCGCCAGCAGCCGCCCCAACCGCGATAAGGTTGGCAAGCTGACCAAGGAGCAGGTCCGCGAAATCGCGACCACGAAGATGCCCGACCTGAACGCCGCCAGCATCGAAGCCGCCATGAGCATGGTGGCCGGCACCGCCCGCAGCATGGGCGTGACCGTGGAAGAGTGACGCGAAGAGCCGAAGCCCGACGGCTTCGGATCCTGGGGGCATAGACCCCCGATCAATGTGGGAGGACGAAGCGCCGCTAATACCACATGGGAGGAAAGAATAACATGAAGCATGGTAAGAAATATACCGACAGCGCGAAGCTGATCGAAGCTCTGAAGCAGTATGATCCCGAAGAGGCTGCCGACCTGGTGCTCAAGACCAGCAAG
Source organism: uncultured Clostridia bacterium (assembly GCA_944364075.1). Lineage (GTDB taxonomy): Bacteria > Bacillota > Clostridia > Christensenellales > Aristaeellaceae > Egerieenecus. Next base: position 2,018 of record CALVVZ010000106.1, read on the forward strand.
GCGAAGTTTGACGAGACCGTGGAGATCTCCGTTCGTCTGGGCGTAGATCCTCGCCATGCGGACCAGCAGGTCCGCGGCGCCGTGGTCCTGCCCCACGGCACGGGCCGTACCATCCGTGTGCTGGTAATCGCCAAGGGCGACAAGGCCAAGGAAGCGGAAGCCGCCGGTGCGGATTTTGTGGGCGCCGAGGAAATGATCGCCAAGATCCAGCAGGAGAACTGGTTCGGCTTTGACGTTTGCGTGGCTACCCCGGATATGATGGGTCTGGTGGGCCGTATCGGCCGCATCCTTGGTCCGAAGGGCCTGATGCCCAACCCCAAGAGCGGCACGGTTACCATGGACGTGACCAAGGCCATTACCGATATCAAAGCCGGTAAAGTGGAGTACCGCGTAGACAAGACCGCCATTGTGCATTGCCCCATTGGCAAGGCTTCCTTCGGCCAGCAGAAGCTGGTGGAGAACCTGAACGCACTGATGGACGCGATCATCAAGGCCAAGCCTGCTGCGGCTAAGGGTACCTACGTGAAGTCCCTGTACCTGAGCAGCACCATGGGTCCCTCCGTCCGTGTGAATCCGCTGAAGTTCTGATAGCTCATTTGCCAGGCGCGCTTCGGAGCAATCCGGGGCGCGCTTTTCTCATGGGCCGTTGACGCGATTTTCCAGCAGGTGGCGTGTCCGGAACCCTTGCGAAAGTCTGGAGGAATGTGCTATACTAAACCGAATGTGAAGCAATCTCGGGAGGGCCTATGAAGCCTCGGACGAAGAAGATTCTCAATTTTGCGTTTATCTTTGGAACGCTTGCGATTGTTCTGCTCATCGGCGTCAACGGCCAGGAAGTCGGAGACGCCATCAACGCCCTGAAGAGCGTGGCGCCCAAGTGGCTGATATTCTGCGCCCTGGCCTATGCCGCTTTTGTGGGTTCGGACGCGCTGTCCATTCATTACTACTTACGCGGTCAAGGGTATCCGGTCAGTTTCCCCTATGCCGTGTATGTGAGCGTATGCGGCGCGTATTACAGTAACATCACACCCGGCGCAACCGGCGGACAACCCATGCAGGTCTACTATTTGACCAAACGGGATGTGCCCATCGGTATTGGTACTTCCGCGCTGACGGTGAAATTTTTCTGTTTTCAATTTATGCTCATGGTGTTTAGCACGCTGCTGTGGTTGCTCTACGGGGGATACGTAGCCCAGCAGCTGGGGTCCAACATCTGGATTCTTATACTCGGCTACGTGTATAATGATATTTCCGTATGCCTGGTGTTGCTCATGGCGGTAAACAAGCGCCTGGTCTGGTGGATCATCAAACTGTGCATTCGCCTGGCCGTGCGCCTGCACCTGTGCAAGAACCCCGATGCGGTGATGACCAAATGCCAGGACGTGCTGGATACCTTTCACAGCAGCGTCATGTCGCTGCGCCGCCGGCCCATGGAACTGCTGATGCAGATGCTTCTGTCCACAGTGCAACTGCTTTCCCTGATGACGGTGACATTTTTCATCTATCGCGCCTTTGACCTGACGGAGGCGGGATACTGGCAAATCATCACCCTGGCGGTGCTGCTTTATGTGAGTGCTGCGTACACGCCGCTGCCCGGCGCGTCCGGGGCGCAGGAAGGCATTTTTGCCCTTTACTTTTCCGGGATGTTCCCCGACGGCATTCGCTTGATGGCGCTGCTCTTGTGGCGGTTCTTTACGTACTACATTGCGCTGATAGTAGGCGCGGTGATCACCGTGTGGCGCGGCATCCGCCCGGAGCGCAAGGCAGGCAGGAAAACCGTGGATACGGACCGTTCCACGGTATGAAAGCGGGGACGCCTCCCAGGTTCACAGGAAGGCACAGGCCGGAAAAACCGAGGAGGACATCCGGCCTTGAAGGGGCGGGCATGCCATGATGGCAGTGCCCGCCTCAGACTGTTAAAAAAGGTATGTTTTTATACAGATGTAAGAAAACTTCCGCTTCCCCAACCTGCAAGAAAATCATAGCGTATGTGCCCGAAGGTTTCCAAAGGGCGATCGGAAAGCCCTTTGGTCGCGCCCGCAGGCGCGAACTCCCCCGCGCCTGCAAGCATACAAAACGCAATTTGCGGAAATGATGAGGCAAAAAAACATTGTTAACGATCTAAGGCGGGCATGCCATGATGGCAATGTCCGCCCCAAACCGCTGAAAAAAGTATGTTTTCTATACAGATGTAAAAAAACTTTCGCTTCCCCAACTTGCAAGAAATCATAGCGTATGTGCCCGAAGGTTTCCAAAGGGCGATCGGAAAGCCCTTTGGTCGCGCCCGCAGGCGCGAACTCCCCCGCGCCTGCAAGCATACAAAACGCAATTTGCGGAAATGATGAGGCAAAAAAACATTGTTAACGATCTAAGGCGGGCATGCCATCACGGCATGCCCGCCTGCTTTTTCCGCTGCTCAAGGACCTCCCGGCAAACCATTCCTTCCGTGGGAATACGCTTGCAATCAGGCCGAGGGCGCATGCAGCACAGTGGACAGCGCCGCCTTGATTCTCTCAATGTCAATGGGCTTGGCGATATGACCGTTCATGCCGGCAGCCCGGGCGGCAGCGATGTCATCCTCAAAGGCGTTGGCAGTCATGGCAAAGATCGGGATGACGGCGGCGTCGGGGCGATCCAGCTGACGAATGGCGCGGGTCGCGGCATATCCGTCCATTTCCGGCATCTGGATATCCATCAGGATTGCCTCAAAGGTCCCGGGGGGATTCTGGGCAAAGGCTTCCACCGCGTTGCGGCCGTTTTCCACGGCGGTAACCTGGGCGCCTTCCATGCCCAGCAGTTCCAAGGCAATTTCCTGGTTGAGCAGGTTATCTTCCGCCAGGAGCAGCTTGCGGCCCTGGAGACTGAACGATGCGGCGTCGCGGGGCCATGCGGCTTCCTCCGGCGCTTCCGCTGGCAGGGAGCAGGGTACGGTTACCGTAAAGCGGCTGCCCTGGCCCTGAACGCTGGTTACTTCAATCTGACCGCCCATCATTTGGACGATGTTGTGGGTAATGGCCATGCCGAGCCCCACGCCGTTGGTTTGGTTGGTCATGGAGGTGTCTTCCCGCTCAAAGGGAAGGAAAATCTTTTCCAAGAAAGCCGGACTCATACCGATGCCCGTATCGGATACGGTAAAGCGGTACAGGGGTTGATCGGGATGAACGCCACTGGAGAGCTCCTCTGCCTGGAGGGAGATGGAACCGCCGGCGGGGGTATACTTGATCGCATTGGACAAAAGATTGTTCAACACCTGATTCAGCCTGCCGCCATCGGCAATGACGCGGGTATGCCGCAGCGTGGGTGGAACAAGGGTGAAACACTGGTGTTGCGCCTTGGCCTGGAGCTGGAAAAGCGCGGCGGTTTCCTCCAGCAGATGCGCCAGATCCACCGGCGCAAGGTGCAACTCCATTTTGCCCTGCTCAATCTTGGCGGTGTCCAGCACCTCGTTGATCAGGTGCAGCAACTGCTGTGAGGCGGCTGCCACCTTGTCCAGGCAGTCCATGGCTTTCTGGGGTTGATCCAGGCTATGACGTGCCAGTTCTGCGAAGCCAATGACCGCGTTCATGGGCGTGCGCATATCATGGCTCATCCGGGAAAGAAAATCGCTCTTGGCCTGATTGGCCATGCGTGCGCTGTCCAGGGATTCCCGCAGCATCTGGTTTTTTGCCAGCTCGGCGGTTTTGCGGTCATGAATGAGGCGGAAAGCGATGATGACCTGCTGGTGCCTGCTGTGTACGGCAAAGGCTTCCACGCTGACCCAGCGCACACCCTGGGCAAATGTGCGCTCATATTCCAGATAAAGGCGTTCCTGCTGGCCGCCGCAAAGCTGCTGCAACTGATGGAGGGAAAACTGCTCTGCAAAGCCGGGCCAGTCGCCGCCGCTGCGCATGGAGGAACGGACGGCAGCAAGAAAATCATCGTAGGAGCATGTCCCCACGCCATGACCGGGACGCTGATCCTCCTGTTTGGTGATGTCACAGCTTTGACGGGTAACATCCACCAGTGCTACGCAGAAATAGGTTTGCCCCAGGGCTTCAAAGCAGTTGATCGCTTGCCTGTTCCGCCGCTGCGCCAGGTAGCTCTGGACGCTCAGGTAGATGATGGACAGCAGGAAAACCGCCTGCAATGTCAGCTGAAAATAAAATATATTGGTGGCGTCCCGGGTAATGACGGACCGGGGAATGGTTACGATGCAGGTCCAGCCGTCTTCACCGGCAATATAATAATTCTGGTAGCTGTCCAGCTCGCCATCCCAGCGGATGACGCCCCGCATACCCTCGAACTGCGCCATCATGTTCAGATAGTCCTGGGGAGTATAGCTGTCCAATTCGCAGCTGATATGGGTTTGACCGATCTGCTGATGAAGGAGCACGTTGCCCTGCTGATCCACCACCGTGGCGGTTCCGGGAAAGACGTCGCTGCCCTCTTCCCATTCCACTTCGATTTCGCCTACACGGATGTCCAGCGCAAGCACGCTCTCGCCGTCGTCCAATACTTTGGATAGGCTGACCATGGTAATGCCGGAACGGGCGTCCTGATAGACCATGGAGCGGGCGCACCGACCTCCCGCGTCAATCGCCTGCTGATACCAGGGACGCGAAAAAATGTCGTAGTCCTCGCCGGGCTTCCAACCGCTGCTGAATACGCCATGCCCATGAATGACGCCGTAGATACCGCTTTCGTCGTACTGCATGGTTTCGTCGTACTCCAGGGAGAAAGCGGTGATCCACTGTTCAATGGCCTCCGGTGTGGAGCCCTTGGACATCATAGCGTTGACCATATAGGCGGCGTCTTCCAGGATCTGTTCATACTGCCCCATGAAGGCGTCCACCTGCAGGTTCAGGTAATCCGCCGTCATGGCTCCCAGCTCGTTGGCGGAGCGGTAGGCGCTTTGCCCGGATGAATATACACCGGCAAAGGCTACCGCGCTCATTAAAATGAACAACAGGATATTCTGCAGCAGGAACCGGCGGCTGGATCGATCAAAACCGCGCATCGGCGCTCCTCCTCTGTCCGTGCGCTTGGGTTGCCCGTATTTCCGGGGAGGCTCCCCGAAAGCGTCGACATGCCTTTAACGCTCGTATGATGAAATGAATGTGTGTGTACATGCGGCCGCAGGCGGTCTAGATGCGGGGCCGTGCGGCCCGCACGCGCTCATAGCCCCGCGAAGGTTTCCTGCCAGCGCACGGTGAGCCTTTCTCCCTCAAAGTCCATGGGCAGCAGACTATAACCCGAATGCCGCAGATCCAGGGGCTTCCAGTGATCCAGCATAAGCCAGTAACGGTTTTCCGCCTGAAGGACCCAGGTGCTTTGTCCGCCGAAGGTCTGGCGGTAGCCCGGACCCTCGCAGGGGTTGTCGATGAGCTTCATATCCATGCACACTTCCTGGGCGGTGGCGTACAGGGCGCTGTTGGGCGCCCAGCCGGTGCAACCGGAGGTGACGCAATAATGCAAGCCGTTGTGATAGCACAGCGCCGGCGCTTCCCGTTCCTGGTTGATCATCTGGGCGAAGCAACGCCCGGTAAAGCCCAGACCGTCTTCCGTCAGCTCGGAGAAATACAAGGTTTTGTTCCAGTCTCCGCTATGCACCAGGAATTCATGACCGCTCACCGGATCGTGGTACAGCGTCATATCCCGGCAATCCCGGCGGTTGGGGGCTACGGTGCGAAGAAAGCGGAACGGTCCGGCGGGGGAGTCCGCCACGGCGCATCCCGCCTGGGCAAAGGTATAGTCCGGACTGTCCGCGTGGAACCACATGACATACTTTCCGGTGTGGGCGTTGTAAAACACCTTGGGACGTTCCAGCACGCGGCTGGGATGCAAGGGATGGACCGGGCTGTCTGTTACGGCCGAAAGCACAACGCCCTGATGGGTCCAGTGCAGAAGATCCGGGCTGGTGTAGCAGGAAACGCCAATCACATCCACACGGGAAAGCGGTGCGCCGTCCCGCGTGCAGTTCTCTGCATCCTTGTTTTCGCCATACCAGTACCAGGTATCACCAAAGCGGGTAATCATCCCTCCGTGGGCCTGGATGGGCTTGCCCTCCACATCCAACCAACAGGCGCCGTTGCGATGTTCCATGCTTCTTCTCTCCCTATTCCGGTGAAGGATGCTTCACCGCACGTTTTTGTTTTGTAGCCAGCGTTCCCGGGTCAAACGCAACCGGAGCATACCGTCCGTTTCTTCAACCACTTCGAAGCCCGCTTTTTGATGGGTAAGCAGGGCCGGCGTCCGGGTTGCCTCAAAATTGTTCCAAAGACAGTCAATCTCTGGATGCCGGAAGGCCAATGCAATCAGCAGCTGAAGGCCCTCCAGCCCGTAGCCTTTCCCACGATGATCAGCATGGATAACGGTACCGATTTCCTGACCGTAGTCATGCCAGCTGATTTCTCCCACGGCTTGTCCTTGGGGTGTAAACAGATAGGCACAGAAGCGCTCTGGAGCATGGTCGGCCCATTTTTCCAACCAGGCGCTCCACCTCGCCGGGGGAAAGTCCAGGCAACCGTCAGGGGGCGCCCAAGGCGCATTGTAGGCCATGGTGGCAGGATCGCCGAGCAAAGCTTGCCGAAAGGGCATTTCCGCCAGGGAAGCCGGTTTCCAATGAAGCATGGGGACACCTCCTTGCAGAAAATTACAGTGCCGCCCGGCCCGCGTCAATGGACTGCTGTACCATATCCGGAGCGGGCGCACCGGGGATACGGCGACGCTCCACACAGGCCAGCATGCTCAGATCGTCGAATACGTCCGCGTCGAAGGCGGGATGGAATGCCCGTAGTTCTTCCAGGGACAGATCCAGCAACGCCTTATTTTCATTCAGACAGTGTGCCACCAGCTCGCCTACCACCTTGTGGGCGTCCCGGAAGGCCACGCCCTTGCGTACCAGATAATCCGCGCAATCGGTGGCATTGGTGAAGCCGCCGGAAGCGCCCTGGGCCATGACATCCTTGCGGAAGGTGACGGTGCGCAACATGGCGGTGAACACCGTCAGCCCCTTGACTAGGGTATCCCGGGCGTCGAAAAAGGCTTCCTTGTCCTCCTGCATGTCCTTGTTATAGGCCAGGGGCAAGCCCTTCATCACCGTGAGCAGGGCCATGAGGTCGCCGTACACCCGCCCGGTTTTGCCGCGAATCAGCTCTGCCACATCGGGGTTTTTCTTTTGCGGCATAATGGAGGAGCCGGTGGCGTAGGCATCGTCCATCTCCACGAAATGGAATTCGCCGCTGCTCCACAGGATCAGCTCTTCACAGAAGCGGCTCAGATGCATCATGCAGATGGAGGCGGCGGAGAGATACTCCAGCAGGAAATCCCGGTCGGCTACCCCGTCCAGGCTGTTCTGGGTGATTTGCGAGAATCCCAGCAGCTCCGCCACCCGCTCGCGGTTGAGGGGATAGGTGGTGCCTGCCAGTGCGCCGGAGCCCAGGGGCATCACGTCCGCGGAGCGGTACGCGGCCTCAAAACGGGTGCGGTCCCGCAGAAACATCTGGAAATAGGCCATCATGTGATGGGCCAGGGTAATGGGCTGGGCCTTTTGCAGGTGGGTATAGCCGGGCATGATGGTATGGAGATTGTCCTGGGCGATATCCAGCAGCGCTTCCATCAGGTCGGTGAGCATTTGCCGGGTCTCCTCGCAGGCCAGCTTGGCGTACATGCGCACATCCAGGGCGACCTGGTCGTTGCGGCTGCGGCCGGTATGCAGCCGCTTTCCCGCTTCCCCAATGCGCTGGGTCAGCAGGGTTTCCACGTTCATGTGAATATCCTCAGCGTCCACATGCCAGGTGATTTTTCCGTCTCTCACGTCGGACAGAATGCCTTGCAGTCCCGCCACGATCTGTGCCGCATCTTCTAGGGAAATGATGCCCTGCTCTCCCAGCATGGTGGCATGGGCGATGGAACCGGTGATGTCCTGTTCCGCCAGGCGCTGGTCAAAGGATATGCTGGAATGAAAGTCATCCACCAGTCCGTCGGTAGCTTTGCTGAATCTTCCGCCCCACAGCTTCATTGTGCGGATACCTCCTGTATGTATACAATGTTACAGCCTAGTATACCACGGCACGCGGCCGCGTGGCAAGGGATGCGCCCTACGTATACACAGGGAATGCGCCCTACGTATACACAGGGAAAGAAAGGGGTGGACGCATGTTTTTTTGCACCGGTGGAACCATAAAAAGGCAGGCGTGGAAATTTGCGAAGGCGCGGCCGCCAAAATGCAAAAAACCCCCGCGCACCCCTTGACAATGGAAGGAAAATTGACTACAATAACCATTGTCTGGCAAGTCTACAAGGGCTTGATGCGGACATGCGGGTGTAACTCAATGGTAGAGTTCCAGCTTCCCAAGCTGGCTACGTGGGTTCGATTCCCATCACCCGCTCCAACACCGCATCAATCGCCTGAGTACAGCGGGGGAGCCCCCGCAGTATCGCGTATAGCAAGGAGGTAATTCCCATGGCTAAGGAAAAATTTGAAAGAACAAAGCCGCATGTCAACATCGGCACGATCGGACACGTAGACCACG
>CALVVZ010000107.1 GCA_944364075.1 uncultured Clostridia bacterium
CACCTTCGGACGACCTCTGGTTGGCCGAAGGTGCCTTCTCGAAAAAGTGGTAAAAACCACTTTTTCGACACGCTGGGAGCGGCTTGCGCAGCAAGACGCTCTTTTTGCAAAAAAACCGAGGGAATCGTCCTTGCGGAGACGATTCCCTCGACTTGCCGGCAGCGTGCCGTGCGTGAAAAACCATGCGGGTATGTTCGTGAATGCTTGCAGGGAAGCGGAGCCTACGCCTCAGCGCAGCTCGGTTTCCTGAACGCACTGGCTCTTGATGCGTTCCACCAGGAATTGCAGTCCATCAATGACGTGAGGACGGATGTCGCCGCCCAGCAGCACGTACATGATGTCGTCGCCCACCTGCAATTCTCCCTCGTTGAGCCATACGCGCACATAATACACCCCGGGGAGGCGATAGGTTTCGGCAATGGCGGCCTCCACGCCGTCCCGGTCATAGGAAAAGCGCATGCCCGTTACCGGCTGCGCGGAAGTATCTCCCTGGCGCACCAAAGCCTTGGGGGTCTGACGCACCACGCCGTTATGGGTCAGATACATGCCGATTTTCGGCGCGGAAGCGTCCGCTTTGGCTTCCTTGAGCCAGGCATCCATGGAAGGAGAAGGAATTGCCATGATTCAACACCGCCTATGCTATGCATTGCCCGGCAAGCGTCCGGGCTTTCTATGCATTCGCCTCCCGAAGGGGTTTTCCCTTTTTAGGGAGCGCTTTTCTTTCCCATGGATTGACAGCCGCCATTGCCTCCGGTATCATAGACCTTACAGCGATAAAAACAAAAGAGGCTGATGGGGATGCGAAGGCTGAGAACATACCTGCGGAAGAACCGGGCTCTGCTGGGGACGATCTTTACCCTGGCCTGGCCGGCTATGCTGGAACAGCTGCTTCAGACGGTGGTGCAGTACACGGATTCGGCCATGGTGGGACAGATGGGGGCGCAGGCGACCGCGGCGGTGGGGCTGACCACGCCGGTGAACTGGCTGGTGAACTCTCCCATGTTTGCCATGGGCATCGGCTTTCTGGCGTGTATTTCCCGGGCGCTGGGCGGGCGGGATACCCGTACCGCCCGGGTGGCGGCGGGCCAATCCATTTTTGCGGTGCTTATACTGGGCACGGTCATGGGAGCGCTTACTGTGGGACTCAGCCCGCTGATTCCCAGCTGGCTTAACGCGGCCCCGGAGATCCGGGAAACGGCGGGGCAATACTTTGCCATTGTCTCCCTGCCCATGCTTTTTCGCGCGTCCAGCATTATCTTTGCCTCCGCCCTGCGGGCCTCCGGGGATACCCGTACCCCCATGCTGGTAAGCCTGGCCATGAACGCCATCAACGTGGCGCTGAACTTCCTGCTGATTTTCCCGGGCCGGGAAATCTCCTTGCTGGGGACGAGTTTTTTCATGCCCGGCGCGGGGTTGGGGGTTATCGGCGCGGCTATCGCCACGGCGGCGTCCTATGTGGTTAGCGGGCTGATGATGTTCTACGCCCTTTGGCGCAGCCCGGCTTTGTCTCCCAAGGGACAACCTCTGCGCTGGGACCGGGCGGTCATGGGTCAGTGCGCCCGGGTGGGCGTGCCGGTGGTATTCACCCGCATCGGGGTGAGCCTGGGGCATGTGGTGTTTCTCTCCCAGGTGTCGGTGCTGGGTACGGTATCCCTGGCGGCCCATTCCCTGGCCCTGACCACGGAGGAGGCCGTGTATCTGCCGGGCTATGGAATGCAGGCTGCCGCTTCCACCCTGGCGGGCAACGCGGTGGGCGAGGGCAGCGAAGCCAAGCTCATGGGGGTAAGCCGGTTGATCCTGCTGGTGGCCGTGCTGCTGATGACCTGCACCGGCGCGCTGCTGTTCCTGTTTCCGTCGGCCATGCTGTCCCTGTTTACTCCCGATGCGGCGGTAATCGCCCAGGGCGCGGTGGTGCTGCGCATCATCGCCGTTACGGAACCGATCTACGCCGCGGGCATTATCTGGGAGGGCGTGTTCAACGGCGTGGGCGATACCCGCGCGCCATTTGTCATCTCCATGGGGACCACCTGGGGCGTGCGCATCCTGCTGACCACGCTGTGCGTACACGTGTTCCATCTGGGGCTTGCGGCGGTATGGATCTGCATGGCCCTGGACAACATTACCCGGGCAGCCCTGCTGGGGGCGCGCTTCCTGGGAAGCCGCTGGAAGCGGCCCCTGCAACTGACGCAAAGCGCTTCATGAGCCGGGGAGGCCCAGATACTGGCTTTCCAGGGCAAAGCGCAGGCCGTTCCAGCGCAGCAGGTTGAACATGACGCCCAGCCGGTCGGCATGGTGCAGCCCGCTAAGCTGTTGCGCGGTCAGCAGCGACCACCGGCCGTCTCCCCGTAGGGACACGGGAGCAGCCAGCCCCAGGGGATCCGCCATACCCTGGCGCGGCGCAGTCAGTTTGCCCTGGGGATCGTACAGCGCCGCCAATGCTTCGGGATTGCGCACGCATAGCAGATATTCCGCCTGGTTGGCCCGGCTGAATACACGTAGGGTATAATCGTCCGCATACGCCACGTCGTACTGGTAGGCGGCATTGTAGGCCGCGGTCTCAAACAGGCGGCGAAAGCCCCGGTTCAGCCAGCCGAATACCGTGTAGTATCCTGTGCCGCCGCTGCCGCCGCTCTCCACGGAGGTCAGTATATCCAACCGATTTCGCCCCGTCAGCGGGCACAAGGTAATGCGCGGGTTGTATCCTGTGTCCTCGGGCAGGGACAGCCGCGTTTCCCGGCAGCTGGCCCCGTCCTGGATGCGCAGCTGGATGCCCTGCCACATGCTGCCTTCCGTCTCCTGATACCCCGAAAGCCAAACCCGGTCGGGGATGCCGTCGCCGGTCACGTCCCCACGGGCCTGGGTGATGGTTCTTCTTCCGGTCATAGCCACGCTCCTCTCCGATTCCTTCAGCCTAGGGTATGCGCGCCCCGGCGCAAAACTGCCTGAAAAAAGAACCGCAGGCGGCAGGCAAAGTGTGAGGCTTCATTGTTTTGCAAGCTGCGTTTTGCATATTTTGCAAAAAGGATGAGGATACCGGGCAACCGAATAATATAGTGAAAAGCCGGGGGGCTGTTGCAAAATGAAAACGCAATAGCAACCTGCACAAAAAAGCAGCAGCCAACAATCAAAACCGACCGCAAAAGAAGCCAAAACACTTCTTTTACGGCCGTTTTTTTGTGCATTATTGTTAGGGTTGGATATTTTGCAGCAGCCCCATTTCTGCTGCCGGGTGGTTTCCCTCCCGCGCAGGTTATGCTTCGGCAGGCAGGTTCAGCACTGCCGGCGTCATGCCCCCGGCGGACACCGTTACCCGGACTTCCCCGGAACCGCGGCGGCGCAGGATCAACAGCGCCCGTCCGTTCTTCACGCCCAGCACCGGCTGCTGATAACCGCCGTTGTGTAGGGCGTCACAGCTGCCCAGCGCCTGCAGCGCCGCGCCCGTTCCCTCTACGGAAACGGTAAGGTCGGGAATGGCCGCATACACGGGCTGACCCTGGGCGTTCACCGCCTGAATGTCCACAAAGAGTAGCTCCTTGCCGGTGGGATACGTTTCCCGGGTCACTGTGAAGGTTTCCGCATTGCCGGCGCTAGCCAGGGTATGCGCGCTCACGGCCTGTCCCTTGCGCAGGGAGACGGCCTTCAATTCGCCCGGCGCGTAGGGAATGCGGAAGGAGGTTTCGCAGGGGCGCTTGGAGGAAGCGGGCTGCCGGCCGCAGGATACGCCGTTCAGGAACAGCTCCACCTCGTCCCCGGCGGAATATACCTCCACCTCCACCATCTGGCCCTCGCAGCCGGGGAAATCCCAGCAGGGGATGGCGTCGGTCAACGACCAGGTGGACAGCTTCATGGGCCCCTTGCTGTCCTCGGGGGTACGCACGGCGATGTACGGCTCCTGCCGCTGGCCCAGCACCACCTTGCGGTAATAGTTGGTAGGCATGCAGCAGCCCGTCACGTCCAGGTCGCAGCTCTCGTTTTGCAGGGCGGGGAAGCGTTCCTTGCCGCCGGTCTCCCCCAGATAGCCATAGGAGGTCCAGATGAAGTCGCCGATGATGTTGGCATGCGCCTGCATCATCCGCCAGCTGTCGGCAATCCGGGGCGCGTGGGTTTCCGTCCCCAGGATGATCCGGTGAGGATGGTTCGCGCTGTCCGCCTCGTAGCGCTCGGGCATATAGTTGTAGCCCAGCACGTCCATGGCGCCATCCAGGTAGGTCAGCATATGGGTGATGGTTTCATGGGCCGCCACCTGCTCCATGGATACGCCCTGCTCGGCAATGTACTGGTTCACATCCATCTGCGCCAGCCGCTCGGGGGAATCGCCATTGATCTGGGCAGCGATCTCCAGCAGGCGGTTCCCTGCGGCCAGGAAGGTATTTACGGCGTTGGTCACGCAGCGGGTGGCGTCCAGGTCATGGAGATACGCGGTCATTTCGGCGCAAAGCTCATAGCCCTTGTCCGTGGCCAGGTCCATGATCTCGTTGCCGGAGGAATACAGGATTACCGAGGGGTGGTTGTAGTCCACGCGCACCATGGTTTCCAGTACATGACGGTAATCCCCGCCGAAAAACAGGGAATAGTCCCTGGGGTTTTTCATGCGGCCCCACATGTCGAAGCTCTCGTCCAGCACATACATGCCCAGGCGGTCGCAGGCCCGGAGCAGGGCTTTGGAAGCGGGATTGTGGGCGCAGCGCACAGCGTTGAAGCCCGCCTGCTTGAGCAGGTAGATCCGCCGGTACTCGTAATCGTCGTAGGTTTCCGCGCCCAGAATGCCCTGGTCGTGATGAATGCAGCCTCCCAGCAGCTTCACGGTACGGCCGTTGACGCGCAAGCCGTGGGTCGCGTCCACCTGTACCACCCGGAAGCCGGTTTCCACATTCTCCTGGTCCAGCAGGCCGCCTTCCGCATCCTCCAGCCGCGCCTGAACGCGGTACAGCCGGGGATTCTCCGCGTCCCAGCCCTGCACGCCGGAAAAAGTAAAATGCCTGCTGAAACGGTACGTCCGCCCGCCGGGCAGGTGTACGGGGTATGCCGCCTGCCACAGGGGCTGTCCGTTTTCCTCCTCCACCCGCAGCCGCAGCAGGGTCTCCCGGCCGTAGGGCGCACGGTTGGCGATCTGCGCGTCCACGCAGACGTAGGCCTCTCCCTGTTCCAGGGCCTTGGTGGTCACCCGCAGGGTTTCCGGCTCGAAGAAGTTTTCCCCGCCCCGGCAGAGGTAGACATCCCGGTAGATGCCGCCGCCGCAATAGAACCGGCTGGATAAGTCCAGCGCCGTGGCCGTGACCATGATTCGGTTCTTTTGGCCAAAGCGCAGGTACGGGGTGAGATTCACATAAAACTCCGTGTACGCATAGGGATTTTCCCCGGCCAGGGAGTCGTTCACATAAACATACGTTTTCTCTGCGCAGCCCTCCAGCAGCAGGCGGATGTCCGTCCCCCGCTCCGCTTCGGGCGCTTCATATTCCTTGAGATAATTCCAGGTGCCGCCGTTCAAAAAGCCCGTCTTGCCCGCGTTAGGGCTTTGCAGGTCCTGCATCTGGTGGAAAACCGCATCGTAGGGTAGATCCACCTTTTTTGCCTGGGCCGGCGGCAGATTAATCAGCCGGAAAGGGTTTTCTTCCTTCCAGACGGTCCAGCCCTGGTTCCATTTTTCCATGCGCATCCATGGCGCCCCCTTTGTTTGTTGGTGTTTCTGGCATTTCCTGGCATAAAGATAGCACAGGCCCGCCGGGAATGCAAGGCCTGTGCCGGGAGAGAAGCATCCTCAACGCACCCGGATGCTCTTTGCCAGGTTGTAACCGCCGGTAGCGTAATCCATGGGCGCCAGATACAGCTCCGAAGGGAATTCCGTCATGGCGGGGAAGGTGAACCACGCCTGGGTATTGGAAATGCCCTCGCAGCCGTAGACGAATACCGTAGGATTTTGCAGCGGCGTGCCCGCGCCGTCCACCAGCGCCGCGTCGTACAGCCAGCCGGTCATCAGGTCCATGGGCATGTATTGCATGGTTTCCTCTTCTGGCTGGCCGCCCCGCTGCGCGATGTAGGCGTCCAGGACCTCCTGGGGCACCTGGTAGGTGACGGTAAGGTACGTTTGCACGGGGGTGTAGACCGCTTCGCTGACCCAGGCGGTGACGCCGCCAATTTCCCGGCGGTAGCCGGGGTGTTCGACGGTAACGCTGTCCCGGGCGGAGGCGTCCAGGGTGAAGGTCATCACGCCTTCCTCCGGCGCCAGGGTCCGGCGCTGTTGGTCATAGGTCAGGCTTTCGTAAGGCTGACGCTCGCCCAGGGGCAGGGTGATTTCCACCGAACCGCTCAGGTACACCTCCAGCTGGTCCAGCCGCCACAGCTGGTAGCACAGCATTTCCCCGGGGGTGTCCGTACCACGGTACTCCCAGCGGCTCATGCCGGGCACATCCGTATCCACGCCGTCAATCCACAGCCCGTCCCGCCACCAGGAGACGTTGTCCGCCTCCATGCCGGGGGTAAGGCTTGCCTCCATGTACCTTTCCCCGGTGTACGGGTCCAGGGTGCCCAGGGATTCGACGGCGTCCCGGTCCTGCACGGCGTAGAGGATGTACAGGGTCATGCCGTCATAGGCCGCCTCCCGGATGGTGATGTCGCAGTGGTCATAGGAAGCGCTGGCCAGGTTTTTCTGTATCATGCCCTGGCTTTGGGGCGCGGTCCCCATGGTGAAAAAGTCGATGACGTTCCTCCCCAGGGCTGCGGCCACCGCCACCGACAGCATCAGCAGCGCCGCCAGCACCACCGCGACCATCTGCCGCCGGGTTAGCCGCCGGGGAGCGCGCGCCGGCTCCCGGGCAATCCGGTCCAGGGCCTGCTCCATGGCCGACTGAAACGCCGGGGTGGGTTCGGGAGCGTTGTTTTTCATGATGCGGGCAAAGCGAAGCTCCGTCATATGCTCACCTCCATTTCCCGGGAAAGCAGCAGGCCCAGGTTGCGCCGGGCATACAGCAGGCGGGATTTCACCGTGCCCATGGGAATGCCCAGGGCGCGGCTGATCTCCTCCACGGAAAGCCCGTCGAAGTAATGAAGGGCCACGGCGGCCCGCTGCGGGGGGGAAAGCTGTTCCATGGCCTGGCGCAGGGCCAGGCCTTCCTCGTCGTAGGGGGCGGCGACCAGGTTGTCCAGCAGGGGCGAAAGCTGCCGCCGCTTCTGCCGGCGCAGCATGTCCTTGCACACGTTGGCGGTAATCCGGCACAGCCAGGGCCGGAAGGCCTCCGGGTCCCGAAGGCTCTCCCGGCGCTGCCATGCGCGCAGCAAGGCTTCCTGCACCGCGTCGGCGCAGTCGGCCTCGTTATGCATCATGGCCCAGCAGATATGGTACAGCAGCCGTTGGCATGCCATCGCCTCCCGGCTGAAGGTGGCCGCATCCATGCATGTTCCTCCTTGACGCGTCCCGGCCAAAGGCCGGCGAAGGGGTTCTCTCCCCGACGCGGCTCCGTGGGTCGGGGAGGAAAAGGGGAGCTCCGTTTATAAGGACGTTCCCGGCCGGGGAAACGGTTCAGAGCGCGGAAAAGTTTTTGCGAAAATTTCCGCGTTTTCCCCGGCGCGCCGGGTCCGGGCCGGTTTATTTCCACCGGCCCTGCGCACACTGTTGCTGTGGGAGAAAAATAAAACATTTGTTCGTGTTCGCCTTGCGCGGCACAGGGGTTTGTGGTACACTGTCTGCACCGGCAAAAACGGGCATCAACGGAAGGAAAAGTAGAGGGGTAGTATGCGCAACAACGAGAATCTGGTGATCCGGGGCGCCCGGGAGCACAACCTGCAAAACGTGAGCCTCACCGTCCCCCGGGACAAGCTGGTGGTGTTCACGGGGCTGAGCGGATCGGGCAAGAGTTCCCTGGCCTTCGATACCATATACGCGGAGGGGCAGCGGCGGTATGTGGAAAGCCTCTCCTCCTATGCCCGGCAGTTTCTGGGGCAGATGGAGAAGCCCGACGTGGACGCCATCGAGGGCCTGTCCCCGGCCATCTCCATCGACCAGAAGACCACCAGCCGCAACCCCCGCTCCACCGTGGGCACGGTGACGGAGATTCACGATTACCTGCGCCTGCTCTACGCCCGCATCGGCATTCCCCACTGCCCCAAGTGCGGCAAGGAGATCAAACAGCAGACCATCGACCAGATGGTGGACGCCATCACCGCCTACCCGGAGGGGACGCGGCTGCAAGTGCTAGCCCCGGTGGTGCGCGCCCGCAAGGGCGAACACGCCAAGGTGCTGGAGGACGCCCGCAAGAGCGGCTTTGTCCGCGTGCGCATGGACGGGGAGCTTTACGAGCTGGACGACACCCCCGCCCTGGACAAAAAGAAAAAGCACACCATCGAGCTGGTCATCGACCGGCTCATCGTCCGGCCGGGGAAGGAGCTGCGCCAGCGCCTGGCCGACTCCCTCGAAACCGCCTGCGCCCGGGCGGCGGGGCTGGTGATCATCGACCTGTTCGACAAGGGGGAGTTGCTGTTCAGCCAGAACTACGCCTGCCCGGACTGCGGCATCAGCATTGAGGAATTGGCCCCGCGGATGTTCTCCTTCAACAGCCCCTTCGGGGCCTGCCCCACCTGCTCGGGCCTGGGGACGCTGATGAAGATCAGCCCGGACATCCTTTTCCCGGACAAGAACCTTTCCCTGCGCCAGGGGGCGCTGAACGCCATGGGCTTTAACACCTCCGACGGCGACGGCATTGCCGCGCAGTATTTTTCCGCCATGGGGGGGCGCTACGGCTTCACCATGGACACCCCGGTGAAGGACTTCTCCCCCGAGGCCTGGAACGCCATCCTCTACGGCACGGGCACGGAAAAGATCACCGTCACCTACGAGAGCGCCGCGGGCCGGGGGGAATACAGCACCGCCTTTGAGGGCGTGATCCCCACCCTCCAGCGACGCTACCGGGAAACCACCAGCGACGCCATGAAGCAGGCCTATGAGGAATACATGGCCGAAGAACCCTGCCCGGACTGCCATGGCCAGCGCCTGAAACCCGAAGCCCTGGCCGTTACCGTGGGGGGCAGGAACCTGGCCCAGGTCTCCGACCTGTGCATTCGGGACGCGCGGGCCTTCTTTGCCGGGCTGACCCTGACGGAGAAGGAGCAGATGATCGCCGCGCAGATTTTGAAGGAGATCAACGCCCGCCTGGGCTTCCTCATGGACGTGGGGCTGGGCTACCTGACCCTGAGCCGGGCGGCGGGCAGCCTTTCCGGGGGCGAGGCCCAGCGCATCCGCCTGGCCACGCAGATCGGTTCGGCGCTCATGGGGGTGTTGTACATCCTGGACGAGCCGTCCATCGGGCTGCACCAGCGGGACAACGACAAGCTTTTGACGACCCTGAAGCACCTGCGGGACCAGGGCAATACCCTCATCGTGGTGGAGCACGACGAGGACACCATGTACGCCGCGGACTGGATTGTGGACGTGGGGCCGGGGGCGGGCATCCACGGGGGCCGCATCGTGGCCCAGGGCACGGTGGAGGACATCAAGGCCTGCCCGGAGAGCCTCACGGGGCAGTATCTTTCCGGCGTGCGGCGCATTCCCGTGCCCACCCGGCGGCGGGAACCCACGGGCTGGCTCACCGTCCGCGGGGCCAGGGAGCACAACCTGAAAAACATCGACGTGAAAATTCCCCTGGGGGTATTGTGCTGCGTTACCGGGGTCAGCGGCTCGGGCAAGAGCAGCCTGGTCAACGAGATCCTCTACAAGCACCTGGCTCGGGTGCTCAACCGGGCCAAGACCCGCCCGGGGCAGTTTGACGCCATGGAGGGCGTGGAGCAGCTGGACAAGATCATCTGCATCGACCAAAGCCCCATCGGCCGCACCCCCCGGAGCAACCCCGCCACCTATACGGGGCTGTTCGACCTGATCCGCAAGGTGTTCGCCCTGTGCCCGGAGGCCAAGGCCCGCGGCTACAAGGAAAACCGCTTCTCCTTCAATGTCAAGGGCGGGCGCTGCGAGGCCTGCGGCGGGGACGGCCTGCTGAAAATCGAGATGCACTTCCTGCCGGACATCTACGTGCCCTGCGAGGTGTGCAAGGGCAAGCGCTACAACCGGGAAACCCTCGAGGTGACCTACAAGGGCAAGAACATCTACGAGGTGCTGGAGATGAACGTGGAGGAGGCCATGGCCTTCTTCGAGAACCATCAGCTGATTCTGCGTAAGCTGGAAACCCTCTACGACGTGGGGCTGGGATACATGAAGTTGGGGCAGGCCAGCACCACCCTTTCCGGCGGCGAGGCCCAGCGGGTGAAGCTGGCCACGGAGCTGAGCCGCAAGTCCACCGGCAAAACCATTTACCTCCTGGACGAGCCCACCACGGGGCTGCACATGGCCGACGTGGACAAGCTCATCAGCGTATTGCAGCGCCTGACGGACAACGGCAACAGCGTGCTGGTCATCGAGCACAACCTGGACGTGATCAAGGTCAGCGATTACCTCATCGACCTGGGGCCCGAGGGCGGAGACGGTGGCGGCGCCATCGTGGCCGCCGGCGCCCCGGAGGCGGTGTGCC
>CALVVZ010000108.1 GCA_944364075.1 uncultured Clostridia bacterium
CAAAGCCGGCTTACACGAATGAAAGTCGGAGGGGCTGCGGCCCCTCCGACACCTCCCTGAGGTTTTTTGACAGTCTGCCCGCTTCTGCAAGTCAGAAGCGGGATGCTTTTTTCATGCGCTTCCTGGCAAATGAAAGGAACGCGGGAAATGCGCGCCTCTTCCTATTCACGCTGATTTGTGGTATACTACCTGCAAGACGGTGAAAAGAGGGATGAGCCTTGCCGATGCATGTGGGAATACTCACATTTTTGCATAATGATAATTATGGCTCAGCATTGCAGGCCTATGCGCTGCAAAAGGCGATCAGTTCACTGGGCGCGCAGGCCGAGCATATGGATTACGCGCCTTCCCGGTGGGAAAAGGCGCGTAATCTGTTGCAGAGCGGGAATTCCCCTAGGTTGGTGCTGGAGGGTATACGCAAACGGGAGGTCCGTGCGCGGCAGGCGGGGGCGCAGCGCAAGGCGGCGTCCTTTACGCCCTTCTATCAGCGGCACATGCGGCTTTCTCCGCGATGCGCCAGCCACGGCGCGCTGAAAAGGCAGGCAGCGCAGTATGACCTGTTGCTGTGCGGCAGCGACCAGATATGGTCGCCCACCTGGCTGAACCCTGCGTATTTTCTGGATTTTGCCGCGCCGGGGCAGCGCAAGGCCGCCTATGCGCCGTCCCTGGGCATCAAGACACTTCCTTCGCCGCGCAAGCAGCGGCGCATGACAGGGCTGTTGCAGGGATTCGAGCGTCTTTCCGTGCGAGAGGCGGAAGGAAAAACGCTGCTGCAGACGCTGCTTCCCGGCGCGGAGATTCCCGTGCTTCCGGACCCGGTTTGTCTGCTGACCCGCGAGGAATGGCTGGCGCTGGCGGAGCTGCCGCATCGGAAGCATCCTTTTATCCTATGCTATTTTCTGGGGGAAAGCCCGGCATACTGGGCGCGGGTGAAGCGCCTGGCTGAACGAACGGGTTTGCGGGTGAAGGTGATTCCTGTTACGGAGGAGGGCTATTGTCAGCCTTATGATCTGTGCGAAGGCCTGTCGCCTGAGGAGTTCCTGGGCTATCTGGCCGAAGCGGCGATCGTTTGCACCGATTCTTTCCATGGCGCGGTGTTTTCCACGCTGCTGCAAAAGGAATTCGAGATCTTCCGGCGCTACCGTGAAGAGGACCCCGCTTCTCGCAACAGCAGGATCGACCATCTGCTGCGGGCGCTGGAGCTGGACCGGGACGAGGGGGAAATCCCTTGGGAGCGCGTGTCGGCGCACCTGAAGGAGCTGCGCCAGGAAGGCTTGACGTTCTTGCGTACGCTGGTGGAGGAGAAATGATGAACGTTGTACTGGTATACCCGGAGATTCCCCAGAATACGGGAAATATCGCGCGCACTTGCGCGGCAACAGGGGCGGAACTGCATCTCATCCGTCCGCTGGGGTTTTCTCTGGACGATCGATATATGAAGCGGGCCGGTCTGGATTATTGGTTTATGACGAAAATCACGGTGTATGACAATCTGGAACAGTTCTTTCAGACACATTCTGGGGCGTCCATGCACTTTGCCAGTACCAAGGCTCCCAGAAGCTATGCCGAGGCGGTGTATGCGCCGGGGGATTTCCTGGTATTCGGTCAGGAAACCCGTGGATTGCCGGAGAACCTGCTGGAGAAAGTGTATGACCGGTGCGTGCGCATTCCCATGCGTGCTCAGGCCCGAAGCCTGAACCTGAGCAATTCCGTGGCAGTGGTGCTCTATGAGGCGCTGCGGCAGCAGGGATTTCCCGGACTGACGCAGGCGGGCGCCCTTACCGGCCGGGAGGAAGCCCCCGGCCCATGGCTGGACTATGTATGAATGAAAGCGGCCTCCTTGCGCGTTTGGTAAGGGAAAAGCTTTGAATGGAGGCGAGGAACGTGGCGTATTTTCAACGGGAAAACGAGCAAAATGATCATGTGCAGTATTTGCCGGAAGATGAAGCATTGCAGGACGAGGACTGGGAGAATAGCGAGTATCTGGACGACGAGGCATGGGAGGATGATCTGGAGGCGGAGGACCGGGAGGAACGCCGGGCGCGCCGACGGGATCAGATGCGCGTGGCTGCCGGAGTCAGCGATTTTTTCGGCGTGATACTGGGAACAGTGTGCATTCTGGTGCTGATTGCGCTGCTGGTCAGCCTGCTGAACTGGTTGCATGCGGATATTGCCCAGAACTTTGCCCTGTGGCAGAATAAGCTGTAACAAAAGCTGCGGCGCGGGGGGCTGATACCATGGCGGAAATTTCCTGGGAGCTGATGGAACAACAGGTGGCTGCATGCCGGATGTGCGGCCTGTGTCAGGGGATTCACCATAAAGTGCCTGGGCAGGGGGACCGTCATAGCCCGCTGATGTTCATCGGAGAGGGCCCCGGACAGGTGGAGGATGAGCAGGGCCTGGCCTTTGTGGGACCGGCGGGACAACTGCTGACGCGGATGCTGTTGGCCATTGACCTGCCCCGGGACCGGGTTTATATCTGCAACGTGGTGAAATGCCGGCCGCCCAACAACCGGGTGCCTTTGCCTGAGGAGGCTGCGGCATGCATGCTGCATCTGCGCATGCAAGTGGCGCTGCTCCGCCCGCGGGTCATTGTGCTGCTGGGGTCTACGGCGGCAAAAAATACGCTGGGCGAAGAAATCCGTATTACCCGGGACCGGGGCAAGTGGTTTCAGCGCAAGGGCGTATGGATGATGCCGACGTATCATCCTTCTGCACTGCTGCGGGACGTGTCCAAGAAAAGAGACGCCTGGGAAGACATGCAATCTTTGCGGGATAAGCTCATGGAACTGGGGCTTTATCCGGACATTTATCAGGAATGAGGAGGCTTGTGCGCGGTGGACGCCATGGAGAAGTTTCGCGGGGATGTGCGCCGCTTCTTTGAATCCCTGTGGCCGGCGGAGGAAAAACCGCTGGTTTTCGGGGAAGGCGACTGGCGCTCCCCGCCGGTGATGCTCGTCGGCGAAGCGCCGGGGGAACAGGAAACCCTGCAGGGCCGGCCCTTTGTGGGGAAAGCGGGGAAGAACCTGGAGGGTTTTTTACAGGCGCTGGGGTTGCGGCGGGAGGAAATTTATATCTCCAATGTGGTGAAGGTGCGCCCGGTCAAGGTCAGCGCCCGGGGAAGCGTCTCCAACCGGCCGCCCAACCGGGAAGAAATCCTGCTTTTTACGCCCTGGCTGTATCGGGAGATTCTGCTGGTGAAGCCTCGGAGGCTGGTTACCCTGGGAAACGTGGCGCTGAAGGCGCTGGCCGGTCCCCAGGCGGTGATTGGAGCATATCACGGGCGGGAAACCGCCTGTCAGGTGCGGGAAGGCGGGCAGACGGCTGAATTTCCGCTGTTTCCGCTGTACCATCCCGCTTCCATCATTTATAACCGGAGTCTCACAAAGGTCTACGCGGAGGATCTGGGCGTTCTGGCGCAGACGATGCGGGAGCAACCATAAGGCTGGAAGAAGCCGCGGGAGAAGGCGGCTTCTTTTTTTTATGTCATTTCAGGCGCTGAATTGTATATTTCGTCTCCATGCACTGGGAGAACGCCGGTTTTTGTGCTATACTGTGACCATCAAAAGCAGCGCGCCGGAATGGCGCGGGACGGAGTAGATTTGGAGGCGAAGATATGCTGCAATTCATTGCGGAAAACCTACCCCTGCTGCTGTGTGGGATCATTGGCGTGGGGCTGCTGGTGGTAGAGGCGTTTATGCCCGGATTTGGGCTTCCGGGCATTTCCGGGATTATTTTACAGGTGGTCGCGGTGGCGCTGACGTGGGTAGAGCATGGACCGGTGGCAGCCCTTGGCGCTACGCTGATTGTGCTTTCTGTGGACGCCATCGCCATCTCCCTGGCGCTGCACAGCGCCACCAAGGGCAAGCTCAGCAAGAGCAAGCTGATTCTGCGGGAAACGGAGAGCAACGAGGCCGGCTACCGTTCCAACGAAGATATGGAAGTTTTTCTGGGCAAGGAGGGAACAACCATCACTGTGCTGCGCCCCACGGGTATGGCGGAGTTTGATGGCGTGCGGCTCAATGTGGTCAGCGAGGGCGAGTTTGTCCAGAATGGCGTAAAGGTGCGCATTGTGGACGTGGAGGGCAGCCGCATCCTGGTGCGGACCCTGGAGGCATAAGGTACCGACGCGGCGCAGCCGCGAAGAAACATCATAGAGGAGGAGAGGTACTATGTTGGATTCCGGTATCATCATCATTTTTGCCGTAGTGGTGGCCTTGATCATCCTGGCCGTTTTTCTGCGGTTCTTCCCCATTGGGCTATGGATCAGCGCGTTGGCGTCCGGCGTGCATATTTCCATCGGCACGCTGGTTGGTATGCGGGTACGGCGCATTCAGCCGCACCGGCTGGTATATCCGCTCATCAAAGCCAATAAGGCCGGCCTGGACCTGACCATCACCAAGCTGGAGACGCACTTCCTGGCCGGCGGTAACGTAGACCGGGTGATCAACGCCCTGATCGCCGCGCAGCGGGCCAATATTGAAATGCCCTTTGAGAAGGCATGCGCCATTGATCTGGCAGGCCGCGATGTTTTCCAGGCGGTGCAGATGAGCGTTACCCCCAAGGTGATTGAAACCCCTGTGGTAGCGGCGATTGCCAAGGATGGTATCGAGCTGCGGGCCAAGGCGCGGGTGACGGTGCGTACCAATATTGACCGTCTGGTGGGCGGCTCCGGCGAGGAAACCGTCATCGCCCGTGTCGGCGAAGGCATCGTAACCACCGTAGGCTCCGCCGAAACCCACGAGCAGGTGCTGGAAAACCCGGACATGATCAGCCGCACCGTGCTGAACAAGGGCCTGGATGCCGGTACTGCTTTCGAGATTCTTTCCATTGATATTGCGGACGTGGATGTGGGACGCAACATTGGCGCTCAGCTTCAGATGGATCAGGCGGAGGCGGATCGCCGCATCGCTCAGGCCAAGGCGGAGGAACGCCGCGCCATGGCTGTGGCCCATGAGCAGGAAATGAAGGCGGCGGTCCAGGAAATGCGCGCCAAGGTTGTTGAGGCCGAAGCGGAAGTGCCCAAGGCCATGGCGGCGGCGCTGCGGGAAGGCAAGCTGGGCGTAATGGACTATTATCACATGCAGAATACCATTGCGGATACCTCCATGCGCGAGAGCATTGCCAAGGCGGGAACACCCACCACGCCGGTGGATCACGACAACCGCCCCGCAAAGAAGTGACACGCTGAACCCGCGGCCGGGGAATTTTTCCCCGGCCGTGGAAAAGGGGATGATGCGAAATGGAAGGATTGATCGTGATCGTCTTGGTCTTCTGGCTGATGAACAGCCTGGCCAAGACAAAAAAGAAGCCTGCCAAGCCTGCGATCCCTGCGCAGCCCGCGGTTCCCGCGCAACCTGCGGCCCAGTCGGAAGCTGCGCAGACCACCATGCTGGGCGATCCGGTGGAAATCATGCGGCCGGAACGAATGATTCCCGAACCGATGATCCCTGAGTCCATGGCGGTTGAAGCCCCCGCACGGTCCGGCAGCTTGCCGGGGCGCAGCATGGAAGGGGTGGACCCCTGCCATCCGCGGGCAGAACGGCGGATGGAGCACCGGCTGAAGCCGCATCCGGAAGCGCGGGAAATGTACCCATCCCAGGAGCAGGGAGAGGAACTGGTTCCGGAGATCACCCCCGAGAACATGCGTCAAGCTTTTGTGATGAGCGAGATCCTGACCCGGCCCTGCGAGCGCAGACGATATCCGTAACAGAAACAACCGGCGGAAGGCATGCGCAGAGGCGTCAGGCCTTCCGCGTTTTTGAACCAGAATCGCCACCCCGCAGCCGGCTGCTTTATGCCGGAAACCGGCGGGAGGAAAGGAAGAGAGGCCCATGGAGGAGATCAAGGTCGTGCTGGCGGACGATGACGCGGGCATGCGCCTGGTGGTACGCCGCATGCTGGAAAAGGTGGATGGATTTACCCTGGTGGGGGAAGCCGCGGACGGAGACGCCCTGCTGGAGCTGGTGGAGAAGCATCATCCGCAAATTTGCTTCCTGGATGTGGAAATGCCCGGAAAAAGCGGCGTGGAATGTGCGCGCTTGATACAGGACATGGACCCTACCATGGTGCTGATTTTCGCTACGGCGCACGACCAGTACATGGGGGACGCCTTCGAGGTATACGCCTTTGATTACCTGATTAAGCCTTTCAAGGTGGAACGGGTGATGCAGACCCTGGAGCGGGCCAGGGACCGCCTGCTTCGGGTGGATGAAAAACCGCTGCCCGGCCTTACACGGCAGCCTTCCCGGGTAACCAACGGCCGGCTGATGCTTCATCACCGGGAAGGCGTCAGCTTCCTGAATATGAGCGACATCCTGCTGGTGCAGCGGGAGAACCGCTCCACGGTTATCTATACCATGGGCGGCGGACGCTATGAAACCAGCGACAGCCTGGGGGAAACGGAGGCAAGGCTGGACCCGGACGTTTTCTTCCGTTGCCACAAGAGCTATATCATCAACCTGGACCAGATCGACAGCATTACGCCCTATGGGCGATGGACGTACGTGGTCCGTTTGCATGGCACCAAGCAGGACGCGCTGATTACCCACGAAAAATATGAGGAGCTGGAACGGCTCTTTTCCTGAAGCCTTTACCCGGCGCGCAGAAATGGGAAAAATATAAAGAAGGGCTTGCAATTACCGTGGAAACATGCTAGAATAATCAAGCTAACGTGTTTGCAAACTCCAAAAGGAGGTGTAGATCCATGGGAAAGTATTGTGAAGTATGCGGCAAGGGCACGCTGAACGGCAATAACGTCAGCCACTCCGAGCGCAAGACCCACACCACCTGGGCGCCCAATGTGCAGAAGGTGCGCGTGGTGGTGAACGGCCGTGCCACTCGTCTGAATGTGTGCACCCGTTGCCTGCGCAGCGGCAATGTAGCCCGCGCGCTGCCCACCAAGTCTCAGGAGGCTTGAGCTCCGGGACTGGGTTCCGCCCCGTGCCGCCGGAGAAATATGCTTTGGCTGCGGGGGGAGATGGATACACCGCTGGAGATGAAAACCCGCTCGGCCTGTATGGCTGAGCGGGTTTTGCTATCATGCTGCGCCGCGGCTGCAGGGCGGGCGACCCCGGCTATTCGGCCGGGGCGTCCCACTCGGGCGGGTTGGTGGAGTCCCGGCCGGTATAGCATTCGGGGTACATGCCGGCGGTGGAGCAGGGTTCCTGGTCCGCGTACAGGTGGGAGAGATCGCCCAGCTGCGTGCAGCGGAAATCCACCTCGCCCTTGACGCGCTCCTGGGTGACCAGGGTGGTGACGGAAGATGGAAGCATGCAAAAGCTTTGCCACAGAGGTACCGGCGGAATGCCGCACAGATGGCTGAGCATCGCAGCGGCAATGCCGAAATGGCAGAAAAACACCAGCGTATCCGGGCGGTTCTCCGTGCAGCGGTAAACCGGCCCGTCCCGGTGGTATCCGTGCCGCGCCAGCACACCGTTCAGCCCGGTTATGGTTTCCTGCCAGATCGCCTGCACGTCGCCTTCCCGCAGCAGCGGGCTGTTTTGCCAGGCGATGGGATCAAACAGCTCCGGGTATGCGTTCCATTGACGGGGACGGTAATCCCAGGGAATCCGGCTTTCCTGCGCCATGGGATCAAAGCACCGGCCGCGGAACTCGGCCAGCCAGGGCAGGGTTTCCGCCGTTCGGTTCAGCTTGGTCAGGGTATAGGCGGCGGTGTCCCGGGCGCGGCCCAGGGGCGATGTATAAAAGGCTTTCACGTCCAGGCGGCAAAGGCGGCGGCTGAGCAGTTCCGCTTCCCGGCGGCCCTTGGGGGTCAGGGAATCCCGGGCATAGTCCGGCTCCGCGTGGCGTACCAGTAAGATGCGCATGGCTGTTTCCTCGCTTCATGTGTAAGGTGTACGGCATGTAGTATAGCACAGGAGGGGCGCATGCGCAAACGTGCGCGTATCCTGTGCGATGGGAAGAAAAGAGAGGGTATCCATATGACAAAATGGCTGATACATCGTTTCGTCCGGGATGCGGAGAATACGGGGAATCAGCAGGTTCGGGGGGCCTATGGCACCCTGGCCTCCTGCGTGGGCGTGGGAACAAACCTGCTGCTGGCGCTGGCCAAGTTTCTGGTGGGGATTGTAACGGGTTCCGTGGCGGTGACGGCGGATGCAGCCAACAACCTTTCCGATGCGGGGGGAAGCATTGTCAGCCTGGTCAGCGTGCGTATGGCGCAGAAACCCGTGGATCGGGAACACCCTTATGGTCATGGGCGCATGGAGTACATCGGCGCGCTGGGGGTTGGCGTACTGATCCTGATGATGGGTGTGGAGCGGCTGAAAAGCGGTATTTGCAGCATCATGGAGCCGCAGCCGCTGAGCTTTGGCTGGGTCCCCTTTGGCGTTCTGCTGATGTCCATTGGCGCAAAGGGATGGCTTTATGCGTTCTACACCCGGATCGGCAAGGCCATAGACTCCGCCACGTTGCTGGCGGCGGCAAAGGATTCCGTCAGCGATGTGCTGGCAACCTCGGCTGTGGCGGTGAGCATGCTGGCAGGCTACTGCTTTGGCTGGCCGGTGGACGGCTGGATGGGTACAGCGGTGGCGCTGGTGGTGCTGAAGGCGGGCTTTGATGTGTGCAAGGATACGGTAGACAGCTTGCTGGGCGGCACGCCGGACAAGGCGCTGGGACAGGAGATCATCAAGCGGCTGATGAGCTATGACAAGATCCTGGGCGTGCATGATTTGATGATGCATGATTACGGCCCTGGCCGCTGTGTGGCTTCGGTACACGCAGAGGTGCCTGCGGACGGCAACATTCTGGAGCTGCATGAAATCATTGACCGGGCGGAGCGGGAAATCGGAGAAGAACTACACTTGCCTATTTGCATCCACATGGACCCCATTGTCAGCGGCGATCCGGAAACGGATCGAACGGAGGCGGCCATGAAGGAATACCTTACAGAGCTGAATGCAGAACTGAAGCTCCATGATTTCCGCCGGGTGCCGGGAGAACATCAAGTCAACCTGATCTTTGATGTGGTGGTGCCCGCCGGCTATGGAGATACGGCTTTCCTGGAGAAGAAGCTGGAAGATCACGCCAGGAAGCTGGACCAGAGAAACCGCTGCGTGATTCACTTTGACCTGGACTACTACAATGGATGAGGTAAACGCGAATGAAACAGAAGATACTGCTGGTATGGTTGGCGCTGCTGTTGTGCTTCTCCGTGGCCCTGGGCGAGGAAACCATCGCTCCGCCCCAGGCGGATGGACTGGTGGAGCTGACGGAGGAAGATCTGCTGGAGAAAATGGCTGAAGAAGAACAGGGCGAAGGCTTTGTGGTGCTGCCCGAGGAAAGCGAGATCGACATCCGTTCCACCTATCATCTACTGCTCATTGGTACGGATGCCTACACCGATGACAGCCGTGGCCGCAGCGACACCACCGTACTGGTGCAGCTGGACGCCGACCGCAAAACGGTGAAGATGATTTCCTTCCTGCGGGACATGTATGTGAAAATTCCCGGCAAGGGGAGCAATCGTATCAACGCCAGCTATGCCTGGGGAGGCGCGGAGCTGCTGAAAAAAACTCTGGCGGAGAACTTTGGCGTGACGGTGGACGCCTATGTGGCGGTGAACTTTGAGCGCCTGGTGGATGTGATTGACGCCATTGGCGGCGTAGAGGTGGAGGTCAGCGAGGCTGAAAGGGTGCAACTGAACTCTATCCTGAAGTTCTATAATACGAAAATTGGAGATAGCGAAAGGGATCAGCTGCTGGAACAGAGCGGCTATCAGCTGCTTACGGGCAAGCAAGCGCTGTGCTTCAGCCGGATCCGTAAGATCGACAGCGATTTTGCCCGCACAAACCGCCAGCGTACGGTGATTGAAGCAGCTTTCCACAAGGTAATGGAGCTGGACATGCTCAGTATATCCGCGCTGATCATGCAGAATATGGATGCTGTGGAAACGGATCTTAGCCTGAATGATGCCCTGGAGTTGATTCCCATGGCCATCGTTGCGAAGAACGCCACCTTTGAATCCATGACCGTCCCCATGGAAGGTGCGTACAGCAGCCGCTTTGTAGACGGTATGGCGGTGCTGGTGCCGGATATGAACAAGAACGTAGCTGCTGTGGCGGAGTTTCTGGACCTGCCTGGAGAGGACGCAGAATAGCACCTGCGAAAATGCCGGAGGAAGAAACCACTTCCTCCGGTGTTTGTTTCAGACAGTTGACAAAGGCACGCCTTTTTATATGGATGCAAGAAAAATGAAGCTTCCCGCTTCCTAGCTCGCAGGGATTTCATCAAGTGTGGGGCCGAAGGTTTCCAAAGGGCGATCGGAAAGCCCTTTGGTCGCGCCCGCAGGCGCGAAATCCTTCATGTTGGCAAGGATACAATATGAAACTTGCAAAAATAATGAGGCTGCATACTTTGACAACGGCCTAACAGAGGCGAAGGCTATTCAGACAGTTGACAAAGGCACGCCTTTTTATATGGATGCAAGAAAAATGAAGCTTCCCGCTTCCTAGCTCGCAGGG
>CALVVZ010000109.1 GCA_944364075.1 uncultured Clostridia bacterium
ACCTGACTCTTAATCAGGGTGTCTAGGGTTCGAGTCCCTAATGGTGTACGATAGAAGCAGCGCCCGGCGGGTTTATCCCGTCGGGCGCTGCTTTGTAGACGGTCAACCCCCGGGAGGTGTTGAGAGGGCCGCAACCTCTCCAACGCCTCCCAGGATCTTTGGCAGTGTGCCACCGCAAGCATTTACTTTTCCGCGGCAATCCACTGCTCCCATACCTCGGGGCAGTAGCCCACCGTGACCTTATTGCCGTTGCGGACAATGGGGCTGCGCATGAGCCAGGGAGCCTCCATCATGGCGTCCAGAATCAGACCGTCCTGATTGTAGTAGCAGGCGGGGTGCTCCTTCACCTTCTTGTCCTCCTTATCCAGCAATCCCTGAGCGCCCACCGCCCGGGCAAAGGTCTCCAGTTCCCGCCGGCCCAGCTTGTGCTTCTTCATGTCCATGAGCTGCACGGGAATCCGGCGCTCCTTGAAAAAGCGTTCGGCCTTCTGCTGGTCAAAATTTTTCTTTACCGCATAAAGCTGGATGTTCATGCCTTCCTCCTGCGAATATCGCTGCCCATGAATTGCAATAGCGTACACTGGCGCGGGTCCATCAGCCGGGAAACGATCCGCTCCGTATATCGCCCCTGCAATTCCTTCACCGTAAGATTGGTGCTGAGCACGGTGCCCCTCCCGGCGGTCTGCCGCTCGTTGATCAGGTTGAACAGCTGCACAATGGTGATGTTTTCCATCAGCGGCTCGCTACCCAGGTCGTCCAGCATCAGCACGTCGGTTTCCATCAGGGTATCCATTTCCCCGCCGTCATTGGAAAAATATGCCTTGCGGGCCAGGTCCAGAAAACGGTAGGCGCTGAGCATCAGCACGTTGAGCCCCCGGTCCAGCAGGCGCTTGGCCATGGCATGCATCAAAAAGGTTTTGCCCAGGCCGCTGGGGCCCGTAAGCAGCAGGTCCGGCGTGGGCGCGTTGGGGTAGGTGTCGGCATATTCCCGGCAGATGTCCCGGAGCATGGCCATGCACTCCCGCTGGCTGATGCGCTGGTTGGGCAGCGGCTGGTCGGAGAACATTTTCTCGTCATAGGTTTCGAAGGACTGGGCGCCCCTTTCGGAAAGGCCCACCTGCCGGTACAGCCGGGCATAGAAGCGCCCGCGCATACATTCGCACATGTCGCGGACCGTCTCCCCCACGTAGCCCGTATCCTTGCACTGGGGGCAGCGGTAGACCGGGTCCAGATAGGTTTCGGGATAGCCGTGTTCCTGCAGCAGGCGCTGAATGCGTTCGGTGAGCACCTCCATCTGCTGGGGAAGGTTGTCGGCGCTTCCCTGCCCGGCCAACACGCTGCGAACCCCCTGGTAAATCAGCTGTTGTCGCTGTTCCAGCAGCGCGGCAATCTCCGGGCACCGGCGGGAAACCTCCTCCCGTCGGCGCAGCTCCTCCCGGGCATTGGCGGCGCGGAGCTGCTCGTATTCCGTCATCAGCTCCCGCAGAATCGCGTTACGCATCGCCCTTCAGCTCCTTTATCTTTTGCTGCATCCATGCGGGCAGCTCGTCGGTCTCCTCGTACTGGCGCTGGGTATACTGCTGCTCCCGAACCACCTTGCCGGTGCGCTGGGGCGGCGGCGCGGCGTGCTCCGCCTGGCGGGCCGCCTGAATCTGCTCGGGGGTGGTCAATCCCTGGGCATGGTAGGCGGTCAGCAGCTTGTCCAGGTAGGGCATGGGTTTTTCCGCCTCCCGGGCGAAGGCCGAGCAGAAGAGGATTGTTTCCTGGGCATAGCCCAGCTCGTGTTCCCAGCGGTTGACCAGGGCGCGGTCTCCGGCCGAGGGGCGGCGCGGACGGCCCCACTGCTCGTAGAGCGCGCCCAGGAAGGCGTTCTGCCGCTCCACCTTCCGCAGGCTTTCGCTCACCTGGGCAGCATCCTGCAGCCCCATGCGCTTCCAGGCCCGCAGGGTGGTCATCACATCATCCAGCTTGCCGCCCGCCTTGGCGCAGGCTTTCCCGGCCATGAGAATGATTTCGTCCGGGTATAGGGTCCGCATCTGCTCGTAGGTCTCCAAGGTGCCTTCGTTGACCGATACGCCCTGAATGTTCATTACCCGCAGCAGCGCTTTTAGGGGCGCGGTGCGGTCCTGCTCACCCTTGCGCAACCGCTCCACCTGGTTCTGGGTGGTCAGCGCTCCTCCGGCCCGCTCCCGCATGCCTTTCAAAATGCCGTCCAGATATTTCATGGTGGGTTCGCCGTTGAGGGTTTCCACGCAGGCGGCCTCGATGGCTTCGGGGGTATAGCCCCACTCCTTCACCCATTTGGTATACAGGGCGCGCTCGTCGGCGCTGGCCGGACGCGGGCGGCCGAAGCGGCGCAGCAGCCGCTTGAGCCCTTCCTCGATCTTCTTTTCCCTGCCCAGGACTTCCTCTGCCGCCTCAATGGTGGTTACCTTTTCCTTGGCCAGTTCCACGGCCTTTTTTTGGGCGGTGGCAAAGCTAAAATGCTTGCCATGGTTGGTAATCATGTAATTGACAAGCATCAGCACCACTTCCTGGGGCAATCCCATGTCCTCCACCCACTCGTAGGCCATGGTGGTTTCCCGGCCGTGCAGCTGACGGTCCTCCCCGAACAGCGCGTACAGGGATTCCGCAAAATCCTCATAGGCGGTGTCCCGAGGCGCGGCGTCCCGCATGAGAAACTGCTGATACACGCTCACATACTGATAGACCGGTGGATCATCGCTTACCCGGCGCACCAGGCCCCGGCGCTCCCAGTGCCGGTAGGCGGCGCGGATATCTTCCTGGCTCAGGTTCAGGTCGTGGCTCATCTGCGCCAGGGTCATCTCCTCGCTGGGATGACAACAGCGCATAAGTCCATACAGATATACCTTGACATAGTCCCCCGGCGCGGAAGGCATATACTCCAGGATAAACTGGTTTTGCACCGGCGTCGCGTCAAACATGGCGTACTGCTGGTCAAAGGCAAACAGCCCCATGGCTTCACTTCCTTTCCGGCGGGCGGCTTATTCCTCCAAAGCCTCTTTAATTTCCCGGCCCTCCCGCAGCAGCCGCTTCATGGTTTCCCGGTCCCCGGAGTCCAGCGCGTCCCCATAGGCAGCCAGGCGTTCGATGAGGCCGCGGATCTCCGGAAGTAGCGCCTCCCGGTTGTCAAAGAACAACTCGGTCCACATCTCCTCATTGAGACGGGCCACACGGGTCATGTCCGCAAAGCTGCCGGCAGAAAAGCCCCGATGCTTCTGCGCCAAGGGGCACTTCACGTAGGCGCTGGAAACCACATGGGCCAGCTGGGAGGTATAGGCAATCATCTCGTCGTGCTCCCGAGGCGTGGTAAATTGCACCCGGCGGAAGCCGATGGACAGGAAGAAGTCCTTGAGCCAGGTCAGGGTTTCCGGTCCCGCGTCCCGGGGCGGGGTGAGAATCATGATAGCCCGGTCGAACAGGTCATCCTTGGCGTAGCGGAAGCCGGAGAATTCCCGTCCTGCCATGGGATGGCCCCCGCAATAGTGCCAGGGCTTGTCCTGCGCCAGCGCTTGAAGGGGCGCGCATACGGTTTCCTTCACGCCGCCGCAGTCGATGACCCATGCACCGGCCCTGAAGGCATCCTGATGCTCGGTAATCCAGGAAACGATCGCCGCAGGATACAGCGCCACCAGCACCACATCGCACCGGGAGAGGTTCCCTTCGTTCAGCTCGCCGTCGATGGCACCCAGCAAATCGGCTTGCAGCATGGTCTGCGGCTGAATATCCGCGCCCAGAACCTCAAAATCCGTATGCACCTGAATGCTACGGGCCAGCGACCCGCCAATCAATCCCAAACCTACAATGCCGATGGTCATGCTTCCATTCCTTCTTTCGAAATTTCATGCAGCTCGCTGGTGCAATGGGGACAGCGCACAGCCGCCTGGGGAATCTCCTGGCAGCAATAGGGACAAAGCCGCGGCGCGGGCTTGGGCGCCTCCGGCTTGGCCGGGCGCAGGCGCTGCAGCAAACGGATGAAGCAGAACACGCACAGGGAGATAATCAGAAAATCCAGCACGGACTGCAGGAACGCGCCATAGTTCAGCGTGCTTACTCCTGCCGCCTGCGCCGCCTCCGCCGATGCGTAGGTATTGCCATCCAGGGCAATAAAGGCCCCGGAGATATTCAGTTTTCCCAGCACAAGGCCCA
The DNA here is from genome assembly GCA_944364075.1 of uncultured Clostridia bacterium. Classification (GTDB taxonomy): domain Bacteria; phylum Bacillota; class Clostridia; order Christensenellales; family Aristaeellaceae; genus Egerieenecus. The sequence goes on from CALVVZ010000109.1 coordinate 4,171, forward strand.
ATAGCGGCATAAACATATCATTGACCAGGGACGTGGTGATCTTGCCAAAGGCGGAGCCGATCATCACACCCACAGCCAGATCGATGACGTTTCCCTTGGAGATAAACTGCCGGAACGCCTGAAAAAACGCCTTCATCAACGAATTCCTCTCTTTCCAGCACAGCCTACGGGTGAAAAACGCCCCGCGAAGCAACGCGCGGCTTCGCGGGGCGTGCATTCGCAGACCGCTTATTTGTCGTAGTGACGGCTGGAACGGCGGCGGCGGTTTGTACGGGTCTCCCGGGCAGGCTGCAGCCCAGCATCTGCCGCAGGCGTATCCGCTGTCTCGCCGGCATCCTCCACCGTCGTTTCGGCGATGTCCGCCTCGTCTTCCTCCTGGACGTCCTTTATGCCGGCATCCAAGCTGTCATCCTGCCAGGAAGCGTCTTCCGCTGTCTCGGGGGTATCCTCCAGACCAGCGTCCGCTTCGGCCCAGTCCTCCTCGGCGGGCGCTTCCGCATCGGATATGGGCAAACCGGTCTCGTCCTCTTCCACATCCGCGGCTTCCTCATCGCTCCCGATTTCCTCCGCCGCTTCGCCGGCAGGTTGGTTTTCCGCAGGCTTGGCTGCCTTGGCATTCTTGCCCTTGGGCTTCTTTTCCTTGGGCGCGGGAGCAGTGTAATCGCGGTAGTTGCCGCGCTCCAGATGATCGTACGCCTTGGCCGACTGCGCGTTCTGCTGCATGCGGCGAATCAACCCGGCGCACAGCAGACCGGCACTGATAACCGCTAGCACCGCGCAAACCGTCCAGACCACATCCAGCGCCTTCTGTACGGAATCCACATATTCCGGCAAGCCGTCCGAGGTGGGCGTTTCCACGTAATCCGGCTGAGGCGGCGTGACGATAGGCGCCTCGGTAGGTTCAGGCGTGGGCTGCGCGTACTGGATCGGAATGATATTGCTCAGAAAAGTAACATCCTCCTGCAACAGGTTCTTGCACACGGCGGCAAACTGATACTGTCCCGCCATGGATACGGAAACATCCCGGCTGAAGGAGCGGCTCTCTCCTGCAGCAATGGTGGGGAAATGGTACAGCTGCACGCCGGAGGCGGATACATACACATCCTTGACCTCATTGGCGCCCTCGTTGGTGACCGTCACGGTGAACTTCACCGTTCCGGGAATGGCATAAACCGTATCCCGATCGCTCTGCGCCGTCACGCTCAGCAGCACCTGATCCTCCGGGCTCACCGCCGTCACGGAAACCTTGCCCGTGCTGGTCACGGTCTCCAGTTCGTTGGCGTCGGTAGCCGTGAGGGTATACAGATAGTCCACCGATTCGGTGATGGCGACTTCCTTGGTATACGTCTCCGTTTTACCTGCCTGCAGCGTAATATTGGACAATACAACGCCTAGGGTAGGATCGGTGACGTTGATATTGGTATAGTCTACCTTGCCGGTGTTTTTCAGCGTCAGGGTCAGCTTGACAATGTCGCCGGGCGCGCCGCCTTTTTTGTCCGCCTCCAGGGTGGCGGACAGGTTTACCTGGCCATACTTGATGGTGGCCTTGTCCTTCTGCGCGGCAAGGGTCTTGCCGTTGGCCTTGTAGGTGATGATGGACTGGCTGGTCAGGTTCTTGGTGCCCATGGTTACCGTAAAGGTATAGCTGGCCTTCTCTCCGGCAGGAATGCTGGCGATGGTGCCGGTACTTTTGGATATGCTGCTGTTCTCCTTGATGGTCACGTCGGTGATCTCCACCTCGCCGGCATTGACCACGTCATAAATCACGTTGACTTCCTGCCCTTTTTCCGCTACCGTGGGGGTGATGGTGCGGTTGATTTCCACCTGCACCTTGGCATCCTCAGCGGAGGCCGTCTCATAGGTAATGGGCAGAGAGAAATTCTTGGTTTTATTGGTCAGTTCGCCGTCATCATTGTACATGGAATATTTGACCTTAAAGGTGATCTTCCCAGCCTCCAGCTGCTTCTGGGTCACCATCCAGGTACCGCTCCAACTCTGGCTGGCGCCCACGGCCAGGGTGGGATTGCCGAACTCTTCCACCACCTGTCCGTTGGGATAATACAGCGTTACCGGACCGGGCATGTCCTCTTCCCCGGCATTGGATACGGTAATGGATACGGTAATCTCCTGGGTGGTGGTAAACTTGGTCTGACTCAGCTCCATGGCAAATTTCAACGGGTCCGTAGCCGCCGATGCCGCCACGCACAGGCAGCAAAGCGCTACGCATACCATTAGCCCGATCAAAAACCGTCGTTTCATTGTTGCTCACGGGCAGCCCCGCCGCCCTCCTCCTTCCGACTTCGGGTCAGACCTATGTTTCCGCAGGAAAAAGCCCCGCTGAAAATATAGAAACCGTCTATGCTATTGTACTCGGCAAAGCGGCTCTCTGTCAAGTTGGAAGGACGGAAAAGCGGAAGGAGAACAGCATTTTTACATGGCAGCGCACACGGATCTGCTTCATCGGAGTTCCGCCAGGGCCGCCTCAAGTTCCAGCGTTCCCTGATAAGCGCCGCGAGCGGCAGTTTCCACCCGCTCTTTGGGCCAGAACGCGTTTACGGGAAAGCAGTGCGCTCCCATGACCCGCTCCATCTCCACCCAGGGAGAAGAAAAATACAGGAGTACGTCCTCCCGCACGGAAAAAAGGCGCTGTTGCGACAATGCCTGCTGCGCCGGCGCGGCAATCAGGTAACTGAGCAGCGCCGCCGCTTCCGGCTGTGCCGTTTCCGTGATTCCCGCATAAAGCATACGCGGCGCCGGCATTTCTGGTGGAACCCAGGCTTGAAATCCGGCGCACTGCCCCTGCGCCATTTGATTTTCCAGCGTCGCCCACTGTCCTGTGGACAGCAGCGCTGACGCGGCCTCCCCCCGCGTCAGCGCCGTAAGCACGGACGCTTGAGTCGTAGCCTCCTGCGGAAGGGGCAGGGGCTGTACGCCCAGCCATATGCCCAGCGCAAACAATCCTTGTCCCCGCGCCGCCAGGGGTATATCCTGCTTACGGAGCACATCCAGTGGCGGCATGGCGGCGCGTTCTGCCTGGGGTGTCGCCACGGCGCGTCCCAGTAGCGTTGTAGGCGCCGGCGTTTGCGCGGGCGCAGGCAGGTACGCTTCTCCTACCGCCAGCATCCAGCCTTCTGCCGCCAAGGGAAGCGCGTATTGCTTTGTCTGCCATCGCCCACTCTGCGCAAAGGTTTCCGTCACGCCTTCCATGTCGCGCAGGGGCACGAGCAGCTGCTGAGGCGAAGCGAATGTCCCGTCCGCGAAGCACAGTACGTCCGGCAGCACAGTCCCGGGTACGTAGCATTCCGAAGCAGGAACGCTGCGCAAATAAACGGTAAGACCCGGCATGTGCTTTTCAAACTCGGCGCATTGTCCACGGAGCCAGGCGCTGGAGCCCGTAGGGCCGTCCACGTCCCATACCCGCAGGATCACCCGCCGCTTTTCCCCTGTACCCGGAAGCGGCGAATGTTCCCAGGCGCGCGTCCCCCAGGCCGCATACAGGCATCCCAGGGCCAGTACCGTGCCCATGCAGGCTATCGCCAGCCGGCGGCGTTTGCTCATGACGCTTTCCCCCCTCCGCAAAAGGGTATGCTGCATACCTTGCGGCTAGACACAGGCCTCTCTCGCAGAAAGAATACCGGGAAAAGCTGAGGCAATATGTAATAGGTAACAGCAAAAAAACCCTTGCTTTTCCAAATGGTTTATGCTATAATCCGTAATTGGCACATCCTTGCGCCGCACTGGCTGCGGCGCCATACGTCCATGAGGAGGTGAAAGGTAATGAATAGGTATGAACTGACCTACATCATCGACACCGGGCTGGAGGAGACTGCTCGCAAGGAGCTGATCGAGAAGATCTCCCAGCTGATTGCCGCCAATGGCGGTGAGGTGGAGAAGATCGACGAGACCTGGGGCAAGCGCCGCCTGGCCTACGCCATCAACTACAAGACCGAGGGCTGGTACGTGCTGGTGACCCTGAAGGCTCCCGCCGCGCTGCCCCGTGAGATTGAGCGTAACCTGGGCAATATGGAAGCCATTCTGCGCTATCTGTTTGTCCGTCTGGAGGAAAAACGCAGCAATGTGAAGCCTCGTCCCGTGCGCGTGGCTCCCGTTGCGGAAGCCCCCGTGGAGGCTGCTCCTGACGCCGAAACCGCTCCCGCTCAAGCTGAGTAAAGCCGCGAGGTGGAAGCATGAATAAGATCATTCTGATCGGCAACCTGACCCGGGACCCCGAGCTGCGCACCACGCCCAACGGTTATACCGTGTGCGACTTTACCATTGCGGTGAATCGCCGCCGTTCCAACCAGCAGCAGACCGGCCAGCAGGGTGATGCGGATTTCTTCCGCGTCTCCGCATGGCGTCAGCTGGGCGAGAATTGCGCCAAGTATCTGTCCAAAGGCCGCAAGGTATACGTGTCCGGACCGCTGAGCGCCCGCACTTACCAGGCTCAGGACGGTTCCACCCGGGTATCCCTGGAAGTGACCGCCGAAGATGTTGAGTTTCTTTCTAGCCGTGCCGATGCTGAGGCGATGGGTTCCGCTCCTGCCAATACTGCGGGCGTTACGGCCACGAGCAGCGGTTTCACCGCTGTGGAAACCGACGAACTGCCGTTTTAACGCTTGAACGTAAGGAGGTAATCCCATGTCTGAAGATCGTGGCGAAAGGAAGCCGCGTCCCCGGGGAGGCCGTCGCCCCCGCCGGAAGGTTTGCAGCTTCTGTGTGGATAAGATCGAATACATCGACTACAAGGACATCAATCGTCTGCGCCGCTTCACCAATGAGCGCGGTAAGATCCTGCCCCGCCGGATGAGCGGCAACTGCGCCAAGCATCAGCGTCAGCTGAGCGAGGCCATCAAGCGCGCCCGTGCCATCGCGCTGCTGCCCTTTACGGTGGATTGATGCCGGTATGAATGCTCCGGCGCATATCCGGAGCCAGGTGCTATTGCGGAATATCAGTGCAGTAGCATCCTGCAGGAAAACAGAAATGCATATGTGCGTTGCCCCCAAAGGAGGTCGATTGTGCTTCCTCTGGGGGTTTTTCATGATTTCTTACCTGCGGTCTTTGGAATATCGCGGTATCCCGTGTCTGAGCAGGCTTGTTTCATACGCTTTTGCCGTGCGGAAGCAAGCGCTTTGCCTGTTGGCAAGAAGCTCTTAGCCTCTTTTCGGTTCATGGCGATGGAAGGCGTCGCAGGGAATTCCGATGGTTTTCTGCCATTGCGGTTGCTTTCCTGCGACAGTTTTTTCTTGCCGGATGCCGGATTTATTATGCCTTCCCTTTTCCCGTTGATTGTTAGTTTTTTTCTGGAAAGCAATTTGGGATGATTTCCGAATACGCAATATGGGCGCAGGGCGGCATTTCCGGTATGAGATACCGGATGTGTTTTGTCACGACCCCTTCGGCTGAATCGCTCCATCCGGGTGGAGGGGAACCTATGGCGTGGTGAAAAGCAACCGCCAGTTCAAACGGCTCCTCATGTGAGGAAAGACCCATATCCCTTTGGAACGGTTTCTTCTGTATCTGGCTTTTGACCTAAAAAAGTACTGAGCCAAACAGCAACGGGGACGGCCGCAAAGTCATGTTTCCCCTGAAAAAAGTAATAGACTTTTCCATAAACTGAAAAAAGCAAAAAGCCGGACTTCCCCTTTTGACGAAGTTCAGCGTTGGTCTACCATTCTGGTTGAACGCATTTGCTTTCCTCAAAAAAAGCGGAGACGCCATTCTTTTGACGAACCTGGTATGGTCAGCGCTCAGAAAGAAGCAGCCAGGCACATAGCTTGTACAGCTATGCCCTGGCTGCAAGAATGTCGATGCCTTATGCGGCAATTTCCAGTTTCGCAAAGATCCATTCGCCGTCTTCCAAGCGGAAACCGTAGCGCTCGATGCGGATGGTATCGCCATCGCGTATCTCCAGATCAATGGTGAACCAGGTATATTCCTGACCATCCACTACGATGGTTTCCACGGGGAAATACTCTGTCAGCGACGCCTCAAAAGCGGCGCGATCCGCCTCACTCATGGCATCAATACGCTGCTTGATCTGCGACTGGACGGCCAGCGCTTCTTCGGATATTTCCGCCTGGGCCAGCGCGCCGTCTTCCTTTGTATCAATGCCGATGACCGCCAGGAAGGTGAGCAGCTGCTCCTGGGGCTTCATTTGCGTGATAACAGTATTTTCCTCTACCGTAAGGATCTTGTCAAAGTTTACGATCTGAATCTGCGAAGTTGCACGCTCTGTCACGATCGTGCTTACTACGGTCAGCATGGTATCTACCATGGGCAACCGGTCCTCTACTTTGACGCCATGAACCA
>CALVVZ010000110.1 GCA_944364075.1 uncultured Clostridia bacterium
TGCAGATGCAAAAGGTTTCGCGCCTGCGGGCGCGACCAAAGGGCTTTCCGATCGCCCTTTGGAAACCTTCGGCCCCACACTTGATGAAATTCCTGCAAGTTAGGGCGCAGGAAGCTGCATTTTTCTTGCATCCCTGTAAAAATGCATGCCTTTTTCAACAGTCTGAGTCGGAGGGGCTGCGGCCCCTCCGACTCCTCCCTGTTTTTTACAACGAAATGGGACTGACGCGCTTTGCGTCAGTCCCATCATTACGCAGGAATTATTCGTAGATAATGGTCAGGTTGTCCAGTCCGGCGTTCACGATGCCGTCCGCCTCCAGCGCGGTGGCGTCCACGGTAACGGTGCCGTTCTTCATGTTCTCCAGCAGGGTATTGTACTCATCCATGGTGTAGGTCTCAAACAGCCAGTTGGCCGTGGGCAGGCCCACCATGCCGTCCGCAGCGCCCATGTTGCTCAGCACGCCGCCAACGCTGTCCCACTCCTCGGCATAGAACTTGCCCAGCACCCATTCCACGGACTTGGCCAGTTCCTTCATGGCGGAGGTCACAACGGTTTCGGACTGCGAGCTCTGGTCCACGTCCACGCCCACCACGTACGCATCGTTGGCAGAAGCGGCGCTGACAATGGAGTTGAACATGCTGCCGCCGCAGGCGAAGATGATCTCGGTCTCGTTCTCGTACCAGCCCTTGGCCATGGCCTCCAGCTCGGGAGAGGCGGAGAAGGAAGCGCCGTACTGCCAGGAGTACTTCAGCTCAACGGTCTTGCCCATTTCCTTGGCAGCGTCGTTCGCGCCCTGGGCAAAGCCATAGCCGTAACGGCAGCAAGCAGGATTGGTGCCGCCGCCGCCGCCCATGAAGCCCAGCTTCTCAAAGCCGTCCTTCACCACGGCATAGCCGGCCAGATAGCCGCTCTGCTCTTCCTGATAGGTGATGGGAGCCACATTGGTCAGGACATTGCCAGCCTCGTCGGTGAGAACCCAGCCGTCCACAAACACAAAGTGCGCATCGGGGAATTCCGTAGCGGCCTTGGTCAGCGCGGTGCCCTGCATGAAGCCGGCGCACACCACAACCTTCGCGCCGCCTTCCACAGCAGCCTTCATGGCATCATAGCGGTCATCGTCGGTAGCCTGGTCGCCATTGGCGGGCTGATAGTACTTATAGCTCAGGTTGTTGGCGGCGGCATAGCCCTTCACGCCGTTCCAGGTGCCCTGGTTGAAGCTCTTGTCCTTCAACTGACCCACGTCGGTCACGAAAGCCAACTCATACTTGCCGTCCTCCGAGGTCATGGTATCCTCGATGGTATCGGGGTCGACCGTCTCGGCAACCGCGCCGAAAGCGGCCAGCACCATCATCACGGACAGGATCAGTGCCAGAAACTTTTTCACTTTAGAACGCCCTCCTCACAGTATCGTTTCAGGGAACGGGTTCAACGTAATGAGTATAACACGTATTGCTGTAAAGTTCAAGGGACGAAACATTTTCGCCCGTGGAACCTACACGAAACATTTTCGCCCGTGGAACCCCCCTCCAATTTCCACGACAGGGACAATGTGCCGCTCAGTCTCCGCCCAACTTGGAAAAGCCTTCGCCCAGCGCTTCGTGCGCGCCGGTCACAAACATGAACGCGCGCTCGTCCTCCTCCCGGACAATGTCCTTGAGCCGGGAAACCTCCTGGCTGGAGAGCACGCAGAGCATCATGGGGCGGCTTGTCCCGGAGTAGGCTCCCCTGGCCTCCAAGTGCGTCACGCCCCGGTTCAGTTCCGTCATCACGCGCCGCGTCACATTTTCGCAGGCCGAAGTGATGATAAAACACGCCTTGGTCTGGCTCAGGCCGGCCATGACCATATCAATAAGTTTGGCGGATACGAAAATGGCGATCATGGCATACAGGCCCTCGTTCAGGCCTACGCACAGTCCCGCCAGGACCACCACGCAGCAGTCAATGAGGAACAGGAACATGCCCACGGACAGAAAAGGCAGGCGCTTATGCACCATGCGCGCCGCCATGTCCGTGCCGCCGGTGGTGGCGCCCGCCCGCAAGATCAATCCCAGGCCGATTCCCAGCAGCACACCGCCATAGAGCGTGCCCAGCAGCGGGTCCGAGGTCACGGGCGGCACGCGGATCATGTCGATGGCCATGGAAAAGAGCACCGTAGCAATGAGGCTGCGCAGCACAAACACCCGCCCCATGGCCTTGTAGCCGATGATGAACAGTGGAATGTTCATCAGCATGCTGGTCAGGCCCACCGGCACCCCCACCAGATAATTGAGTACCGTGGCCGCACCGGTCAGACCGCCGGGAGCGATATTGTTGGGCACCAGGAACATGGGATAGGCTGCGCCGCCAATAAGACAGCCCAGCAGAATCTGTCCATAAGCCACAACCAATTCCATCCGGCGTCCCTTGTCCTTGAGTTTGCTTTTCCAGGTCATTCGTTTCCTCCTTTGCTCCTCCAGAAGATAGCCTGTCCATTTCGCGCCGAAAACAAAAGGGGAAGCTCCCGCCCTGCTCCAGGGCCGGACGGGAGCCTCCGCCGGTACGTGCGGTGCAATGCCGGCTTTTGCCACGTTAGCGGCGTTTCGGCCCGCGTTTCAGTTTTCCCGCGTACCCAGGGACAGGGCCAGCGCTTCGTCCACCTGCGCCATCACCGACGCGGGAACGCGGCCCAGATATTTGCTCAGGCGCACCTTTTCCAGGGTGCGCACCTGTTCCAATAGTACCACCGAATCCTGCTTCAACCCGCACGCCTCCGCCGGCAGCGCCACATGAATGGGTAAATGCGCCTTGCGCTGCCGGGAGGTAATAGCTGCCACGATCACCGTAGGGCTGTGCAGGTTGCCGCGATCATTCTGTATAATCAGCACCGGACGAATCCCGCCCTGCTCGGAGCCCACCACGGGGTCCAGATCCGCGCGATAGATTTCTCCGCGTTTCATTGCTGCGTTCACACTCCGCTTCCGAGTTCGTCTATATCAACTGCCGAAGGCAGAAAGGGGTCCGCTTTCAGCATATGACCCATGAAGCGGAGCGGTGACGCGCTCAGGCGGGCGGGAGCGGGGACAGCGGGCAGGCCTTGATCTTCTCCCGCATTTCCCGCCAGGCGGGATAAAATCGGTCCATATCGGCGTAGAAGGCCGCGGAATGATCAGGATGCAGCAGGTGATTCAGTTCATGCGCCAGCACATAGGCGGTGAATTCCCTGGGGAGCCGGGCCAGGCGCAGGTTCAGCGCAATGCGGCGGCTTTGTACCGTGCAACTTCCCCAGCGGCTGCTCATGTCCCGCAGGGTAATGCCGCGCACCTGCACGCCCATGCGAGCGGTCCACCGGGGCAGCAGCACGAACACTTCCTGCCGCAACGCCTCTCCATAGGCGCGTGCGACCTGTTCCCGTCCCGCCGGGAGTTCTCCGCCGCCCAAGGGGACATACCGTCCCCAGAGCAGGTGCCGCTCCCCCGGCGCGTAGGCAGGCTGCCAGGGGCGGTTTCGCCGCTGCTCCTCCATCCAGTCCTGCTGACACTCCAGAAAGGCGCATATCTCCGCCTTGCCCGCGCCGGCTGGCACGGTGAGGGAAAACGCATCCTCCGCAGGAAGGTAGCGCAGAATCAGCCTGCGGGCGTCCCGCCGCCGCTGCAGCCGGACCTGCGGCCATGGGACTGCGTTCATAGCTTTTCCTGGCCGGCGCCGCGCAACACCAGCACTTCATCCAGAATATCCTGCGCCAAAGCCGCCTTGCTTTGCAGGGGACGCTCCCGCGCCCCACTGCGGGTCAGCAGGGTGGCAATGTTGGTATCCACGTTGAACCCCGCGCCGGGACGAGAAACGTCGTTGGCCACGATCATATCCAGGTTCTTGCGTTCCAGCTTGCGGGCGGCGTTTTCCATCAGGTGTTCCGTCTCCGCGGCAAAGCCCACCAGCACCTGGCCGGGCCGTTTGGCCCTGCCCACCGCCGCGGCGATGTCGGGGTTTTCCACCAGTTCCACCATCAGGGGAAGGCCGTCCTGCTTTTTCAGCTTCTGGTCATGGGTAATGGCAAAGCGGTAATCCGCCGGAGCGGCCGCCTGAATCACCACATCCGCCTCCCGCGCCGCCTCCGTTACCACCTCGTAAAGCTCGCGGGTGCTATCTACCCGGAGGATACGCACGCCTTCCGGCGGCGTCGCCTGGGTCACGCCGCACACCAGCGTGACCTCCGCGCCGCGGTCGCGGGCTGCGGCGGCAATGGCAAAGCCCATTTTGCCGGAGGAATCATTGCTCAGGAACCGCACGGGGTCCAGCCTTTCCCGGGTTGCTCCGGCAGTCACCAGCACGCGCACCCCGGCAAAGTCCCGCCGCGGGCATAGGATTTCCTCCATGGCCGCCACAATCTCCGCGGGTTCCGCCATGCGTCCCGCGCCGCTGTCCCCGCAGGCCAGGAAGCCGCTGCCCGGTCCTACCACATGCACGCCCCGCTGCCGCAGGGTCGCCATGTTCTGCCGGGTGGCTGTCGCTTCCCACATGCCCACGTTCATGGCAGGCGCCACCAGCAGGGGCGCGCGGGTCGCCAGAGCGGTGGTGGAAAGCATGTCGTCCGCCAGGCCCCAGGCCAGCTTGGCCAGGATATTGGCGGTGGCGGGCGCCACGGCAAACAGTTCCGCGCGCTTGGCCAGGGCGATGTGCTCCACCTCCCATGTGTCCGGGCGGGCAAAGGTATCCGTAACCACGGGATGATTGGACAGGGTCTCAAAGGTCAGGGGCGCGACAAATTTGGTGGCATTCTGGGTCATGATCACATGCACCTGCGCCCCCTGCTTGCGCAAACGGGAGACAACCTCCGCGCTTTTATACGCGGCGATGCCTCCCGTTACGCCCAGCACGATTTCCTTGCCGGTCAGTGTCATGCCTGTTCCTCTTCTTCCTCCACCGGACGGTCGTAAGTGATCAACCCGCGGTTGATCTCCTCCACGGCAGCCTTCAGGGGTTTCATATCCTTGGTATCGATCAGGGGCTGTGCGCCGCCTACAATCTGACGGCCGCGCTTGGACGCCTCCACCACCAGGGTGTAGCGGCTGTCCGCATGATGCAATAGCTCCAGTACGTTGGGTTCAACAATGGACATGGGTCGTTTTCCTCCTTACTCCTATTTCGCTTGGGCTTCACTCCGCCTCGATCACCGGGAAATACCGGTTGGTGCGCTGCTTTTCCGCGCTGACAATAGCGGACAGCTGCGCGTAGGCAAGCTCCAGCTCATCGTTGACAATGGCGTATTGATACCGCTGCATTTGTTCGATCTCGCCCCGGGTGTTATGCAGCCGGCGCTCGATCTCGGCGGGATCGTCGGTATTCCGGGTATGCAGCCGGACCCGCAGCGCCCGGTAGCTGGGAGGAAGAATGAACACGCTCACGCATTCCTTTTCCTTCTCCATCACGGCGCGGGCGCCCTGAGGATCGATATCCAGCAGCACGTTCTGCCCGCGCTCCATCCGCTCGTAAACCTCGCTTTTCAGCGTGCCGTAACGGTGTCCGTGTACGGTAGCATGCTCCAGGAACGCATCCTCGGCCAATAGTTTATCATATTCTGCGTCGGAAAGGAAGTGGTAATGCACATCCTCAATCTCGTTGGAACGCCTGGCGCGCGTGGTCACCGACACGGAAAAGGCAAAGCTGGGATCGTCCCGCAATAATCTGGCGGCCAGCGTCCCCTTGCCTGTGCCGCTGGGACCGGAAATCACCAGCAGCATTCCCTTTCGTGTTTCCTTCATTCAGCATCCTCCCCTTCGCCACTGTCGCGGCTGTCCATGCGCCCCGCCACCGTTTCCGGTTGCAGGGGAGACAATATCACATGGTCGCTGTCCATAATCACCACCGCACGGGTTCGCCGGCCGTATGTAGCGTCGATCACCCGCCCGGCTTCCCGCGCATCCTGCACCAGCCGCCGTACCGGCGCAGAATCGGGGCTGACAATGGCAATTAGCCGCGCGGCAGCCACCATATTGCCAAAGCCCACGTTCACCAGCTTCATTGGACGCACCTCATTCCACGTTCTGCACCTGTTCCCGAAGCTTTTCGATCTCCGACTTGGCGGCCACCACCGCCTGGGTAATCTCCAGGTCCGACGCCTTGGAGCCGATGGTGTTGACTTCCCTGTTCATCTCCTGGGTCAGGAAATCCAAGCGGCGGCCCACGGCGCCCTTTTCCTCCAGGCAAGCGCGCATCTGTGCAATATGGGACGCCAGGCGGGAAAGCTCCTCGTCGATGGCGCATTTGTCCGCAAAAAGAGCCACCTCCTGAGCCAGACGCTGCGGCTCCACCGTCTCCGCCCCCAGCTCAGCCAGGCGGGCATTCAGCCGCTCCCGATAGGCCAACGGCACCAGCGGCGCACGGTCCGCCATGCGGTCCCGCAGCTGTGCCAGGGCGTTCAGATGCTCCATCAGGTCCCGGCGCAGGGCTTCCCCTTCCCGGGCACGCATGGCGCGGACCTCCGCGATTACCCCTTCCAGGGCCAGTCCGGCCAGCTGTTCCACCGCCCCCTGGTCCTCCTGCGCTTCAGCAATCTGCACCACGTCCGGCATCGCCATCAGCTGCGCGACGCTGAGCGCTTCGTCCGTTCCGGCAATCTCCTGCACCTGACGCGCCGCCTCCACATAAGCGCCGGCCAATGCTGTGTCCACACGCACCTGGCGTGCGTCGGAACGTGTATTGCGATAAGCCACAAACACGTCCATATGTCCCCGCTGAAACGCCGCCGTAAGCTCCCGGCGCAAGATTTCCTCCAGAAAGCCCACGTTGCGCGGCAGACGGAAGGACAGATCCAGGAAACGATGGTTCACGGTCTTGACCTCCAGGGTCATTTCCCGTCCCTCCAGCGCCGCCTGACAGCGGCCGTAGCCCGTCATGCTCTGCATTCGAGCGGCCTCCCTTCGTGTAGTGCATTATTATAGCACATCTGCGGACATCTGAAAAGCTTCATTTTCCGGCAAAACCGCAGCCCGGCCATACAAAAAGGCGGCGGAGGAAAGTCCCGCTTTCGCCGGACCCTCTCCGCCGCGCCACCGTTACGCGGACCGCTCCGTTATCAGGCTGTTCACAGGGTGACGGTGATTTCCGCCACAGCGCAGGCAGGCAGGGAAACCCGCACCTCGTCTCCTTCGATGCCAATGCCCGTCAGCGGCTGAATCGCCACCGGAGAAGCCTCGAAATCGTTCTTGTCGTGCATATCGCCGCTGAGCACACGGCCCGCTGCGGCCGCAGGCTTGGTGCCGCTCAGGGAGATGACCGCTTCGCAGGCTTCCGTGGCGGAGGTATTGGCCATGGTCACCGTCAGCGTATTTTCCTTGCGGGAAGCGGAAGCGCTCAGGCGGCATACGCCGGGGGCGCTTTCGTCCGTCTCCACATGGCCGGGCACCAGCAAGCCTTCCTGATGGGCCTTGTACAGCTCGAACACGTGGTAGGTGGGGGTCAGCACCAGCTTATCCCCCTCGGTGAGGATCACCGCCTGGAGCACGTTCACCGTCTGCGCCAGGTTGGCCATGACCACCCGCGCGGCATGCTGGTTGAAAATATTCAACGTCAGGGCCGCTACCTGCGCATCCCGCAGGGTGCTCTGCTGGTAGAGGAAGCCAGGATTCGTGCCAGGTTCCACATCAAACCAAGTGCCCCATTCGTCCACAATCAGACCTACGCGGCCGCTGGGATCATAGCGGTTCATGATCTGCTCATGCCCGGTGATGATCTCGTCCATCCGCAGGCACTTGCGCAAGGTCAGCTCATATTCTTCCTGGTCGAACTCCGTGGCGCTGCCCTTGTGCTGCCAGGTGCCGGGAACGGTGTAGTAGTGCAGCGTGATGGCGTCCATGTACCTGCCCGCCCGCTCCATGAGCACTTCCATCCAGCGGTAGTCGTTCTCACTGGGTCCGCAGGCGATGCGGTAAAGCTTGTTGTCCCCATAGTTGCGGCAGTAGGTCTGATAGCGGCGGAATTCATCCGCGTAGTACTCCGGACGCATATTGCCTCCGCAACCCCAGCTTTCGTTGCCCACGCCCCAGTATTTCACGCCCCAGGGGTCCTTGCGGCCGTTGCGCCACCGCTTCTGCACCACGGTGGAATCGCCCGCGCTGTTGAGATATTCCACCCACTCGGCCATTTCCCGAACCGTGCCGCTGCCCACGTTGGCGTTGATGTACGGTTCGCAGCCCAGCTGCGCGCACAGCTCCAGGAACTCGTGGGTACCGAAGGAGTTATCCTCTACCACGCCGCCCCAGTTGGTGTTCACCATGCGCTTGCGCTCCGCCTTGGGGCCGATGCCGTCCTCCCAGTGGTATTCATCGGCAAAGCAGCCGCCGGGCCAGCGCAGCACCGGAATACCGATTTTCTTCAGCGCCTCCACCACGTCCGTGCGCATACCCTTCACGTTGGGAATGGGAGAATCCTCTCCCACATAAAGCCCCTGATACACGCACCGGCCCAGATGCTCGGAGAAATGCCCGTAAATGTTCTTGTTGATTTTGGCTCCCGTTACACGGGGGTCAAGCAGAACCCGCGCCATGATTGTTCCTCCTTTGCTGAAAACGGATTTGTACGTACATTCATTATCAGGCACAAAGCACGCTTTGTCAAGAGGAAAAAGGGCCGGGTCTTGCGTGTTCCTCCCCATTCGTGATATGCTAAGAGCGTGTTAAATAACCTGTAGAAAAAGCGAGGAAAACGCATGGCTCTGGCTTATTTGATGATTGGCGAAGTACTCAGCCCCCAGGGGGTGCGGGGGGAGATGAAAGTCCGTCCCTACGCGGCGGACCCGGATATGTTTCTGGAATGGTCCACGCTGTACCTGCGCGAGGGAGACGCTTACTTGCCCCGAAAAGCTCATTGCTCCCGGGTACACGACGGATTTGCCTACCTCACCCTGGAAGGCGTAACCGACCGGGACGGCGCGGAAGCCCTGCGTGGGGCGCAGCTGTGGATTGACCGCGGACATGCCGCCCAGCTTCCCGAGGACGCCTGCTATGTGTGCGAGCTCATCGGCTGCCGGGCGGTGGATGAATCCGGCGCGGAGCTGGGGACGCTCACGGACGTGCTACAGTACGGTTCGGTGGACACCTATGTGTTTCAAACGCCCCGGGGCAGCATGATGGCTCCGGCGCTCAAGCGCGTCTTTCCCCAGGTAGATGTGGAGGAGCGCGTCATTCATGTCAACGCCGGAGCCCTGGACGAGGTGGCTGTCTTTGAAGATTAAGATACTAACCATATTTCCCGAGATGTTCGACAGCGTGCTCAACGCCAGCATTCTGGGCCGCGCCCGGGAGCAGGGCCTGCTGGAAGTGACCTGCGTGGACATTCGCCCCTTCTCGGACCGGAAGCACAAAAACACCGATGACTATCCCTTTGGGGGCGGCGCGGGCATGGTGATGCTGGCCCAGCCAATTCTGGCGGCCATGGCGGCAGCCACCGGCGAGCATTTTCGAGGCAAACGCATCTACCTGGGCCCTCGTGGAACCCGCCTGACCACCGACAAGGCACGGGAGTTGGCCCAGGAAGAGGAACTGGTGCTGCTGTGCGGGCACTATGAGGGCGTGGACCAGCGGGCGTTGGATACATGCATCGACGAAGAAATCAGCATTGGCGACTACATCCTGACCGGCGGCGAGCTAGCAGCCATGGTGCTTACGGACTGCGTAAGCCGATTCATTCCCGGCGTGCTAGGGTCCAGCGAAAGCCCCGAGGAAGAAAGCTTCTCCGACGGGCTGCTGGAGTATCCGCAATATACCCGTCCCCGGGAAATCAACGGCATGGAGGTGCCGGAGGTACTGCTCAGCGGCGATCATGCGAAAATCCGCGCATGGCGGCGGCAAGAATCGCTGCGGGCTACGCTGCGCTTCCGGCCGGATCTGCTGGCAACCGCTTCCTTGACGGACAAGGAACGCCGTTTGCTGGATACCATGCGTGAGGAGATGGATACCCCGTGTTCACCCGAAAATTAGTGGTTGTGCTGGTGCCTCTGCTGATAGCGGCGGTGCTGTGCCGAATCTTTCCCCTGTTCGACAACCTGGGCTTTTTCAGCAACGTGGCCCGCGGGCTGCTCCTGGGCGGAGGATTGGCGTTGCTGCTGCCCCTGAGCGGCGCAGGCAAACGCAAGGAGCCCTTTGGGTATCTGCTCTGGGTTCCCGCCTTGCTGCTGGCGGCAACGGTGACGTACCAGTATGGAGCCGCGTCCCTGGGATGGCGCGTTCCCATGCTTGCGCTGCTGGCCACCCATAACGGTCAAACGGTGCTGATCGAATGCGCCTTTCTGGGCTACATGGCACTCACCTGTTTGCGCACGCGCCCGTGAAAGCACGAGCACGCAGACCGTTGACAAGGTATTTTGCTTCATCTTTTCTGCAAGTTATATATAGCCTTCTTGCACACGCAGAAGGTTTCGCGCCTGCGGGCGCGACCAAAGGGCTTTCCGGTCGCCCTTTGGAAACCTTCGGTCCCATACGCTATGAAAA
>CALVVZ010000111.1 GCA_944364075.1 uncultured Clostridia bacterium
CAAAGCCGTCGGATACGAATGAAAGTCGGAGGGGCTGCGGCCCCTCCGACACCTCCCTGGGGTTTTTTGACAGTCTGAGAGCGTCTTGCTGCGCAAGCCGCTCCATCCCTGCGTAAAAAGGGGATCGTCCCCGCAAGGACGATCCCCCTGTGTTTCCTTCGCGGCATTACCGCAAAGGAAACGATTCGGTGTGTGATTTACTCCAGCGTCCAGGCCGTGCTGTCGCTACCGGTGGCGATCACCCGGTAGGTGGAGCCGCCGGAGGTGAAGGTGAAGCTCAGACTGCTGCTGCTGTTGCGGTAGTGAGACGCCAGGTCCGTATAATTGAAGGTCAGCGTGGCCGCGCTGCCGGCGCCCACCGTGCCGCCCGCGCCGGACATGCTGTATCCGCCGTAGCTGGCGCCCAGGGGATAGTACACCGCGGAGCCGCCGATGCCCATGGACTGGTTGCCGCCGTTGGAGACGTACAGCAGGACGGACTGCGTGGTGCTGCCCACGGTGATGTCACGCGCGGTAATGCTGGGCACATAAGCGCTCACCATACCCGTGGACCAGGAACCGTAGTAGGTAACGCCATCCTTCACCACGCCGGGCCGCACGCGGAAGTAGTAGGTCTTGCCCGCGGTCAGCACGGAGTTGGTATAGTCGTAGGAGAGGTACTCCAGTTCCACCTCGGGGTTGGGGTCCTGCACCGTAATCAGAGAAGTGAACCCGGTGGTGGGCAGGGTGCTGTACTGAATATCCCAGATGCTGATATCCAGCTTGTCGGACCAGCGCAGCTTCATGGTCACGCTGCTGTTGGAACCTGCGGTGGCCTTGGCGGAGGACATGGTACCGCCGGGCAGCCAAGTACCCACAGCCTTGGCGTAGGTGCCCACCGTGGCGTAAACCTTGTTGCCATCCTGCTCCGTGTAGCCCACGACGCTGTAAATGTAGCTGTTGTTGGGCACCGCGGTAGTATCCGTGAAGGTCCAGTTGGTGCCGTTGAAGCCCAGAGACCCGCTCAGCAGCGCATAGCTGCCGGTAGCCGTCTTGCGGTATACCACATAGCCATTGTAAGCTGCCACATGGTTCCAGCTCAGGTCCACGCTGGTGTAGTGGTTCACCGCGTTGATGACAATGCCGTCAGCGGTCTTTACGGACACAGGAGCGGACACCGTGCCGCGCTGCTGCACCGTGCCGTCCATGCGGTACGCGCCCACCTTGAAGTAATAGGTGGTGTTGGGCTGCGCGCTGCTGATATTGACGGTGACGGTGGTGCCGGTAACGGTCTGCGCCAGGGCATAGGTGCCGTTTTCCGCCGTGGAGTAGTAGACCAGGTAACCCGTTGCGCCGGACACCGCGGTCCAGCTCAACTGGAACGCCTTATCCGTCGCCGTGACAACCTTCAGGTTCTGGGGGATACCCAGGTTGGAAATCTCCACCGCGTCGGAATACTCGCCGTAAATGCGGTTGCCCTTACCGTCCTCAATGTATGCCCGCAGGCGGTAGTACCAAGTTTTGCCGGGCTCGGGAATCACCGCGGTGGTATCGCTGGAGATGTTTTTGCCCGTGCTCTTGATGCCCGTGTACGCGCCATTGATGGTGGTGGAGTACAGGAGCTGGTAGCCAGTGGCGTTGGCTTGCGCCGTCCAGCTCAAGGATACCTTGGAGCTGTTCGCGTCCAGCTTGGCGGTAAAGTTCGTCACCTTGCGCAGGTCGCCGCTGGTGGAGCTGTTGGTAACGGCCGCCGGCTCGGAGAAGGCGCCGTAGGTATAGCCGCCCGCGGCATTTACCACGAAGGCCCGCACCTTGTAGTATACGGTCTCCTTGAAGCCCAACTCAAAGTTGGTCACGGTGTTGTTGATGTTGGGAACAATGCTCTTGACGCTGATATAACCGCTGTCCTTATCCGTGGAGCGCCAGATCTGGTAGCCGCTGACGCCCACCTGTTTGGTCCAGGTCAGGGTGATCTCGTTGGCGCCGCTGACGCTGCCCTTGAGCCCCGTGACCACCGCGGGCACCGTCACCAGGTCGCCGTTGCGGACCTCGAGCACCTCGGAGAATTCGCCGTAGATGCGGTTGCCGCTGGCGTCGTCGGTGAGCGCACGCACCTTATAGAACACGGAGCTGCCCTCGGCCAGCGTATAGGTGTTCTCCGTGGTGTTGGTGGTAATGGTCTTGATGGAAACGAAGCCGCTATCCGGCAGCTCGGAGCGCCAGACCTGATAGCCGCGCACACCGGCCTGGGCGTTCCAGGTCAGGCTGATGGTGTTGCTGTTGAGCATCTTGCCCGTCAGGCCCGTCACCTGGGTTACGGTGGTGGCGGTGCCGTTCTGGCTGACGCCGATGGGTTCGGAGTACTCGCCGTATACCCGCTGGCCGCTCACGTCCACATAGGCGCGCACCTTGAAGTACACGGTCTCGCCCACCTGCAGGGTGTAGCCGGTGGTGGTGCTGTTGCCGGCGAAGGACTTGATGGAGATGTAGCCGCTGTCACGGTTGGAGGAGCGCCACAGCTGGTAGCCGTCCGCTTCGCTCTGGGCGGTCCAGCTCAAAGCAATCTGGGTGGAGGAAGCCACCCGGGCGGAGATCCCCGTCACCTTGCCCACCTGCACGGTGGTGCCGCTGTTGGTCACCGCCACGGCATCGGAGAACTCGCCGTAGGTGCGGCTGCCGTCGCTCTCGTCAAAGTAGGCCCGCAGGCGGTAATACCAGGTCTGCCCAACGCTGGGCGTCACGCCGGTATAATCGGAAGAAATGTTCTTGCCGGTGCTCTTGATACCTTTAAGCTCCCCATTGGGGGAGGTGGAGTACATGAGCTGATAACCGGTGGCCACGGACTGCGCCGTCCAGGTCATGTTCACCCGGCCGGTGCTGGTGTTCAGCTTCGCGGTGAAGTTCTGCACCTTGACCAGGTCCTTGCTGCTGGCGCTGTTGGTCACGGCGATGGGATCGGAGAACTCGCCGTAGACCCGCTCCCCGCCCTTGATCACATAACCGCGCACCTTGTAGTACACGGTTTTGCCGGGCTGGAGGGAGTAGCCGTTTTCCGTAACGTTGGTAGTAATGGACTTAATGGAGATGTAGCCGCTGTCCCGGCTGGTGGTGGAGCGCCACACCTGGTAGCCGCTCAGCCCTTCCTGCTTGTCCCAGGACAGGTTGATCTTGGTGGAGGAGGCCATGGACCCCTTCAGACCGGTGACCTTCTGCGCCTTGATAACCGGCGCGGTATTCGTCACCGAAATGGGATCGGAGAATTCCCCGTACACCCGCTCCCCGTTCACATCCACGTAGGCGCGCACCTTATAGTACACGGTCTCGCCTGCGGAGAGGGAATACCCGTTGGAGGTGGTGTTGGACGTAATGGATTTGATGGAGATATAGCCGCTATCCCGGCTGCTGGTGGAACGCCACAGCTGGTAGCCGCTGACCAGACCCTGCTTGTCCCAGGACAGGCTGATCTGGGTGGAGGAAGCCATTTTCCCGGTCAGGCCAGTGACTTTCTGCGCCTTGGGCGGGGTATAGTTGTTGGTCACGGACACGGGCGAGGAGAACTCGCCGTAGACCCGGTCGCCGCTTTCCGTGAGCCGGTAAGCCCGCACCTTGTAGTAGACGGTTTCCCCGTAGCCCAGGGCGTAACCGTTGCTGGTGGTGTTGGACGTCAGGCTCTTGATGGAAATATACCCGCTGTCTTTGCTGGTGGAGCGCCACAGCTGATAGCCGCTGGCCTCATCCATGGAATTCCAGGACAGGTTAATCGAGGTAGAGGAAGCCATACCGGCCTTCAGCCCCGTCACCTGGCCCACGCTGCTCTCGGCGCTGGCCACCACGCTGCCGCCCAGGGACAGGCAGACCATGGCCAGCGTCAACAGCAGCGCAATCCACTTGTTGTGCACGCGAGACATGTGATTACCTCCTTAATGCTTGCTGAGATGGTTATACCACATACTTAACGTATGGGACCCGCATTCTCTTCCCACATTGTACCAAATTTTTATGTGCTTGCCAAGGTCGAAACCCTGCCTTTTCACCGTTTGATCTTTTCCAGTGCGTAGCTGAACAGGCGCTTCCAGCCAAGATCATGCTGCACCTGCCAGGCGAAAGCCACCTTTCGCAGCAGCCAGGGCATGGCGCTGTATACGGCGCGCACGTCCATGACCCCGCCTACCTCCTTGGAGGAGCGGTTGCCGGTAAGAAAACCGTACCAGGTTTCCAGCATCAGCTTTTCCTCGCCGTCCCGGTCGATTTCCGCACATCCCGGAGCATCCAGCCCGGCGAATATCTCTGTCCAGCGCGCGCCCAGGTCCACCTGCGCCACCTGCTGAATGCTGCGCCGGGCATCCGCACCCATGCTCCGGCGGTAGTCCGCATCCTCCAGCAGGCGGCAGATCGCCTGGGCAGCTCCATGGGCATCCCGCTGGGGCACGCTGACCAGCCCGCCCTGCGGCAGGCGAAAGAGTTCCAGATACGGCATGTCATAGGCCACGCAGGGCACGCCCAGGCATTTGCTCTCTTGAAGCGTCAGAGAGTATCCCTCGTAGGCGCTGGTCATCAAAAACACATCGGATGTAAGGTAGTACGGCCCCACCTCCCGAGAGAAGCCCGGAAGTTCCACCACATCCTTAAGACCCTGGGAAGCGATGAGCTTTTTCAGCTTGTCCTCCATGACCCCGTCCGTGCTGCTACCCAGGATACACAGCTTTGCCTCTGGATGCTGGGCATGCACCCGGGCCATGATCCGCACCGCTTCCAGGGGCTGCTTTTCCTCGGAGAGCCGCCCCACCCACAGGATGCGCTTGTGCTCCAGGCTGGAGACGCCCTGCTTGAGCAGCGCGGGGTCCATGGGATTGTTCACCAGGAACACATGGGGGTTGAACTTGGACCAGTAGTGCTGGTCCGTGCGGCTCAGGGCAATAATGCCGTCGGCCATGCGATAGACATAGGGCATGGACACCGCCATGTTCATCATGTTCATCATGGGCACAAAGGCAATGCTCTGGGTATGAATCACGCACCGTACTCCCGCCCGGCGGATCAGGAGCATATCCCACAGCAGCAGGCGGTTGAGCCAGGCATGGTAGACCATCACATCCACCGGATGGGCGGCCAGTTCCCGGGTCCAGGCTCTGGCCCGCTCTTCGTAGCTCTCGTTGCCGTCGGGAATGGCAATGCGCTCCACGCCCTCGGGCAGGCGGTAATCCTCCGCCTGCGCAGGCCGGTCGGTGAACAGCACCACCCGGTAGCCCTGACGGGTGAGTATCCAGCTCAGGTCCGCCATGATGCGCTGCACGCCGCCATTATAGATGGAGTAATAGTACATGCCCACGGTCTTCACCGGACCCGCCTTGGGTTCAGGCAGGCAACGGAAGAAATCCGTATCCTGGATGATCTGCCGGGTATCGTAGAGATAGCGCTGGCTCAGCTCGGCCAGGGTCGTTTCCAGGCTCCAGGCATGCGCAAGGATGCGGAAGCATTCCGGCCGGTCCGCCTGCGCCACATCCTCCATCAGCACATTGACGCAGTAGGCAATCAGCGCATCGCAGCGATCCTTGAGCACCGCCTTGTAGGTGCCCTCCGGGTCCTGGATCTCCATAAAGCGCCGCAATTCTTCGGCAACCTTGCTGCAGGCGCACACCCGGCGGTACTGCGTCAGGCCG
Source organism: uncultured Clostridia bacterium (assembly GCA_944364075.1). GTDB lineage: Bacteria > Bacillota > Clostridia > Christensenellales > Aristaeellaceae > Egerieenecus. The sequence goes on from CALVVZ010000111.1 coordinate 5,640, forward strand.
ATGGATTGCCGCCCGCTGAGCCCGTCCCCGAAATAATACTGGTAGTAACGTTTTTTTACGCTGCGGTAGCTCCGGGCAAACCAGGCCAGCGCCCAGTACAGATACACATCCTGCGCCTTGGCCATGGGCCGGTCCGTCAAATGCTCCACGGCGCGCTTGCACAGGGGCGCGGCGTACAGCTTGCCCCAGATATTGAAGGAATATTTCTTGTCCCGGAAGCAGGCCAGGAATACCTGCCGGTCCTTGAGCCTGCGCCGGTAGGGCTCCAGCATGCGCTGGTTGCTGTCAATACGAGACTGGGCGACCCGGGCCGTATTGACCACCTGGGTGCCGAACTGGAGCACGTCCACAGGATCCCGCTCCATGTTCGCCACCAGCTCCTCCAGCGCCTGGGGCAGCAGCGCGTCGTCCCCGTCCACAAAGGTGATGTATTCCCCCTGGGCGGCCCGGATTCCCTCATTGCGGCTGACGGAGGCGGTGAGGTTTTCAGTATGGGTGATTACCCGTATACGCGCGTCCTCCCGGGCCGCCTGGGCCAACAGCTCCGCCGTGCCGTCGCTGGACGCGTCGTCCACAAAGATCATCTCGATGTCCCGCAGGGTCTGCCCCCGCAGGCTGTCCAAGCAGCGCGTCAGCTTGTCCGCGCCGTTGTACACGGGAATGATCACCGAAACCTTCATTTGCTTCCTGCTCCTTTACTTCTCGTACGCGTCCATAACCGTTTCCATGTCGCCCACCATTTTCACGTGCCCCTCGTTGAGCCACATGACCTTGTTGCACATCTTGCGAATGGCGCCGGGGGAATGGGAAACAAACAGCAGCGTAGTGCCGTCCTTGAGCAGCTCCTGCATGCGCTGCTCGCACTTGGCCTGAAAGGCCCGGTCGCCGGTGGAGAGCACCTCGTCGGCAATGAGGATGTCCGGCCTCACGCAGGTGGCGATGGCAAAACCCAGGCGGGACTTCATGCCCGAGGAATAGTTTTTCAGCGGCACATCCAGGAACTTCTCCAGCTCGCTAAAGGCCACGATGTCGTCGAAATGGGCGCGGATCTCCGCATTGGTCATGCCCAGGATCAGCCCGTTCATGACGATGTTCTCCCGGCCCGTCAGCTCCATGTCAAATCCAGCGCCCAGCTCCAGCAGCGGCGCCACGTGGCCGTTCACCTGCACCGTGCCCTCATAGGGGCGCAGGATGCCGGTAATCAGCTTGAGCAGGGTGGACTTACCCGAGCCGTTGCGGCCCACAAAGCCCCAGCTTTCCCCCTCTTGCACGGTCAGGTTGATGTCCCGGAGGGCAAAGAATTCCTGGAACAGCAGTTCCTTGCGCAACAGCCCCATCACGTGCTCCTTGATGCCCCGCTGCTTCTGCATGGCCAGATTGAACCGCACGGAGGCGTGCTCCAGCCTGATGATCACCTTGCTCATCATCCGCGCCTCCTTACACGTACAGGATCAGGTCGTTCTTGGCCCGGCCATAGCTGACCAGTCCAAGGACCAGAAACACCGCCGCGGCAATGGCGCCGCGCAGCAGCAGCGCGCCGTCCGGCCATGCGTGATAGAGGAAAATGGCTCGGGACTGATCCACATAATAGCAGGCAGGATTGAAATAGGTAATCAGGTACTGCATGATCTCCGGCAGGCTGGTAAGGGGATAGAACAGGGGCGTCAGGTACATCCAGCCGGTGATGAACACCGCATAGAGGTAGTTCACATCCCGAATGAACACATTCGCCTGCGCCAGGAACAGTCCCAGCCCAAAGGAAAATGCAAACATCTCCAGCAGTACCAGCGGGAAGGCCGCCACATGCACGCTCAGCGGCGTACCCGTAAACAGCAGCACCAGCGCAAAGGCCACCAGGGAGAACAGAAAGTTTACCACGCTGGTGCAAAAGGCCGACATGGGAAAGATATAGTAGGGAATCCGCGTTTTGCGCATGAGCGCACCGTTGGAAAGGATGGAGTTTTCCATGGCGCCGGTGGCATCCGTAATAAAGGAAAACATCATCCGCCCGCAAAACAGGTACACGGGGAAATTCGTAATGCTGCTGGAAAACATGTGCGAGAACACAAAGTTCATAATCAGCATCACCAGCAGGGGGTTGAGCACGCACCACACATAGCCCAGAATGCTGCGCCGGTACTTGCGCTTGAGGCCCCGGGAAATCAGGTTGCCCAGCAGAGGCAGGTACCGGATGCAGTTGGTCACCGTCAACTTGACATCTACAATAAATTGCTTCACCCTATCAGCCCCAATTCCGTCAGCTTCGTATCAGTCCCGGGAGAACAGGTCCCGGGTATAGACCTTGTCCTTGGCAGGTTCCAGTTCCTTGTTCATGCGGTTGGCCACGATTACGTCGCAGGCAGCCAGGAAAGCGTCCAGCTCCCGGCAGCAGCGAATGCCCTGGAAAGCATCCTGAGTCAGGGTAGGCTCATAGATCAGCAGTTCCACATCGCGCTCCTGCAGGCGCCGCATAACCCCCTGAATGGCAGACTGGCGGAAATTGTCCGAGCCGCTCTTCATGGTCAGGCGGTAAATGCCCACCACCGGGCGCGCCTTTTCCGGCCAGCCCGCCTTGTCCAGGATGCGCCGGGCCACGAACTCCTTGCGGGTGGCGTTGGTATCCACAATGGCGTGAATCAGGTTGTTGGGCACGTCGGCATAGTTGGCCAGGAGCTGCTTGGAATCCTTGGGCAGGCAATAGCCGCCGTAGCCAAAGGAAGGGTTGTTGTAAAAGCTGCCGATACGCGGGTCCAGGCACACGCCCTCGATAATGCTGCGGGTATCCAGTCCGCGAATTTCCGCGAAGGTGTCCAGCTCGTTGAAATACCCCACCCGCAGCGCCAAGTAGGTGTTGGCGAAGAGCTTCACCGCCTCCGCTTCCGTGGAGTGCATCAGCAGCACCGGAACGTCCGGCGTCTCCGCGCCTTCCTTGAGCATCGCCGCAAACAGCTCCGCCTGCTCCTTCATTTCCGCCGGCGCTTCGGGATAGCCCACAATGATGCGGCTGGGTTCCAGGTTGTCCCGCAGGGCGCGGCCTTCCCGCAGAAATTCCGGGCTGAAGAGGATGCGGCTGCACCCGTACTTCTCCCGCACCTGCGCGGTATAGCCCACGGGGATGGTGGACTTGATGACCATCAGCGCTTCCGGGTTCACCCGCAGCACCTGCTCGATCACCGATTCCACGCAGGAGGTATCAAAATAGTTCTGGGCCGGGTCATAGTTGGTGGGCGCAGCAATGATGACCACGTCCGCCTGGGCGTAGGCGCCGTCCCCGTCCAGGGTCGCGGTGATGTCCAGCTCCCGCTGGTTCAAAAACGCTGAAATATCCTGATCCGCGATGGGCGAGCGCTTCCGGTTCAGCGCATCCACCCGCTCCGGCAGCACGTCCACCGCCAGTACCCGGTGGCGCTGCGCCAGCAGCACGCCCAGGGAAAGCCCCACATAGCCCAGACCGGCCACCGCTACGGTATTGCATCCCTCATGCAACATGCCTTTTTCCTCCTTCTTCCGTACCGCGCTATTATCCTTTCCGGCATTGCCCCAGGGCCAGCAGGCCCTTAACCAGGTACTTGGCGTTTTCCCGGCAGGACCTGCGCGGGGTCAGCGCATAGAAATAATCCCGCCACACACCGCCCTCCATGCCGCACTGGCGGCAGGCGGAACGGATGGCGAAAAGCATCTGGTCCGTGGTGCGTTCGCTGCCGTTGACGCTCTCCCGGTGCATCCGGTAGAGCATGCGCAGGGCCTGCACCGCCTTTTCCGGCTTGCGTGAAATGCTGTCCGCCTGCTCGTACACATCCGCCAGTATCTGCCGGTAGTACCGCACGTCGTACCGCCGGGCCAGACGAAGCACCAGTTCCCAGTCCTGTAGGCGGGGAAAGCGCACGTCGAAGGGCTCCGCCCGGAAGCATTCCCGCTTGCCCAGCATGGTTTGCGTGCTGATGAGGTTTTCGAAAAGCAGGTCCTCATAACGCACCCGCCCCTCCGGCACGCCTTCATGGGGAAACACATAGGGCGTTTCCTTGCCGAACGCGTGCCTGGCGAAAGCGCAGAACACGATGTCCGCGTCGCTTTCCTTCAGTTGCTTCATCTGCGCGGCCAGCTTTTCCGGCCGCCAGGTATCGTCGCTGTCCTGAAAGGCGATCCACGCGCCCCGGGCTTCTTCCACGCCGCGGTTGCGCGCCGCGCAGGCCCCCTGCTGCCGCTCCTGGCGCAGGTAGCGCACCCGCGAATCGGTAACGCGCTCCCCCAGATAAGCTTCGGTGCCGTCGGTGGACGCATCGTCCACCACCAGCACTTCCAAATCCTGCCAGGTTTGGGCGAGCACGCTGTCCACAGCGCGCACCAGCAGTTCCTTGCGATTATAGGTAGGAATGACTACGCTGATCAATGATTTTTCTCTCCCGTCCACACCGCGGATGTATGCCGGCGCGGTCACTTCATCATAGCACAAACCACCTGTAAAGTCTATGATTTTGTGGCATTCTCTGAAAATAATTTTACAATTATATTACAAAACTATATCGTTTCCCGCAAGCGACGCCTTCGGAAGCGAATCCCTCTGCGTTTGCAGACATGCTATACTGAACTTGCAAAAACAGGCAAGATACTTTTTTGACACGCTAAGGGGACTGCTTCCTTTCGGAAACAGCCCCCCAGACTGTTGAAAAAGGTACGTTTTTTTCATGGGACCGCAAGAAAAATGAAGCTTTAGGTTCCCAAACTTGCAAGTATTTCATAGCGTATGAGGACCGAAGGTTTCCAAAG
>CALVVZ010000112.1 GCA_944364075.1 uncultured Clostridia bacterium
GACCTCTGGTTGGCCGAAGGTGCCTTCTCGAAAAAGTGGTAAAAACCACTTTTTCGACACGCTGCGGGGCGTTTGCCATGAACGGCAAGCGCCCCGAACTGTTGATATTGGCTTTTTTTATATCCGATATGGAAGCAGCTTGCAGAAGCGATGAGGCTGCATACTTTGTCAGCAGTTTGAACCCTTAACAATTCTGGCCGGGTCCGTTACGCTTTTTGCAGACGTGTACGGATCAACTCCTCCAGGGACGTGCTCTGCGCATAAAGTCCGGTGGGGATTTCCGGCCAGGAGATCATGAACTCTCCGCTGGGGCGCACGCTAAGCGCGCAGTCATCCGTAGATATAATTTGATCGATGCGGCGCAGATCCTGCGTCAGTTCCACGGGAAACTGCGCGGTCAGCGGATGCTCTTTCAGGCGCAGAAGCGCTGTGTCTACTTCATTGCATACCTCTGGGGCACAGTTTTCGGCCGGAAAGAAGAAGCGCAGCATGCAATCCGGATCGCCGGGGCAGGCCAGGCCGTCGCCCTGCGCAAGGCGCTGAGCGTCTGCCAGGGAAGCATAGGACGTGCACAGGCCATACAGGCGACGGCGTTCCCGCATACGGGGAGCAGAAAGAAAGGTTTCGCCGTCCAGCACCGGGGCAAGCATCAGGTTGGTGGCATCGTCCAGAAGCGTCAGCGCATCCTCCGTCAGGCACGAGTCCAACGTAATACAGATCAAGGCGCAGGCACCATGCGACGAAGCCAGACGACGGATCAGCGCTGCGTCCAGCTGGCAGTCCACAAGAAAATAGGTGAAAATACCCATGCGCATGCCCTGTTCCATCAGCGAGCAGATATGCTCTTCCGCCAGCGATTCACCCGTGGGCCTGGTGCGTTCGATGACGAGGCACCATGGAATGTTGCAGTTCATTTTTGCCTCCAGCGCACGGATGACAGCAGCGCCCCGGGTCCAACTTTCATACCCCATATTAAGGCAGAAATGCTCCAGATACCGTTTGTCCACCTGTGCCCAGGCCCGTTCCGCAAGCAGATAATAAGGGTGATTTTCGTCCCGCAGCATTTGCTGCACAAGGACGAAAAACTGACTCTGAAAAGGACCGTTGGAAAAATGCTCGCCATATTCCACCAGCGTGCGCAGGGAACGGCGAAAAGACTGCTTCGAGCGGTTTTTCAGCGCTTGACGAACCGCAATCTCTACCATGATCCGGGAGACATCGTTTTGCATAGGTTCACCCTCCCTCTGGCACTAGTATAATGCCGGAGAACGCGGATGAAAAGGGACACTTTTAGCATTTTGTTTCCGAAAGCACGCCGGAACGCTCGTACAGGCGCAATAGCCGCAGCCGGCGCACCCGCGTCAATCGCCGGGCGGCATAGGGCCGCAGCAATGCCTGCTCACAGGAAAAACATATAAAACAACCGGCTATGCTCAAGCCAGCCACGTGCTTTTGACCACAAAGAATACAAGTACACCGCATGTTTTTCATGCCCTCCCTGACCGGTTTTTTTACACGCACAGTTTGCCCAAATGCAGGAAAAAAATACCGGACGGCATAGCAAAACTTCGGCGAAAAGAAAGAAAAGGAAGTGTAACATTTGCGCGTTATCCGTCTGCGCCCCTTGACAGCATGAAAAAATCCTTCTAACATAGGAATGTATTCCTCAGCGCGTCAAAAAAGTGGCGCCGCCGCTTTTTTGAGAAAACAAATTCGGGCGAATTGGTAAGGAATTGAGTTTGCAAGCAGGATCAACCTTGCCGGCGAGGCTGCCGGATATGCATCAATACGGAGGACTGCGGTCACTCCTACATTTTCCCGAATCTGAGGAATGTATTCCTATAAGCAAAGGATGGTATGGCAATGAACAAATGGCTGCGCATTATGGCGCTGATGCTGATATGCTGTCTGGCAGTTTCTCCGGCCTGCGGGGAAGGCGCCGAGCTTTCCATTTCGGTTTCTTCCGCGTCCTTTACTGCGGAGGAACCGTTGACCATCACCTATGTGTTGCCCCATGACGGTCTGATGAGCCTGTGGGTTTATGACGAAATGGGGGAAACGTGCGCAGAGCTGATTCCGGAAACCATGGCGAGCGCCGGGTCGGGCACCTTTGTGTGGGATGGAACTGACGCCTCGGGACAGCAGGCGCCGGGAGATTACATTCTTTCCCTGGTGCTGGATGACAACAGCGCGGATATTGCCGTAACGCTGGCGGAGGCGGCGGGGAGCGTAAGCGATTTGAGCAAGAGTATTACGCCTGCTTACCTGAGCGAATACCATCCCAACCATGAAAACTGTTATTGGTGTACGCCCATGGACATCACAGACGAGGAAGCCGTATGGGCTATGCTGACCGCACCTGTTACCGTGCTGGATATGGACCAGAAGCAGCAGGCCATCATCCGTGCGGAACCTGACAAGGAAGCGGAAGGCATCGCAATGCTGACCGGCGAAAGCCAATCCGTTCATGTACTGGAAACACTGGATAACGGCTGGTCGTTGGTCGAACTGTATTCTTCTTCCTTTCATGACAGTACAGTGAAGCACTGGAATGCCTTTACGACCGGCTACATTGAAACAGACCGGCTTACCACCGTTACGCCTAATCAGACCTACGGCATGGTGATTGACAAACTGACCCAGGAGCTGTATCTTTTCAAGGAAGGCCATCTTTATTCTACGCTGCTGGTTTCCACAGGCCTTGCCAATGAACGGCAGCCCTATAATGAAACGCGTTCCGGCGAATTTCTCATCGTATCTCGGGTGGGGGATTTTAACTCGGACAATATGATCTGCGCCAAGGCCTTGCGCTTTAATGACGGGGACCTGCTTCATGAAGTGCCCCATATTCTCAACGCGGACGGTACCAAAAACTACGGTTATACCGAGTATAAGCTGGGGAGCCGCGCCAGCCATGGCTGTATCCGTGTGCAGCGCCAGAAAAACGAGCAGGGTATCAACCATATGTGGCTGTGGGACAACATTAAAGTAGGAACCAAACTGGTCATCTGGGAGGACTATGCGGGCCGGCAGATGGAAATGCCCGATCTCTCTCAACCGGTTTACTATAACCCCGACGGGGGCAGCTATTTCCACAGCGATCAAAACTGCGACAGCGTCCGTAGCCAGTACTTGCCCCTGACGGAAATTACGCTGGGCGATCTGCTTACGGCTCCCTATGACGAGCTGACGCCATGCCCCTATTGCGCGCCGCCCCGGGACCCCAAGGAAATTCTGGAGATCAATGCGCTGCATGAAACCACGTCGCCAGGCGTGATTCCCTATGAATAAAAGGAGTGAACCGATATGTTCGCATTCAATCACTGCAACCTGAATATCACGGACCCGGAGCGCAGTCTGGCCTTTTACCGGGAGGCACTGGGGCTGGAAGTAGTGCGTGAAAAAGAAAGCGGCGACCATAGTTTTAAGCTGTTTTTTCTGGGGGACGGCCATACGGATTTTCGTCTGGAACTGACCTGGCTGCGTGATCATCCGCAGCCCTATAATCTCGGCGAAAACGAAAGCCATCTTTGTCTGACTGCCGAGGATTTTGAACAAGCGCATGCCCGTCACCAGCGGATGGGCTGTATTTGCTACGAAAATCCCGGTATGGGCGTGTATTTTATTCATGACCCGGACGACTACTGGATCGAGATTGTGCCGAAGAAGTAACGGAGGTGTCGTTTCCATGAAGGCCAAGCAATGGCTTTGCCTGGCAGTGGCGCTGCTTCTGTTTCTGCATCCTGCCATGGCAGAGGAAGCGGAGGATGAAGACTGGAGCATTGTGGAAAATGTGATTCTTCTGCCGGATGGTCAGGAAATCCCTGACCCTGATCCGGTTGAGGAAGTGACCGACGATGTGATCGCAGTGGAAGAACCCCAGGAATACACCCCACGGGATGATCTGATCGATCGGATCATCGCACTGGGTCAGGAAAAGTATGAGGAAACTGGCGGACGTGCGCAACGCGCCCATTATGCGGAGGACATCTACGTCTGCAAGAACTTTACGGTCTATCTTTTCCGGCAGAACCGGGACGATTTCCGTATGGCGGAATATCCTGACACAACCTTGGTGATACCCAATAACCTTCCTTCTGCGGAGTGCAAGCCGTACAGCTATGGACTCGCCTGGGAAGACATCCCTGCTTCGGAAGGGAATCCTTTTTACGAAGCGGCCTCCTTCCGCTATGATACGGAATTAAGCGAAGAGGAGAACATGGAACTGGCGCTGGCGTTTATGCGTCAGGTGCAAAAGGGCGATTTTTTTCAGATGAGTGCCGAGTATGAATATGGCACTGGCGCCCACAGCGCCATCATGATCTCCGACTATGATCCGGCGACGGATACGGTGCATTGGATGGATTCCAACATGCGGGGTAAACGTGTGGATGGTATACGGTACGGTATCGTACAGTTTGACGAGGAGAAATCCATCCAGTGGTGGGCGGAGTGCTTCTGCAAGAAGACCCGCGGCGCTACGCTATACCGTCTGCGGGAAGATATTATCTATGCTTCGGAGGCCGAATAATCCAACGTCTCTATGCCGGAAAACAAGCCGACTTCTCATGACGCCTTCCGTCCTGTACAGGGCATGGAAGGCGTCGCTTTGCGTCCTTCGAATGATGGAGACGATAGTTTCGGATCATCGGTACGGCAGGGCCTTAAGTTTCCCGGTAACGGGCGGAATTGCTTGCATTTTTGGGGTTCCTGTTATACAATAAAATGAAAAATCATGTAAGCGCGGAATTGCCGCCGCGCCGCAGTGAATGCCAGGAGGAAAGCGTCATGAAGGTTATTCTGCTCCAGGATGTGAAGGAACATGGCAAGCGGGACGAAATCGTGAACGTATCCGACGGATATGCGCGCAACTTCCTTTTCCCGCGGAAGTGGGCCATGGAAGCCACGCCCGGTGCGTTACGGGAGATTGAGCGCAAGCGCGCCGCGGAAGCCGCCCGGGAGGCGGAGCGCCGCGCGGAGGCAGAGAAGAAAGCGGCTCAGTTGAAGGGGAAGGTCATTGAATTGTCTGTGCGCTGCGGTGAAAAGGGGCGCTTGTACGGCTCCATCACCTCTGCGGAGATCGCCCAGGCGCTGGAAAAGCAGCATGGCGTGAAGGTGGACAAGCGCAAGATCGAATTGCCCGACCCCATCCGTCAGGTGGGGGATGTGAATGTGAGCGTATGGCTGTACAGCGGCGTGACCACGCCCATGATTGTGCGCGTGAAGGCCGAAAGCAAGTAAGCTTCCGGCAGTAGAAACGAGGGGGTGGAGACATGGAAGAAAGCCTGCAACTGCGGGGCGTCACGCCTCCCAACAGCGTGGAGGCGGAACGCAGCGTGCTGGGCGCCATGCTCCAGGATAGCGGCGCAGTGCTTCAGGCCGCGGAAGAGTTGGAGGACGCCGACTTTTACACTCCCGCCCATCGGGAAATATTCAGCGGCATGATACAGCTGCACCGCAGCCAGAGCCCGGTGGACCTGGTGACCGTGGATGCGGAGCTGAGCCGCCGTGGAAGTCTGGAAGGTGTGGGAGGTACAGCTTATCTCATCGAACTGAGCCAGTATGTACCCACCACCGCCAACGTAAAGGCGTATATTCGTATTGTACTGGAAAAGTCCACGCTGCGTAAATTGATCCGTGCGGCTAACGACATTTCCCAGGAGTGTTACAGCCAGCAGAATCCGCTTCAGGAAACCCTGAACCATGCGGAAAAATCCATTTTCGATATCGTTATGCACCGAACCAGCGGCGAATCGCTGGTGCATGTGAAAGAGGTGCTGTATCACACCTACGCCAATATCGAGGAGCTTAGCCGTTTGAAGGGCAGAGTTTCCGGCGTGCCTACGGGATTTGTTGCGCTGGATAACTTGCTGACCGGCATGCACGGAGGCGAACTGATTCTGGTAGGCGCGCGGCCTTCCATGGGCAAAACCTCCCTGGCGCTGAATATCGCCGGACATGCCGCGCTAACGGCGGGGAAGAGCGTGGCGGTATTTAGCCTGGAAATGCCCAGAGAGCAGATTGCCATGCGCTTGCTTTGCTCCGATGCCCGGGTGGATATGCAGCGGGTGCGCTCCGGTACCATGAACGGCGACGACTGGATGCGCTTGGCCCGTTCCATTGGTCCCATGTCCAACGCATCGTTGTACATCGACGATACGGCAGGGATCACGCCATCCCAGCTGCGTAGCCGCTGCCGCAGGCTGATGATGGACAAGGGGCTGGATCTCATTGTGCTGGACTATCTGGGATTGATGCACAGCGATTCCAAGGCGGAGAACCGTCAGCTGGAGGTTTCGGAGATCAGCCGTCAGCTCAAGGCCATTGCCCTGGAACTCAAGGTGCCGTTGGTCGCTTGCGCACAGCTGTCCCGTGCCGCGACCGCGCGGGTAGACAAGCGTCCTGTGCTCAGCGACCTGCGTGACTCGGGCTCCATCGAGCAGGACGCGGACGTGGTGATGTTCATTCACCGGGAAGCGTATTACGATCCGGCCTGCGAGGAAAAAAATGTAGGCGAAATCATCCTGGCCAAGCAGCGCAACGGCCCCCTTGGAACCGTAAAGGTAGCCTGGCTGAGCGAGTTCGCCACCTACGCCAACCTGGCGCCTGAGCAAGGCGGCGGATATAGCGATGCGCCCTTCTGAGAAGGCGTAAAAGGAGGAAACTGTTCTCTATGGAAACCTACACCGTCAACCAGCTGGTCAAGGACCTTCGCTTTGAAGGCTTCCTGCTGGTCCGCTCCAGCGATCAGCGTACGGGCAGCAATGGCAGCCGTTACCTGGACATGAATCTTGCCGACCGCACCGGGGAAATCAACTGCAAAATGTGGGATGGCAATGTGGCGCCGCCGCCTGCGGGCTCCGTGGTGAAGGTTCGGGGACTGGTGCAGGAATACAACGGGCGCATCCAGCTTCGCGTGGAACGTTTACGTGCTGCCACGCCCGAGGATCCGGTAGATTTGAGCCAACTAGTACCTTGTGCTCCGGAAAAACCGGAAGATATGTACCAAGAAATCGTCGACACGGTGGCACGTTTCCAGCGGGAGGATCTGCGTAAGCTGGTGATGGAAATGCTGCGAATGGCGGGGGAACGGCTCATGTATTTCCCGGCAGCCCAACGCCTACATCATGCGGAGCGCAGCGGCCTTTTGCATCATACCACCGGTATGCTGCGCACCGCGGAACACATTATCGCTGCCTATCCCTTTCTGAACGGAGATCTGCTACGGGCAGGCGTGATTCTTCACGATCTGTGCAAGATCGAGGAGATGAAAAGCGATGGAATGGGCAATGTCAGCGACTATACCCGGGACGGCTTGCTCATTGGCCATCTGGTACGAGGCGTGGCGCATCTATCCCTGGCTGCGCAGCAGGTAGGTGTTGAGGGAGAGATCGTGCTACTCCTTGAACACATGATTCTCAGCCACCATGGGGAAGCGGAATATGGTTCCCCGCGTATGCCCATGTTTCCCGAAGCGGAAGCGCTTCACTGGATTGACCTGCTGGATGCACGCATGAACGAAATGCAGTCCATTATGCAGCGCGTCCCGCAGGGCGCTTTCTCGGAGAAAATCTGGAGTCTGGAGCGGCGGCTGTATCATCCTCGCTACGAGGAATAATTTGCGGTGGTATATCGTTGCAATCAATAGAAACCACTGTGGTTAATCAAGGGAGGTTTGAACATGCGTAAAAGGCTGATGCTGGTCCTTTGCCTGATTCTTTGTGTGGGAATGCTGGCCGCGTGCTCCGGCGGGAATCAAAACGAACGTTTTGACGTAATCACTACGCAGGCGGCGCAAAACTACAACAATACCGTTACGACGGAAGCGCCTACCATTGCGCAGGATAAGCAGGGTGAATCGCTGGTGGATGAGCTGATCAATTTTGATGACGGGACATATGATCCTGCGGCCGAAGAGGATGAAGGCGAACCGCCCTTGAGTGGCAGTGTATTTGACAATACCTATGCGCCTATCGTGGAGCAGAGTACACCTACGGTCGCACCAACGGTAAATAGCCAATATGCCGGCGCCTCGCCGGTGGTTATTGACCCTATCGATAAGCCTACGCCTACGCCCCTGCCGCCCATTACCTTTACCTATCAGACGTATAACGCTTCCAAGCTGCACCTTACCTTCGAGGCTCCGGCTGGATGGATTGTGGACGATACGTCGGCGGATACGTATATCCTTACCCAGCCTGCCAACGAGGCGGTTCCGGAATATACTTCCGTGATGACTGTTCGCGTAACAACGGTCGGCAGTCAGTATGATTCCAATGACCTGGCGAAGGAAGTCAAACAGATGCTGGAAACCATTGGTGCCAGCGGCAATTTCAGTTCCTTTAGTAAATCGCTTACGGCGGAGCGTTCCTTGTTGGGCAAAAATGGCGTGTATGCCAACTATACCGCTGTGACTACCTCTGGGGCAGAGGCGGCGGGGCGCGTACATGCTACCTGCATTGATCAAACCCTGTATACCGTTCACATCACCTATCCTCGGGGATATCGTGACACCTATGTAGATCAGGTCTATGACAAATTCCGTTCGACGGTACAGATTACCCAGTAACGGATAAAGGGGAGAGATACCCATGACAAAGCGACAGGCACGGGGGCGAGAGCTGTTTCTGGCTGGATATAATTGCGCACAATCCGTGCTGATGCCATTTGCAGATTTGCTGGGCCTGACGGAGGAACAGGCCGCGCTGGTTGCCGTGGGATTTGGCGGCGGTATGGGTCGATTGCGGCAAAATTGCGGCGCATACTCTGCTCTGGTCATGCTGTGTGGTGCGCTTTTTGGCTCGGAAGGTGCCGGAACCGAACGGCGCGCGGAAGTTTATGCCCAGGTGCAGGCAGTGCGGCGCAAGTTTTGCGAAACCTTTGGAACGGATCAGTGTGCGGAATTACTTGGCATTCCGGCACGGGCCTGCGAACCGCAGCCGGAGGCACGCACGCAGGCATACTACGACCGGCGTCCCTGTCTGCGCATCGTAACGGAAAGCTGTGGACTGATGGAGAAGATGCTGGAAGAGAGCTGGGGGAATGGACGATGCGCGCATTGATCTTTTCCACTCATACGGGCGGAGGGCATGATGCGGCGGCGGAGGCCATCCGGCAGGCGTTGGAAGCTCACGGCGTCCAGACGCAGGTCATGGATTGCGTGGCATTCGGCGGCGCATGGCTTTCCCGGGTCATGTCCGGAGGGGATGTAAAGCTGGTGCAGCATTATCCCGAAGGATTTGGCAAGATATACCGCTTCAGCCAGGCAATCAGCACGCCGCGTATAAAGTCCCCCGTATATCTGATGAACAGCGCTTACGCTTTCCGCATGGCGAAAAAAATTGCCGACTATGGAGCAGATATGATTATCTGCACACATCTGTTTGGCGGACAATCCGTTACGCATTTGCGAAAGCATGGGCAGTACAAGGGGTACTTCGCCATGGTGATGACGGATTATACTTTTATACCCTTTCTGGAAGATATCAGGCCCGACGTACTATGCGTCAGTCACCGGGCCATGCTCAGAGAGTGCCGTGAGAAAGGGCTACCGGAAGGCATCCTGATGCCCTTCGGCATACCGGTAAGCATGGATTGCCGTCCCTGCACAGACCGTGCGGCGGCCAAGCGAAAGATCGGTATGGACCCGCAAACGCCGCATGTGTTGCTGGTAGGCGGGTCCATGGGCGCAGGTAATCTTCCCAGGATCGTCAGCCGCTTGCTGCCTTCCCTGCCGGACAATGCCAGGCTCACGCTGGTTTGCGGGTCTAATGCCACAGCAAAGGCGCAAGCGGAGGAGCTGCTTGGCTCCGACAAGCGTTTGCATGTCCTGGGACGGGTGACTCCCCTGTATGATCTGATGGCGGCCGCCGATGTGCTGATCACAAAATCGGGCGGACTGACTACCACGGAGGCCATGACCATCGGTACACCCATGGTAATCGTTCACCCAATCCATGGATGCGAAACAGCGAACGCAGCGTTCTTTGAACGCACGGGGTTAGCGCTGTATGCCCGATCCTTGGATGAACTTACGGAGAAGACCGCACGCCTGTTGGGAAGCCAAACGGCTAGGGAGCGTATGATTGCGACCCAACACCAAGAAATTGATCCCGATTGCAGCATGCATCTCGCAGCGTATCTGGTAGAAAAAACACGGTTACGTATGCTGGACTGAAGCTTCATTGAGAAAAGGGAGAACCAATATTACGCCGGTTCCCCAGCGTGTCGAAAAAGTGGTTTTCACCACTTTTTCGAGAAGGCACCTTCGGCCAACCAG